>NZ_JBHRXI010000016.1:320583-342739 GCF_042648365.1 Lutimaribacter marinistellae | reverse complement strand
AAACTGAAAACGGCGGGTTGATCTGCTGCCACTGATCAACCCGCCGCCTTTACCCGCCTTGCGGGGTGTCCGACTGCGCGCGCCACCTGGGGGGATGTCTGCTCGCCCGCGCGCCGGATCTCTTTGTTCGATGAAGAGGAGCTGCCTGTATGAAACCGTTTTTTTCTTATCGTTTCCGGGGTGGATTTTTCCGTTGGCCCCGTTGTGTCGCCTCGTCCTCATCGGATGAACAAGGGATGCCATGGGAATTCATGGAAATCAATAGCCCAGTTTGGGAATTTCTGTAGCGACGCGCAAAGAAAGCCGTTCTCGCCCGTCATCATGAACGAAAAAAGTGGAACATATAGACGCGCGAAACTGCCCAACAGCGATATGTAGACATGCGTGCCTTCCCAGATACTTGCCCACGAATTCCCGGAAAAATTTCAGCAATCCGAATGCTGCGCAACATGTTCCCGTTTTGGCCTCGCAAATCAGGGACGAATCACAGCCCCAACGAACCCGCAACTCAGAAAGACGAAGAAGTTTGGGGAGCCGCTCCCAGATCCGTCCCACGATTTCCCATACGAGGTTCAAGGCCGACGACCAGCCAAGTTTCTGCGCTCGAAGGATCTCGAGGCCGTTTCGTCAAGGACCGAAAAAACGTCACCGTGCGTAACCTTTAGGCTTATCCCAAGGTCAACTTTTATTCACTCGACAGACCACACGGTCTGACCGGGAGGCGGAAACCCCTTATTTTCATGCTGATTTTGCCAACCGGATGATTTCTAACAACAATCCATGCAATTGCTGCATAGCAGCGTTGAGCATGCCAGCCATTGTGCACCCGCAGCATTTGCCTATTTTCAATCTCAACACGCCGCCAACGACGCGGCATGACGCGAACGACGACGCAGGTAAAAAAAGACATGGCCGCAACGACAGAATTCACAGCGACGCACGCATCGCACACCGATAGCCTCGACAGCTGGATCGGCGCGCTTCGCACCCGCATCGCCCGCTACCGGCTTTATCGCCAGACCGTAAACGAACTCGGCGCACTTTCGGGTCGCGAGCTGGCCGATCTGGGCCTGCACCGCTCGATGATCAAGCGCATCGCAATTCAGGCAGCCTACGAGGCAACCGCGCGCTGAGCGCGACAGAACACACGAGATCAGGCCCTCCTCCTCCTCCCTGAGGGTCTGACCTTCGCGGCGGCATCTTCCTCCTCCCTGATGCCGCCGCACCCTTTTCCGGCCAAAAGCCGGATCGAGGCACCCTGGGTTCTCCTCCTCCCTACCCGGGACGTGCACGACAGCGGCGGCGCCCTCCTCCTCCCTAGCGCCGCCGCGCACCCCATACCGGCCCAACAGGCCGGAACTGAATGCAGACGGGCCTCCTCCTCCCTGCCCGGATGCGTAAAGAGAGCGGCGGCGTCTTCCTCCTCCCTGACGTCGCCGCTTCCTCTTTTTCGTCACTCCCCAAAAAAGTTCGAAAAGACGGGAACCCAAACTGAACCTGCGCAGTTTCAGTGCTGGCGGCGTCGCAGTGCTCCCTTCCTGTCGGATGCGCCGTCACCTCGGTCCGTTCCGGCATTTTCCGGAAAACCGAAATGCCCTGGCTGTCTCCTCCCTTGCCCGGGCAGTGTTCTGCGGCGGCACCGGTCCTCCCCACGGTGCCGCCGCTCATCCTTCGGGAAATTCCACCACTCACGCGATACCGCATGCGGGCGACAGGCCGCATGCCACGCCCAACGCCTGGGCGTGCAGCTTCGCTGCATGATCAGGGGGCGGGAGCGCCCGACTCCTCAGAACGGAACGTCGTCCTTGGCGCTCAGGAACCGGGCCACCACCTTCTTGGTCCCGGCCTTGTCGAAATCCACCTCGACCTTGTCACCTTCGATGCCCGTTACCGCGCCGTAGCCGAATTTCTGGTGAAACACGCGTTCGCCCGTGGTGAAGCTTGCAACGGCCGTCAGGTCGATCACCGTGTTGCGGCTTTCCTTCGGCTGGCTCAATCCACGTTCACCCTGGCGCGCCTGCAGGCGTTTCCATCCCGGAGAATTATAGACATTGGCCTCGGCCACACGGCTGTCGATGGTCGATGCGACCCCGCCCGAGCCATAGAGGCCCGGCGGCGTCAGAACCTCGACATGATCCTCGGGCAGCTCGTCGATAAAACGCGAAGGAAGCGCATTCTGCCATTGGCCGAAGACCCGCCGGTTCGCGGCGAAAGAGATGGTGCAGACCTCTTCGGCCCGCGTGATGCCGACATAGGCCAGCCGCCGCTCCTCCTCGAGCCCCTTGAGGCCCGATTCGTCCATCGATCGCTGCGACGGAAACAGCCCATCCTCCCAACCTGGAAGGAACACCGCGGGAAACTCCAACCCCTTGGCGGCGTGCAGCGTCATGATCGACACTTTGGCACCTTCCTCGGACTGTTCGTTGTCCATGATCAGGCTGACATGCTCCAGGAACCCTTGCAGGTTCTCGAAATTGTCGAGCTGGTTGACCAGTTCCTTGAGGTTTTCCAACCGCCCCGGCGCTTCGGGCGTCTTGTCGTTCTGCCACATCGCCGTGTAGCCGGATTCATCCAGGATGATCTGCGCTAGTTCTACGTGGTCATATCTTAGTTCGTTAGAATCCCGCTCAATCACTGCCTCGTCATCATTATCCTGACGGAAAGAGGCATCGTATTCTTCACCAAGCAAAGATCGCGGCCTGCGCCCACCCAGTGTTAGCTCAGATTTCGCAACAGCCCTCCAGCGCGCCAGCCCCTCGATCAGCTCGCGCAGCGCGCCGCCCCCCTTGCCCTTGATTGTGCCCTCCTCGACCGCGATCCGCGCGCCCTCAACCAACGGCACGCCATTGGCGCGGGCGGTCATCTGGATGGTCTGCTGCGCCTTGTCGCCCAGGCCACGCTTGGGCGTGTTTACGATGCGCTCAAAGGCCAGGTCATCCTCGGGCGAGACGACAAGCCGGAAATAGGCCATCGCATCGCGGATCTCCATCCGTTCGTAGAATCGTGGACCACCGATCACCTTGTAGGGCAGCCCGATCGTCAGGAAACGGTCCTCGAAGGCGCGCATCTGGTGCGACGCGCGCACAAGGATCGCCATTTCGTCGAGCGAATAGGCCCGCATCCCGCGGGTGCCGCCCTGCATCGCGTCGATCTCCTCGCCGATCCAGCGTGCCTCTTCCTCGCCATCCCAATGGCCGATCAGGCGGACCTTTTCGCCCTCCTCGGCCTCTGTCCACAATTCCTTGCCCAGCCGCCCCTGGTTTCCCCGGATCACACCTGATGCGGCCGCAAGGATATGCGGGGTCGAACGATAGTTCTGCTCCAGGCGAACCACATGCGCCCCCGGGAAATCCTTTTCGAACCGCAGGATGTTGCCCACCTCGGCGCCGCGCCAGCCATAGATCGACTGGTCGTCGTCGCCGACGCAGCAGATGTTGCGATGCCCCGCGGCCAGCAGGCGCAGCCAGAGGTACTGGGCGACGTTGGTATCCTGATATTCGTCCACAAGGATGTAGCGAAACCAGCGTTGGTATTGCGCCAGAACGTCCTCATGCGCCTGGAATATCGTAACCATGTGCAACAGCAGGTCTCCGAAATCCACGGCGTTCAGCTCGATCAGCCGACGCTGATACTGGGCGTAAAGCTCCACACCCTTGTGGTTGTAAGCGCCCGCATCGGCGGCCGGCACCTTGTCCGGCGTCAAGGCGCGGTTCTTCCAGTCGTCGATGATCCCTGACAGCATCCGCGCGGGCCAGCGCTTGTCATCGATTCCCGCGGCCTGCACCAATTGCTTGAGCAGGCGCAGCTGGTCGTCTGTATCGAGGATGGTGAAGTTCGACTTGAGATCCACCAGTTCCGCATGCCGGCGCAGCAGCTTGACGCAGATCGAGTGAAAGGTGCCAAGCCACGGCATACCCTCGGCCGGCTGGCCCAGCATCCGGCCCACGCGGTTCTTCATCTCGCGCGCGGCCTTGTTGGTGAATGTCACCGCAAGGATCTCGTTCGGACGCGCGGTGCCGGTATTGAGCAGATGCACGATCCGCGCCGTCAACGCCTTGGTCTTTCCGGTACCCGCGCCCGCCAGCATGAGGACCGGGCCATCCAGCCGCTCCACCGCTTCGCGCTGTGCCGAGTTCAGATCGTCGAGATAGGGCATCGGCCGCGCGGCCATTGCCCGGGCCGAGAGAGAGGCGCTCTCGAACGCGTCGCTGTCATCAAAACTGCTCATGCCGCACAAGATACAGTTACGCGGGCTCCAAGAAAAGCCGTGTTCAGCAATTGTTCTACCCTAATTCAGTTCCACCCTAACCCGCCTCGGCCACCTGCTCGGGCAGGAGCGCGCGCAAATCGCAGGCCAGCCCTGCCTGACCGCGTGGCAGGTCGTTTCCACTGCGCCCCCGCGAGGGTGCCGTCGCGGACCACCGTTCGATCGCCGCCTGGCTGCAGGTGACGTATATCACCCCGGCCGCGGGCGCCACCTTGCGCATCTCATATTCGAAACGTCCCTCATGGCCGTCCCGGTCGATCAGGATGACGGCCGGGCTTTTGCCGGTCAGGCTTGCCGCGAACAGTGCCTGGTGCACGCTGTCACGCGACGAGGATTTGCCATCCAGCCCGATCTCGATGACATGGCTTTCGGTTTCGCAATCGACGCGGACGTAGCGCGAGATGCCGTTCACGTCGAAATACTGCCGTGTCTCTGCGTCGCTGCCTGCCAGAAAGGCGCATAGCAGCGCCGCAAGTTCGACCTCGCCCATCTTCGCACGCCTCCCGATTCGTTAACCTTGGTTAACAGAACGTTAACGCAGGTTAACATGGGGGCGCATCCGCGCGATTTCAGCCTTTGCGGTCTGGACAATCTCATTGCGCGCACGTCAACTGCAGTCATGGACCTGCACAGCACCTATCCCGGCATAATGGATCTGAAGTGGCGCGCGCGGCGCAGGCTGCCCCGTTTCGTGTGGGAGTATCTCGACAGCGGAACGGGCGTCGAAGCGACCAAGGCCCGCAACCGGTCGGCCCTTGACCGTGTGGGCTTCATGCCCTCGATCCTGCATGGCGCGCTCGATTTCGACCTGTCGACCACCCTGCTGGGGCGCGAGTTTCCTCTGCCCTTCGGCATCTCGCCCATTGGCATGTCGGGGCTGATCTGGCCCGACGCCGAAGGGCTTCTGGCGCGAGCCGCGGCGCAAGTCGGCATACCTTATACATTGTCGACCGTGGCGAGCCAAAACCCCGAGGATCTCGCGCCGCACCTTGGCAAACATGCCTGGTTCCAACTTTACCCGCCGAAAAAGCCCGAGATCCGGCAGGATCTGCTGAACCGGGCACGCGATGCCGGGTTTACCACCCTCGTGCTTACCGTGGACGTGCCCGTCGCGTCACGGCGCGAACGGCAGATCCGGTCCGGCCTCACCCAGCCCCCCAAGCTGACCCCGCGCCTTTTGGCACAGATTGCCGCGCGTCCCGCCTGGGCGATGGGCATGGCCCGCCGTGGCATGCCGCGCATGCGGACGCTCGACAAATACGTCTCTGCCCAGCAGAACCTGCCGCCGACCGCGCATATCGGCTACCTTCTGCGCACCTCACCCGACATGGATTACGTCAACTGGCTGCGCGATGCTTGGGATGGCCCCTTCATTCTCAAGGGCGTGATGCGGGCCGAAGATGCCGAACGCCTCGAGGCCGCAGGCGTCGACGCGCTCTGGATCTCGAACCATGCCGGTCGGCAGTTCGACGGCGCGCCCGGCGCGGCCGAGGTGTTGCCAGCGATCCGCGCCGCAACACAGTTGCCGCTGATCTTCGACAGCGGCATTGAAGGCGGCCTCGACATCCTGCGCGCGCTGGCATTGGGGGCCGATTTCGTGATGGCGGGCCGCGCTTTCCACTTCGGTCTGGCCGCGCTTGGCGCGCCCGGCCCCGATCACGTCATCGACATCCTGCGCCGCGACATGGAGGCGAATATGGGCCAGATCGGCGCGGCCAAGCTGTCCGATTTGCCCCCCGCGATCGAGCTGCGCTGAATTATCCGACGTTTGCGAGCGTTAACATGCCGCCCATGCCCAGAAATGCGGATATACCCGCCGCAAGATGGGCCTTAAAACCCACCGCCAAACAGTTTGGACGCGGAACCTGCAATGACCGATTTCAAGAAGATCCTGATCGCCAACCGCGGCGAGATCGCCATCCGTGTGATGCGCGCCGCCAACGAGATGGGCAAGAAGACCGTCGCAGTCTATGCCGAGGAGGACAAGCTGGGCCTGCACCGCTTCAAGGCGGACGAAGCCTATCGCATCGGCGAGGGGCTGGGCCCGGTCGCGGCCTATCTCTCGATCGACGAGATGATCCGCGTCGCCAAGGAATGCGGCGCCGACGCGATCCATCCGGGCTATGGCCTGCTGTCCGAGAACCCCGATTTCGTCGATGCCTGCGTGCAGAACGGCATCACCTTCATCGGCCCCCGGGCCGAGACGATGCGCAAGCTGGGCGACAAGGCCAGCGCCCGCAAGGTCGCGATGGAGGCCGGCGTGCCGGTGATCCCCGCGACCGAGGTGCTGGGCGACGACATGGAGGCCATTGCACGCGAGGCCGATGAAATCGGCTATCCCCTGATGCTCAAGGCCAGCTGGGGCGGCGGCGGACGCGGCATGCGCCCCATCAACGGCCCCGACGAGCTGGTCGAGAAGGTCAAGGAAGGCCGCCGCGAGGCCGAGGCCGCGTTCGGCAATGGCGAGGGGTATCTCGAAAAGATGATCACCCGCGCCCGCCATGTCGAGGTGCAGATCCTCGGCGACAAGCACGGGCAGATCTATCACCTGTGGGAGCGTGACTGCTCGGTCCAGCGGCGCAACCAGAAAGTCGTGGAACGCGCCCCTGCCCCCTATCTGAGCGATGCGCAGCGCGAAGAGCTGTGCGATCTCGGCCGCCGGATCTGCGCGCATGTGAATTACGAATGCGCCGGCACGGTCGAGTTCCTTATGGACATGGATTCGGGCGAATTCTACTTCATCGAGGTGAACCCCCGCGTTCAGGTCGAACACACCGTCACCGAAGAGGTGACCGGCATCGACATCGTTCAGGCCCAGATATTGATCGCCGAGGGCAAGCCGATTGCCGAGGCCACCGGGATGGACAGCCAGGATGCTATCCGCCTCAACGGTCACGCGTTGCAGACCCGGATCACCACCGAAGACCCGCAGAACAACTTCATCCCCGATTACGGGCGCATCACAGCCTACCGCTCAGCCACTGGCATGGGTATCCGACTTGATGGCGGGACCGCCTATGCGGGCGGCGTCATCACCCGTTACTATGACTCGCTGCTGACAAAGGTCACCGCCTGGGCACCCACGCCCGAAAAGGCGATCCACCGGATGGACCGCGCCCTGCGCGAATTCCGGATCCGGGGTGTCAGCACGAATATCGATTTCGTTATCAACCTGCTGAAACATCCGACCTTCCTGTCGAACGAATACACAACCAAGTTCATCGACACGACGCCGGACCTCTTCACCTTCAAGAAGCGGCAGGACCGCGGCACCAAGGTGCTGACCTACATTGCCGATGTCACGGTGAACGGGCATCCCGAAACCAAGGACCGCCCCCGCCCCCGCGCCGATATCAAAGAGCCGAAGCCGCCCGCCAAACGGGCCGAACCGCTCATGGGCACGCGCAACCTTCTGGAACAGAAAGGCCCGCAAGCCGTCGCCGACTGGATGAAGGCGCAGCGGCACCTTCTGATCACCGACACCACCATGCGCGATGGGCACCAGTCGCTACTCGCCACGCGGATGCGGTCGATCGACATGATCCGGGTCGCGCCCGCCTATGCCGCCAACCTGCCACAGCTTTTCAGCGTGGAATGCTGGGGCGGCGCCACGTTCGACGTCGCCTACCGCTTCCTTCAGGAATGCCCCTGGCAACGCCTGCGCGATCTGCGCGAGGCGATGCCGAACCTGATGACGCAGATGCTTCTGCGCGGCTCGAACGGCGTCGGCTACACCAATTATCCCGACAACGTGGTGCAGAGTTTCGTCAAGGAAGCGGCCAAGGGCATCGACGTGTTCCGCGTCTTCGATTCGCTCAACTGGGTCGAGAACATGCGCGTCGCCATGGACGCGGTGATCGAGTCGGGCAAGATCTGCGAGGGCACTGTCTGCTACACTGGCAACATGCTCGACCCGGACCGGTCGAAATACGACCTGAAGTACTACGTCGGCATGGCCAAGGAACTGCGCGACGCGGGTGCGCACGTGCTGGGCCTCAAGGACATGGCGGGGCTTTTGAAACCCGCCGCTGCGCGCCAGCTGATCCGGGCTCTGAAGGAAGAGGTGGGGCTGCCCATCCATTTCCACACCCACGACACCGCCGGCATTGCCAGCGCCACCATCCTCGCCGCCTCCGAGGCGGGGGTGGATGCGGTCGATTGCGCCATGGACGCGTTCAGCGGCAATACCAGCCAGGCGACCCTTGGCACGGTGGTCGAGGCGCTGCGCCACACCGACCGCGATACCGGGCTCGATATCTCGGCGGTGCGCGAGATCAGCGACTATTTCGAGGCCGTCCGCGCCCATTACGCCGCCTTCGAGTCGGGCCTGCAGGCACCCGCATCCGAGGTCTATCTCCACGAGATGCCCGGCGGTCAGTTCACCAACCTCAAGGCGCAGGCGCGCTCCATGGGGCTGGAAGAACGCTGGCACGAGGTCGCCCGCACCTATGCCGACGTGAACATGATGTTCGGCGATATCGTCAAGGTCACGCCCTCGTCCAAGGTGGTGGGCGACATGGCCCTGATGATGGTCAGCCAAGGCCTGACCCGCGCCCAGGTCGAAGATGCCGAAACCGATGTCGCCTTTCCCGATTCGGTGATCGACATGATGCGCGGCAATCTCGGCCAGCCGCCCGGTGGCTTCCCCGAGAAAATCGTCACCAAGGTCCTGAAGACCGAAGAGCCCAACACCGAGCGGCCCGGCAAGCATCTCGAACCTGTCGATCTCGAGGCCACGCGCAAGGAGCTGTCGGAGCAACTTGAAGGCAAGGCGATCGACGACGAGGATCTGAACGGATACCTCATGTATCCCAAGGTCTTCCTCGACTACATGGGGCGTCACCGGCAATACGGCCCGGTCCGGTCCCTGCCGACGCGGACATTCTTCTACGGGATGGAACCCGGCGAAGAGATCTCGGCCGAGATCGACCCCGGCAAGACACTCGAAATCCGGTGCCAGGCCGTGGGAGAAACCGACGACAAGGGCGAAGTAAAGGTCTTCTTCGAGCTCAACGGCCAGCCACGCGTGATCCGCGTTCCCAATCGCAAGGTCGCCTCTGCCTCGGTGGCGCGGCCAAAGGCCGAACCGGGCAACGCAAACCATGTCGCGGCTCCGATGCCCGGTGTCGTCGCCTCGGTCGGCGTCCAACCCGGCCAGAAGGTCTCGGCCGGCGATCTGCTGCTGACCATCGAAGCGATGAAGATGGAAACTGGCATCCACGCCGAGCATGACGCCACGATCAAGGCGGTCCATGTCCAGCCCGGCGGCCAGATCGACGCCAAGGATCTGCTCGTCGAACTGGAATGACTCATAACCGACCCTAGAAAATGAGCGGTCGTGCCCACGGGCGCGGCCGTCTTCATTTCAGGCCCGAGGATTTTCCCATGCTCTCCATTTCTCCGCTCTACGCTGCGCTCATCGCTTTGCTCTTTATTTTTCTCAGCGCCGACGTCATCCGACACCGTGGCCGCGCGCGCGTCTCGTCCGGAGACGGTGGCGATGCCGATCTTCAGCGCGCCATCCGTACCCATGCGAACTGCGCCGAATACGCCCCGATTGGCCTGCTGCTGCTGGTCACAGCCGAACTGGCCGGTACCCCGGTCTGGGCATTGCACGGTCTCGGACTTGCTATCCTCGCCGGTCGGGTCATGCACGCCATCGGCTTTGGCCGCGCGCAACCGGTCATGCTGTTGCGCCAGCTGGGCATGGTGCTGACGTTCACGGCGATCATACTCGGCGCGCTGGCCAACCTTCTTGCCCTGATCTGAACGCAACCGGTCGGGCGACCGGAAAATTCTTCGGTCCACGCAGCATTTTCCGCTTGCAGGCAGGCGGGGGAATTTATATCTCCCTCCTCACTCGACGGGGCGGGCGTAGCTCAGGGGTAGAGCATTACCTTGCCAAGGTAAGGGTCGTGAGTTCGAATCTCATCGCCCGCTCCAGATCGAGAACCCCAGGCCAGATGGCCAAACGGATGCGGGCGTAGCTCAGGGGTAGAGCATTACCTTGCCAAGGTAAGGGTCGTGAGTTCGAATCTCATCGCCCGCTCCAGTTTCTCAAGATCACCAACAGCGCGATGGGCATTTGGCCGCCACGGCGCGGCGCACCTGTCAGGCGCGCCACGGGCATTCAAAACACCTTGAACGTCATCGTCGTCAGCGACCGCTCGATATTCGGGATCTTCAGCAGGTGGTCATTGATGAACTTGCCGACATCCTCGCCCTCGGGGATGTAAAGTTTCATCAACAAGTCGTATTCGCCACTGGTGGAATAGAGCTCGGAATGGATCTCGCGCAGCGCGATCTCCTCGGCGACCTTGTAGGTCGTGCCCGGCTTGCAGCGGATCTGGATGAAAACGCAGGTAGACATGGCACGCGCCCCCGGATGGTCTGAAGTCGCGGCCAAGCTGGCATGCCGCGCGCGGGGGCGCAATCCCCCGCCCGACGGCAACAGGGCAAACCGGGCGTGTCCCGTCCCTCTGGCCAAACGCGCCCGGCACGGCCTATAAGCACCGCGCAAGACGAAAGGAATCCGCCCATGCGCCGCGCGCAGATCACACGGAAGACAGCCGAAACCGCGATCACTGTCGAGCTCGATCTCGACGGGACCGGGCGCTATGACATGCAGACCGGAGTGGGCTTCTTCGATCACATGCTTGATCAGCTGGCCCGCCATTCGCTGATCGACATCACCGTCCGCGCCGAAGGCGATCTGCACATCGACGACCATCACACGGTCGAGGATACGGGTATCGCGCTGGGTCAGGCGCTGGCACAGGCGCTTGGCGACAAGCGCGGCATCCGCCGTTATGGCGAGTGTCACCTGCCGATGGACGACGCCCAGGTTCGCTGTGCGCTCGACCTGTCGGGCCGGCCTTTCCTTGTCTGGAATCTCGATCTTCCGACACAGAAGATCGGCACCTTCGACACCGAGCTGGTGCGCGAGTTCTTTCAGGCGCTGGCCACCCATGGCGGCATCACGCTGCATGTCGACCTGCTGCACGGCGTCAACAGCCACCACATCGCCGAGGCCGCGTTCAAGGCGGCGGCCCGCGCCCTGCGCATGGCGGTGGAGGTCGACCCCCGCAAGGCCGATGCCATCCCCTCGACCAAGGGCGCGCTCTGAACGGCTGCCTTGAAACGGGTCCCTCTCGGTCAGACCAGCGACCGGATCATCCGACCTGATCCTATGACGAACGGAACGATCCGTCGGGGGCTTGACCCGGGCGGATGATCCGGTCAGGGGAAGGGCCGGACCAGGAGAGAGCACTGATGCTGACCGCGATCATCGATTACGAATCGGGCAACCTGCATTCTGCCGAAAAGGCGTTCCAGCGGATGGCCTTGGAAACCGGCACGGGCGAGGTTGTGGTGACGGCCGACCCCGACACCGTGGCGCGCGCCGACCGGATCGTTCTGCCCGGCGACGGGGCTTTCCCGGCCTGTGCCGCCGCGCTCCGCGGACGTTCGGGTCTTTTCGAGGCGCTGCGCGAGGCAGTCGAAGAGCGCGGCCGCCCCTTCCTCGGCATCTGTGTCGGCATGCAGCTCATGGCCACGATCGGGCGCGAGTTCAAGGATACCGACGGTTTGGGCTGGATTGCCGGCGAGGTGGTCAAGATCGAGCCCGCCGATCCCGCCCTCAAGGTGCCGCATATGGGCTGGAACGATCTCGTGATCGACCACGATCACGCGGTATTCGACGGTATCGAAACAGGCCAACACGCCTATTTCGTGCATTCCTATCATTTCCGCGTCTCCGACCCGAGCGAACGGTTGGCGCATGTCGATTACGGCGGCGATGTAACGGCGGTGATCGGTCGGGATACGATGCTGGGAATGCAGTTCCACCCCGAGAAAAGCCAGAGCACCGGGCTCCGGCTTATCTCGAATTTCCTGACCTGGCGACCGTGATTACTGCACGCGGGACCATGTCTGCTTGGAGCAGATGAGTCCCCCCGCCACGCAGCCGCGCAGCGCCAGAGAATTGCCACTCATCTGCATCTTGCCGATATAGATCTTGTCGTTGGACGGGCGCCAGACCTTGCCCTCATAGGCGCCGCCACCCTGCGGAACCATATCGATCACCAGCGTCTTGCCGATATTGGGCGACGTGTATTCGCCATCGGAATTGAAGGTGCGTGCGATCGTTCCGCAGATGGCGCTGCCGCAGGGTTTCATCGAGATATGGGCGTAAGAGCCGTCATCGGGTTCGGTCTTCCAGACGCCCTCGACCGGGTCGGCCGTGGCCATCCCGGCCAGGCCCAGTGCGGCGACAGCGCCAAGGATCAGTTTCTTCATGCGTATCCTCCCTGTGATTGCCGATACTGTGACCGCGATCGGCGCAAGCTGGCAAGATTGACTTGGGGTCGCGTTGCACTGGCAGGCCGGCCTGTGCCATATGCGCGCGACACGACCAGCGAAAGGGCCCGCGCATGATCCTCTACCCCGCAATCGACCTCAAGGACGGACAGGCCGTGCGGCTTCTGCGCGGCGAGATGGAAAAAGCGACCGTTTTCAACGACGACCCCGCCGCACAGGCGCGCGCCTTCGTCGAGGCGGGCTGCGAATGGCTGCATCTCGTCGACCTCAACGGGGCCTTCGCCGGAGAGCCCGTGAATGCCGCCCCGGTCGAGGCCATCCTCGCCGCCTGCCCCGTGCCCGCACAGCTTGGCGGCGGGATCCGCGACATGGCGACCATCGAACGTTGGATCGACAAAGGGTTGGCGCGCGTGATCCTTGGGACGGTAGCCGTCGAAAACCCCGACCTCGTGCGCGACGCTGCCCGTGCCTTTCCGGGCAAGGTGGCCGTCGGCATCGACGCACGGAACGGGCGCGTCGCGACCAAAGGTTGGGCCGAGGAAACCGATGTGATGGTCACCGACCTCGCCCGCAGCTTCGAGGATGCGGGCGTTGCCGCCATCATCTACACCGACATCAACCGCGACGGCGCGATGCAGGGTCCGAACGTGCAGGCCACGGCCGACCTGGCCCGCGCGGTGGACATCCCGGTGATCGCAAGCGGGGGCGTGTCCTCGCTCGAGGACCTGATCGCCCTGCGGGACTGCGGCGCCGATCTGAACGGTGCGATTTCGGGCCGCGCGCTTTACGACGGGGCGCTCGACCTCGGCGCGGCGCTGGCCGCGCTCAAGGGTTAACTTCCCGCAGCTTTCGAGGTCAGCCTCTTCAGCGCGCCCGTCATCTTGGCGACGTACTCGGCGTCATCGTCGATCCCGTCCAGATCGTCGAGCATCTCCTCGGGATCCTGGTAGACCAGCCACGTCTTGCCGTCGGCCTCGTAGACCAGCACTTTCAGCGGCAGGAACAGCCCCGCCTCGGGGTTGGCCTGCATCGCGGGCGTACCCAGCTTGGGATTGCCAAAGATCAAAAGCTGCGAGGGCGCCAGGTCCAGTCCCGCACCTTCGGCACCGCCGGCGTGATCCACGCGGGCAAAGATGGTGGCCCCTGCCCCTTCGACAGCCGCGACCAGCGCGTCCATCACTGCAGGTACATCACCCTGAGCCTCGACACGCATCAAATCGTCATCGGCCAACGCGGGGCCTGCACCCAGCGCCAGCGCGGCGGCAAGGATCCTGATCGCTTTCATGGAAACTCTCCCTCTTGCAGAATGGTGCCGTCAGCATGACACGCCCATGTGACACGAACCCTGCACATCCCCGTGAGGTTCCGCGTGATTGCATTTCCCGCCCCGCTGCGGCAAGGAAGCGATGCAGTTGAAGGACCCCACATGCTCAAGACCCGCATCATCCCCTGCCTCGACGTCGCCGATGGCCGCGTCGTCAAAGGCGTGAACTTCGTCGATCTGCGCGATGCGGGCGACCCGGTCGAATCGGCCAAGGCCTATGACGCGGCAGGCGCGGATGAGCTCTGCTTTCTCGACATCCACGCCACCCATGAAAACCGTGGCACGATGTATGACGTGGTCTGCCGCACGGCCGAACAGTGTTACATCCCGCTGACCGTCGGCGGCGGCGTGCGCACGCACGAGGATGTGCGCGCCCTGCTGCTGGCAGGCGCCGACAAGGTCAGCTTCAACTCCGCAGCCGTGGCAAACCCCGACGTGGTGGCCGAAGCCGCCGACCGTTTCGGCAGCCAATGCATCGTCTGCGCCATCGACGCCAAGACGGTCGAGCCCGGCCGGTGGGAGATCTTCACCCATGGTGGTCGCCGCCCCACCGGGATCGACGCCGTGGAATTTGCCCGCACCGTCACCGCCAAGGGCGCGGGCGAGATCCTGCTGACCTCGATGGACCGCGACGGTACACGTGCCGGCTTCAACCTGCCGCTGACCCGCGCCATCTCTGACGCGGTGGACGTTCCGGTCATTGCCTCCGGCGGCGTCGGAACACTCGACCACCTCGTCGAAGGCGTGACCGAAGGCGGCGCAAGCGCCGTGCTTGCCGCCTCGATCTTTCACTTCGGCGATTACACCATCCGCGAGGCCAAGGAACACATGGCCGCCGCGGGCATCCCCATGCGACTGAACTGAGGCCGACATGAGCTTCCTGCACGACCTAGCCGCCACCATCGAGTCCCGCAAATCGGCCGATCCGGACAGCAGCTGGACGGCGAAACTCCTCGCCAAGGGACCGGAGAAGGCCGCCGAGAAATTCGGCGAAGAAGCCGTCGAAGCAATCATAGAAGCGGTCAAGGGCGACCGGGCGCGCCTGACCTCCGAGGCGGCGGACGTGCTCTATCACCTGCTCGTCATGCTGGCTGCCCGCAACGTCCCACTCGATGACGTCCTGGCCGAACTTTCGCGGCGTCAGGGCACCAGCGGCATCGCCGAAAAGGCCGCGCGCGATTGAAACGCCGCCGGCCTGCCGGTAGGATTCGCCCCAGGCAGGAAACAGACGCAGGATCTCGCGACATGATCGATCGCCGTACCTTCACGTTCGGGCTTTTGGCCCTGGCCCCGCTTGCGGGCTGCAGCAGCACCGCCGAGGTGACGCGCGCCGCCGTGTCCGAACCCAGCATCGACGGGCTGACCCGCGCGCTGATCGCGCTTGACCCTTCCGTCGCGCCCGAGGAAGCCGCGCGCGCCGCCCGGATATCGCATGAATACGCTGCCGATCTTCGCGTGAAATACCAGGTCACCGATCCGCCGCTCGTGCATAATTACAAGGTCAACAGCGGGATGCGGCCACGAGGGATCTGCGTACACTGGGCCGACGATATCGAATCGCGCTTGCGGCAGGAGCGATTCCGTACGCTCTACATCCATCGCGCTATCTCGCCACCGCGCACGTCCTTTCACATCAGCCACAGCGCGCCGATCCTTTCGGCGCGGGGGCAGACCATGTTCGAGGGCATCGTCATCGACGGCTGGCGCGAGGGCGGCAACCTCGTCTGGGCGCCGGTCAGCAACGATCCCGATTACAACTGGCGTCCGCGGGCCGAGGTTCTGGGAAAGATCGCCGAAAGACGTGCCGAACAGCAGGCCCGGCTCACGGAATAGATCAAAGCTTCGACGAGATGATGCCGGTTGCGAAGCCACCCATGCGCAGCTCGCCGAACAGACGCTGATACTCGATCTTCGGACAGCGGTTCATCACCACGTCCACCCCGCGCGCCTGCGCTATCTGCGCGGCTTCGGCGTGTTCGACCCCGATCTGCATCCAGATCGTCCTGAGATCGGGAAACGTCTGCAGCGCCTCTTCGACGATGGGCGGCACGGCCTCGGACCTGCGGAAAATGTCCACCATGTCGACCGGCTGACCGATCTCGGACAGGCTGGCCCGCACCGTTTGCCCGAATAGCGGCTTGCCCGCGTGGCCAGGGTTGACGGGGATCACCCGGTATCCCTTCAGCGACAGGTACCGCGCCACGTAATAGCTCGGCCGGACAGGGTTGAGCGAAACGCCAACCACGGCGACGCTCTTGGTCCGCTTCAGGATGGTCTTGAGGAAATCATCGGAATAGTCGGGCATGGCGATATCCTAGACGGTGCCGCGCGGTGCGAAAAGCGAAATGGCTCAGCCCTGCAGGCAGGCACCCATCCTCTGCGCTGCCGCGACCGCGTCATCCCCGCGCAGCGGCCAGCTCTGCGTCAGCCCCTCGATCAGCAGCATCACCGCGACCTCCTGCCCCGGCAGGCCCGCAGCGGCGGCGGCACGCTGGGCGACCTCGCCCTTATGCCGTTCCAACAGGGCGCGCAGCGGCGCGCTGTCGGGCGCCGCGGCGACCGCTGCATGGAACAGGCAGCCGTGGCTGGCCTCCGTCTGCATCCACAACCCGACACGGGCAAAGATCTCGGCCAGCGCTACATCCGGGGCGTCGGGCAAATCGTCGAACACATGCGACAGGTAGCGCGCGTGGCGATGCTCCAGCGCGGCCTGCACCATGTCGTCACGCGACGGCACGTATTTGTAGAGTGTTCGCAGGCTGACGCCCGCGGCATCGCGCAAATCGCCCACGCTGGGTTCGGAAAATCCGCGCGCGGCAAAGGCGCCCTCCAGCCCGGCTGCGATCCTGGTCATCGTCTGGTTCATGCTTGACGCAGGTAGAGCAATCATTCTACCCACGCAAGTAGAAGATTCGTTCTACCACCGAAAGGAAACGCGATGTCCCTTCCCGAAACGATGAGCGGTATGGTCCTCACCGGCCATGGCGGCCTCGACAAGCTCGAATGGCGCACGGACCTGCCCCGCCCCGATCCGGCGGCGGACGAAGTGCTGATCCGCGTGGGGGCCGCAGCGGTAAACAACACCGACATCAATACGCGCACCGGCTGGTATTCGAAAAGCGTTCGTGGCGATACCGGTTCGGGCGCTGCCGAAGGGTATGGCAGTGACGCGGACGAGGATGGCAGCTGGTCCGGCGCGGCGTTGTCTTTCCCACGTATCCAGGGCGCCGATTGCTGCGGCGAGATCGTCGCCGTCGGCAAGGATGTCTCACCCGACCGTATCGGAGAGCGAGTGCTCGTGCGCCCAATGTACAGCCCCAAGGACCAGCTTGGCGGCGCGACTGCCACGTTCGGGTCCGAACGCGACGGGGGCTTCGCCGAATACGCCACGGCACGCTCACATGATGCCATCGCCGTGACATCCGATCTCGACGACATATCGCTGGCCTCGTTTCCCTGTGCCTTCTCGACGGCCGAGGGCATGATCCAGCGCGCGGGCCTCGGGGCGGAACGGGTTCTGATAACCGGCGCTTCGGGCGGCGTCGGCTCTGCCGCGATCCAGCTTGCCAAGCGGCGCGGTGCGCATGTGACCGCGTTGACCAGCGGCAACAAGGCCGAAACACTCCGGTCGCTCGGCGCCGACGAAACGCTGGATCGCAACGCACCGTTGCCGCGCGGCCAGTTCGACCTCGTGCTCGATCTCGTGGGTGGCCCCCGCTGGGGTAACGTGATCGACTCGCTGCGCGATGGCGGACGTTACGCAACCGCTGGCGCCATTGCCGGCCCGATCGTGGAGCTTGACCTGCGCACGCTCTACCTCCGCGACCTGTCCTTCTTTGGCTGCACCCATCAAGAGGATGCGGTCTTTACCGATCTCGTCAGCTATATCGAGGCTGGAGAACTGCGCCCGGTTGTCGCCGACACCTTCGCACTCAAGGATCTGCGCGCCGCACAGGCCGCCTTTCTCGAAAAGGGGCATGTGGGCAAAGTCGGCATTCAGGTCAAAACGGCTTGAGTCGAAAAGAAAAAAGCGCCCGGAACGGATCCGGGCGCGAGGTATGGAACGAGGGACAGTGAAATGACCCGCGGAGGTTCCGATCCGCGGTCACTGTGACATTTAGGCATTGCCTTCGTCGAAAAAAGAGGGTTGTGGCATTTTTTTGGTGACATTTCGGCGATAAGCGGATTCGCGCCGATCACTCACCCAGAACCTTCGGCCAATGCCGTGCCGCCCTTGCGATGTTGCCTGCGATATCTTTCTGCCACAGTTGATCGGCCCGGGGCGAATGGGTCAAATACAGTTTGCCATCAACGATATGCCAGGCATGCGGATCGGTCGCGGCGGTGTACCCATTGGCAACCGCATAGGCGCAATACCCACCGAATTGCGGAGCATAGCCACGCGGATTCGCCTCGAACGCCTCGCGATTCGCGGCGCTGATGAAATACCAGTCGACGCCCTTCCACATCACCACGTGCTTGTCCGTTCCGCGTTTGGCCTCGCCCGAATGGAAATACTCGACAACGTCATACCCGTCCAAGGCGGCCCCACCGGGCGCATAGAACACGGTTTCCTCTGCGCGCAACGGCGCTGCGGTCAGCAAAAGGGCGGCAAGCCCGGTCAGAATCTGGCGGCGGTCCAACATGGCAATCCTATCGGCGAACGAGCGTTAATCTGCGCCCATGCGATGCCATGTGAAAGCCCCCCTGACGGGGATGTGATCGCCGGGGCTGCGGGCGTGAACGCGCCGCAGACCTCAATCAAAGATGTCTTCGACGATGTCCCATGCCTCTTCGAACGCCTTCGACAGCAGGCTCTTGCGCTTTTTCTTCTTGCGCTTCATCGGCTTGGGCGGTTTCGCCCTGGGTGCCGAGACGTAGTCGCGCTCGGCCTTTGGCCTGTTCCGTGCCTTTTCGCGCGGCAACATCTTCATTTCATGCAATGGCGCGCCACAGGCCGAACAGCTCAGCTCGTGCCGCTCCGTTCCACGCAAAACCAGCGCGGCACGTGTCCCGCAGTAACAGCAGGTCGCGATCTTCGTCGGTCCGCCTATGTCGGCCTCCTATGCCCTTTGACTTGCATATAGGGCAATCGCCGCGGCGTTGGAGACGTTGAGAGAGCCGAAACCGCCCGCCGCGTCGATCTTGACCAGCTGGTCGACCACTTCCTTGGTTTTCTGCCGCAGGCCCGGCCCCTCGGCCCCCAGCACCAGGGCCACGGGCCGCGCCCCCTGCCCGTCCAGCGCCGCCTCTAGCGTCACCTCGGCCTCGCCATCAAGCCCCAGCACCAGATATCCCATCTGCTGAAGGCTGCCGATAGCCTCGGCAAGGTTGCGTACCCTCAGATACGGTTGCCGCTCCAACGCACCGCTCGCCGTTTTGGCCAACGCTCCGGTCTCGGGCGCCGAATGGTGGCGCGTTCCGATCACCGCGCTGGCGCCCAAAACCTCGGCCGAGCGCAGGATCGCGCCCACGTTGTGCGGATCGGTGACCCTGTCCAGCAACAGAACCCGTGGCCGCGCGGCACCGATGCAGACCTCCTCGAGGCTGCCCCACTCCAACGGCTTCACCTCCAGCGCCGCGCCCTGGTGCACCGACCCCGGATCGATCGGCGCGGTGAACTTGCGCGGGTCGGCGATCTCGGGCTCGATCCCCGCCTCCACAATCGCGTCCGACAGTTTTGCCTGCGCGTTCGGCGTCACGATCAGGCGCAGTTTTTCGCGGCGCGGGTTCATCAGCGCATCGCGCACCGCATGCAGCCCGAACAGCCAGACCGTCTCGGCCGCAGCGGCCTTGCGCGCCTGCTCTTTCTCGATGACCCATTTGGGTTTTTTCATGTCGTTTCCCCTTCGCCCGGACCCCGGCCGGATTTGTGCGCGGCACCGCGAAATTTCCGGTTGACGCTCCTTTGGCGCGCTTGTAATCACGCCTCCACGTCAGGCGCAACGCCTGACAGTGGGCGACAGGCCGCAAGGTGTGGCAGGGGACTGTAACTCCCTCGCGGAGACGCACGCCTGGTTCGATTCCAGGGTCGCCCACCACTTCTTCTCTACCAGATTCCCCCGATTTGCACCCCTGTCGTGCCGTCGCGCGACCACTTCCCGCATAAGCGGTGCGCACGGGAAGCGGAACACACAGGAAACGCGCCTCACCTCATGGTGCGTTGACAGGTCGCGCCGCAACATGGCTCACTTTCCTCCAAGGTGCATAACCCGGCACCCTGCCGGAATGCCCATCTACGCCGGGGGGCGGTCATGGTCTGGACAGGTGTTTTTTTCAGCAGCTCCGCTGAATTGTTCGAAGGCGTCGAGGGCTATTTCGCGCTCGACGGGGTGGCCGGCGCAGGCCAGGTGCCAACGATCAACGACGTCACGACCGCGACGCAGGTTTCGTTCCGGGCCCCGAACTACCTGGGGCGCATTACCTTCTTCGGCACCGACCTGGCCACCGGGACCGCACCGCTGCCCAGCGGCCAGCAACTGCCTGTCTTCACCTCCGGCACCGTCACGGGCATCGAGTTCCAGTTCAACTACACCCTGTCCCGCGCGATCGACCAAGGTATCAGCAGCCCGGCCCTCTACCTGCCGAGCCTGCTGGAACCCAGCGCGACCCTGCAATTGCCCAACCTCTCGGCGGTGGCAATCTCGAACGCCATCCTGCAAAGCTACCAGGCCCGCTCACCGCAGCCGCTGGTCGATTTCTTCTCGCAGGACAATGCCAATTTCGCGGGCACCGACGGCGTCAATATCATCGGCGGCTTCAACAACAACGACCTGCTGCGCGGGCTGGGCGGCAACGACTTGCTGCAGGGCAATGGCGGCAACGACACTCTCGACGGCGGCCCTGGGACCGACGGATTGCAGGGCGGCGAGGGCAGCGACCTCTACCTGCCCGGCCCGCCCGACCCGAACACTCCCGTTGGTGACAGTGTCAGCGACAATGGCCTGACCCGCGGCGACATCGACACGATCTCTTATGCCAATGCCCCGGGCTCGGTCGTGATCGACCTCAATCCGCTCGATGGAAACAGCAGCGCGGGGTGGGCGCAGGGACTGATGGCCGGAGGCATCGAGGCGGTGATCGGGTCGAACTTCAACGACACCATCATCGGCACGGATTTCCCCGAATCCATCCAGGACACCGCCGCCGACACGCTGATCGGCGGGCTGGGAGACGACGTTCTCTTTGGTCTTGGCGGCAGTGACCTGCTGCAGGGTGGTCCCGGCTTCGATACGCTGGTGGGCGGGGCGAATGGCGATATCGCCAATCCCGGCCCCGGTGACGCGGCGGGCTTCGCTGCGGCAAGCAACCAGATCGACCTTTTCCGCCTCGCTGACGGCTCGGTTCTTGTTGCCGCCCCCGGCGGCGGCGTCGACCTTCTGCGCGAGATCGAGCTGATCAGCCTTCTCGATGGCACTTTCTCCCTCGCATCCGTCCCGAACTCGCAGCGCAACCTCGTTACCGGAACGGGACAGGGCGAAAACCTGACGGGCAGCCCCGGCGCCGACCTGATGTTCGGCCGGGCCGGAAACGACGCGCTGCAGGGCGGCTCCGGAAACGATCAGCTCGAAGGAGATGAAGGCGATGACCGGATCGCCGGCGGGGCGGGGTCGGACACGCTGCGCGGCGGGGCCGGAAACGACGATCTCGACGGCGGCGATGGCAATGATCTGGCCGTTATCGGTGCAAGCACGGGCGCGATCACCGTGTTCGAGGTTGCAGGCGGAGTCGAGGTTCTGGGCGAGGGCCGCGACCTCGTCCGCAGCAGCGTCGAGCGCGTGGCCTTCAACGACCGGGAATTGAGTTTCGACGAGCTGGCGGCACTGGCCGGTCCCGCCACCATCACCGGCACCGATTCAGGCGAGACGCTCGACGGAACATCCTCTGCCGAGGTCATTCGCGCCCTTGCCGGCAACGATATCATCCGCCCCGGATCCGGGAACGACACGATAGAGGGCGGCGCAGGCCTCGACATGCTGGACTTCTCCGAGCACCCGCTGCCCGGCGGTCTGGGCCAGTCCGACAGGCTGCTGGACGTCGATATCGGTGCCGGAACGGCCAACCTGTTCGGCGGAGAGGTCAACGCCTTCTCCGGTATCGAGCAGGCAACCGGAACGGCCCGAAACGACCGGATCGTAGGCGATGACACCGCCAACCGGATACTGGGACTTGCCGGCGACGACACGCTCGATGGCGGTGTGGGGGCGGATACGCTCAATGGCGGGGATGGCGATGACCGCATCTCC
>NZ_JBHRXI010000016.1:226640-320343 GCF_042648365.1 Lutimaribacter marinistellae | reverse complement strand
CTCTCTGACCTCGTTTTCGGCGGAAATGGTAACGATTTCGTCAATGGCGGCTTCGGGTACGACCGGATCAATGGCGGCGCGGGCGCGGACAGCTTCTTTCACCTCGGCGTGGCCGATCACGGCTCGGACTGGGTGCAGGACTATCTCGCGGGCGATGGCGACGTGCTGGTCTTCGGCCAGGCGGCGACGGCGGCGGATTTCCAGATCAACCTCGCGCACACGGCGACGCCGGACGGCGAGCGCTCGGGCGAGGACGCGGTGCAGGAGGCCTTCGTGATCTACCGCCCGACGGGCCAGATCATGTGGGCGCTGGTGGATGGTGCCGGGCAGGATCAGATCAACCTGCGTCTCGGTTCCGAGACCTTCGACCTGCTGGCCTGAGCCTTGCTGTCAGGCCGCGTCGCTGTCGCGGTGCAGCCCTTCGACCCAAGCAAGAATGGTGTCGAGCTCGGGCGCCAGCGGTTCGGCCGCGCCACCCGCGAACTCCTGGAAACGGGCCTCGTTAAGCCCGTTCACCCCGGTCAGCACCGGCACATTCCGCGACAACGCCTCTGCGATGACAGGGCGAAAGCCGCGGCCATCCGCCTCGTGCTTGCCGAACTTGTTCACGATCAGCAGCTCGGGCCGCCGGTCGCCTTCCAGTGCGCGCTCGACTTGGGCCACCGCATCTTCCAAGGCCGCAGTATCCAGCCTGCAGCCACGGGCGGCGCGGCCCAGCGATTGCGAGATACGGATCGTGCCGCCATGCGGCAGGATGCGCAGGTCCATGTCGCAGCGCCCGCCCTGCACGCAATCCACGTTGGTCTGCACCACACCTGCAAGCGCCACGCCTTGCGCTTCCAGCGCCTCTGCCACCGCGCTCAGCAAACGGTCGGTGGCGCCCCGGTCACTGGTCTTCACGTAAGCTAGCTGCATCTCGTCCTCGGTCTCGTCCCGCCATCGGCGAAATAGCACGGCTCAGGCGGTTCCGCCACTCCCCCGCCGCCGGACGCCCAGCGCCGGCGCCAGTTCGGCCAGCGCGCCAAGAACGATCAGCGTCGCGCCAAGCGCCATCATCGGCGTGAAAGGCTCGTCCAGAAACAGGGCGCCCGAGATGATTCCCGACAGGATCTCGGCGGTCAGCAGGAAGGTCAGCACCGCCGGCGTCAGCCGCGAGGCGCTCCACAAGGTCAGCGCGAGGATCGGCAGGGCATAGACCACGCCAGCCAGCGCACCGCCCAGCGCCGCCACGGGCAGCGGACCGACCGACCCGACCGCCAGCGCATAGGCGAAGCCGATCACCGCGGCGGACATGGCCGTGACCGCCGCCATCGGGGCCGCACCCGGCCCGGGTGCAAGAAAGATCAGCGCGGCGCCTCCCGCCCAGGCCATGCCTGACATCACCGCCAGCAGGTCCGAGACCCCGAACCGCGTCAGCGAAACGTCCCCACCCAGTACAAGAACCGCGCCCGAGAGCGCCGCAACAAGGGCAAGGGTCGAACTCCATCCCCACCGCATCCGCAGGAAGGCCCACTCGATCAGCTTGCTCCATGCCGGCGCGAGGTAGAACAGCAGCACCACGCGCACCACCTGCCCTTCGGCCAGCGCGACCGAATAGCTGCTGACCGCCAGCCCGACCAGCGTGGCGCCGATCAGCCCGCGCAACGGAATGCGCAGGCTTTGGCCACGGACGGCGCACCAGGCCAGCGCCGCCACGGTTGCGCCGGCGTTGATCGTGACGCCCGCCATCGCGCCCGGCACGCCCTGCGCCTCGAGCCAGCGCACCGGGATCCACCACAGCCCCCAGAATGCTGCGGCCACGAAGGCAAGCAGAACCGGGCGCAATTCTGCCGCCGGACGCCGCATGCTAAAGCCCCAGCGCCTGGCGCCGCTCCTCGGCGAATCCCTGCACGATCCGGTCGGCGACAAAGGCAAGGATCGCCATCGCCGCTCCGGCCGAAAGGCCAAGCCCCACATCGGCCTGCCCCAGCGCAAGGTAGATCGACTGGCCCAGCCCGGTGGTACCGATCAACGCCGCGATCACCAGCATCGCAAAGGCATAGAGGATGGTCTGGTTCAGCCCCAACAGGATGGTCGGCGCCGCGTAGGGCGCGCGCACGTCGCGCAGGATCTGCCACTCGGTCGCGCCACTGGCCACCGCTGCCTCCAACAGTTCGTCTGGTGTATTGACCAAGCCGTGCCGCGTGTACCGGATCATTGGAACGATGGCATAGGCGCAGATGGCCAGAAAGGCCGAGAACTCGCCGATCTGGAACACCATCAGGACCGGGATCAGGAACACGAAAAGCGGGATGGTCTGCAGCATGTCGCAGACGGGCCGGACGACACGCCAGAGCGGTGGCCAGACCGCACTGGCCAGGCCGATGGCCCCGCCAAGGACCGCGCAGGCAAAGACCGCCGCGCCACTCAGGTAAAGTGACAGCAGCGCCCGGTCCCAAAGGCCCGAGATCAGGATCGTACCCAAAAGCCCCACCGACAGAAGCGCCAGCCGCCGACCGCCCGCAACCCACCCAAGGGCCGCCGCACCCGTCAGCACGAAGGGCCACGGCAGGTTCGTGATCCCGGTCTCCAGCATACCGGCCGCGATCACCACCATCAGCCCCGCCGTGATCCGGCCCTGCACAGCCAGCACAAGGCCCGTCGCCGCTCCACCGGCGAACAGCCACAGGCTCATGGCTGGTGTCCAGGCAAAGCCCCATGTGAAGGGCAGCACCGCCTGGTCCAGCCCGATCCTCAGCGGCAGGAGAACGTAGAACATCGCACCGTTCTTGAACGCGTCGAGCGCCGCGCCATTGGCCCGCGTGAATTCCGTCAGGCCCCGGTCCATCCGCTCGGCCACCGGGTCGAGCAGCGCCAGCGCCGAGGCGTCGGGCAACCGGACCCAGAACAGCGCCGTCGCCGCCACCGAAACGCCCAGGATGATCCAGGCGATGCGGGCGCTGTGACGCCGTGCCTCGGGCGCGGCCAGCGTGCTGCTCATCCGGTCGATGAGGATGGCAAAGATAACGATCACCATGCCTGCCAGCAGGGATTGACCGAACTGCGCCTTGCGCATGGTCAGCAGCACCTCCCAGCCGATATCGTTGAACCCGCCGATCACCGCCGCGATGATCACCATGCTTAACGCCGCCATCAGGCACTGGTTCACACCGACCATGATCTGCGTCGAGGCCGAGGGGATCTCGACCTGGAACAGCTGTTGCAGCCGGGTGCCGCCCGCCATGACAGCGGCTTCCTTGATCTCGGGGTCGATCCGTTCGAGACCCAGCAGCACGTTGCGCGCCATCGGCGGCGCGGCATAAATCGCCGAGGCGATCAGCCCGACCACCGGGCCGAAGCCGAACAGCAGCAGCAAGGGCGTCAGGTAGGCAAAGGTCGGCACCGTCTGCATCACGTCGAGCACCGCCAGCAGCGCGTTCTTAACCCGCGGCACCTCATGCGCAAGGATGCCTATCGCACCGCCCAGCATCAATGCCAGCGGCACCGACACGGCAACCAGCGCCAGCGTGTTCATGCCCTGCGCCCAGTAGCCCGAGGCCAGCACGAAGCCCAGTCCGAACAGGCCCAGCGAGGCCATCGCCAGCCCGCCAAGATACCAGCCCAGCGCGGTGACCGCGCCGATCAGGATGGGCCACGGCGTTCCGTTCAGCGCCGCGTTCGCCCAATCCATCGGATAGCGCATCACCCAGGCCAATGCGCGCGCCACCGGCTTGATCGCTTCCAGCAGCCACGTGACGCCTGCCCCGACCCAATCCGTGAGCGGCAGCACCCACGCGGCGGGCCATGCGACCAGCCACGGCGCCACGCCCTCCAGCGCGATACAGACCGCCCCGACGACCAGCGTGACCAGCGCCGCCTGCGCGCCCGCGGTCAGGCGCGGCGTGCCGGCCGGCATCGTGTCGGCCAGCGCGCTCATGTCTCCTCCGCCTGCAAGGCCGCCGCAAGGTCAGAGGGATGCACCGTTCCCACGACCGCGCCCGACGGGTCGCGCACCGGAACCGGCTCGTAAAGCTGCATGCAGCGCGCCAGCGCCGCGTCAAGCGTCATGCCCGTGGTCAGGCCCGGATCGTCGGGGCCTGCATCCTCCGCGCCGCCCTGCATGACCGAGGCGACCTTGGCATGCCGTCCCTTCGCCACGTCCCGCGAGAATTCGCGCACGTAATCGTCGACCGGTCGCAACACGATATCCGTGGGCGTACCGATCTGCACGATCTTGCCGTCGCGCATGATGGCGATCCGGTCGGCCAGCTTCAGCGCCTCGGTGATGTCATGGGTGATGAACACGATCGTCGTCTTGAGTTTGGCCTGGATCTGCAGGAACTCGTCCTGCAGCTGCCTGCGGATCAGCGGATCGAGGGCCGAGAACGGCTCGTCCAGGAACCAGACGCTGCAATCGGCCACCAGCGACCGGGCGATGCCAACGCGCTGCCGCTGACCGCCCGAAAGCTGCCGGGGATAGGTGGCTTCTCGCCCGCCCAGCCCAACCAGCTCGATCACCTCGCGCGCCTTGGCCAGCCGTTCGGCACGGCCCACCCCCTGCACCCGCAGCGGATAGGCCACGTTATCGGCCACGGTCATGTGCGGAAACAGGCCGAAATGCTGGAACACCATCCCCAGCTTCTGGCGACGCAGCTCGATCAGGCGCTTCTTGTCCGCACCGATGATGTTTTCGCCCTCGATGCGGATCTCGCCCGCCGTACCGGGCAAAAGTTGCGACAGGCACCGCACCAAGGTGGACTTGCCGGATCCCGACAAGCCCATGATGACGAAAAGCTCGCCCTCGCGAACCTCGAAACTGGCATCCTGCACCGCGGGAATGAACCCCGACCTGCGCAGCGCACCGGCCGCCTCGTCCGCGTTCTGCCCCGACCGCGCCAGCGCGTCGGTCAGGGCTTTCTCGGCGCCCGTGCCGAACACCTGCCAAAGGTTCCGGCAGGCGATCGCCGGGGTCGTGTCACCGCTCACCTGGAACGGCTCACTCGGTCGCCGCGTCCACGACCGGACGCCAGACCTGCTCGTTCTCGGCCATCCATGCCGCAACGACCTCTTCGACCGGCTTGCCGTCCACATCCACTTCGCCCATCATCGGCTGCTGCGCATCGACCGACAGGGTATAGTTCGACAGGATCTCGTGGGCGGCGGGCCACTTCTCTTCCATCCCGGCCCACGCGGCCTTGAAGATGCGGGTGGGCGAGAAATCGCAATCGTTCACCGCGTTCGGGTTCGGGCCCCATGCGGGATCGTTGAAGCACGCCTCCTCGCCCACGGGCAGGTCGACGAACTGCACGTCATAGGCCGACATCGCCCAATGCGGCTGCCAGAATGTGATGAGCAGCGGCGTCTGCCGCTCGGTCGAGGCGCGCAGCTCGGCGATCAGCGCCCCTTCGGAGCCCGCCGGCACCGCCTTGAAGGGCAGTTCCAGCCCGGTCATCCGGTCGGCACCCGGCGTACCCCAGTCGGCCGGATAATCGACCAGACGCCCCTGCGGGATGGTCTCGGCGGTCGCGAAGTTCTGCGCACACTCCTTCAGCGCCTCCCAGGCGGGCAGACCGGGACACATATCCGCGACATGGGCCGGATAAGCGATGCCTTCCTTGGCCGCCAGTTCAAGATCGCCAAGCTCGACGATGCCGCCATCCTCGACCTTTACCGCGTAATCGTCCGACACGTTCGACGACCAGATCTCCACCGCGGCATGGATCTCGCCATCCGACATCGCCTGGTACATGTTCATGTACCCGGCTGTCACATACTCCACCTGGTATCCCGCCTGCTTGAGCATTTCGCCAGCGATATGGGTGGTGATGTGCTGGCCGGTCCACTCGTTGACGGCCAGCTTGATGGGCTCGTCCACCGCGCCCATGTCGGCGGCCATCGCCGTGCCGGCAAGCGAGGCGGCGGCAAGTCCCAGCGTCAATGTCTTCATGCTGTCTTCTCCCTGTTGTCTTTCTTTTGTCTTTGTCCCGGCAGGCCCCGTCGCGTCACATCCCGGCCATGCGGAACAGCGCACCGGCGTACCTGCGATCCGCTCACTATCGGGCAGTTTAGCGCCGCTGTCACCCGTTGCCTGATCCTGTTGTTCTGCCTCTTGGCCGCGGTGTCTGCAACCGTTGCGCGACGCACCCGCTTGGCACGTCGGCAGACCGCCGCTACTGTCGCCGGACAAGAACGGGAGGCGTCGATGGAAATCACCGCGCAGGCCGCGCAGGAACTGCTGCGCGAGAACTTCGCCGACTGGGTTCAGGCGCTCGACCTGACCGTCACGGAGGCCGCGCCCGACCATGTTCTGATCCGCATGCCGCTCGCCCCGCATCTGGCGCGGGTCGGCGGCATCGTCTCGGGCCAGGCGCTGGCCGCGCTGGCCGACACCACCATGGTCATCGCCGCCGTGGCCCATGCGGGCGAATTCCGTCCTTTCGCCACCACCGACCTGCACACGCAGTTCCTCCGCCCCGGTGCGGGCACCGCCATCCTGTGCCGGGCCGAAATCGTCCGAGCCGGCCGCGCATTGGTCTTTGCCCGCGCCACGATGACCGAGGAACAAAGCGGCAAGGCCGTCGCCACCGCCACGGCAACCTTCTACGCGCCCTGAGGGTCAGCCACCCCAAACACTCTTCCGGATGAATTCATCGATCAGGTACCACGAGGTCAGGATCAGGAAGGCAAAGGGCAGATAGTTCGCAGGCGATGTCTTTTGGCCAAGCAGCCTTGCCAGAACCTCCAGCACAAAGGCACCACAGGACAGCACAATGCCAGCAAGACGCACCGCCTCACCCAGGGGATAGACCCAGCTGACCGGATCGGTGGGCTTCGGGGCAAGAACAAAGAACGGATAGGCCACGAGCCACAGCCCAAACCAGCCAAAGGCCATCACCGTGGCGGCCAGTTTTGCCCTTCGCCCCCGGGGATTCCCCGTTTCATCCCGTCGCATCATCCCTCCGCCAGCCCCGCCTTTCGCTGCCAC
Source organism: Lutimaribacter marinistellae (assembly GCF_042648365.1). Lineage (NCBI taxonomy): Bacteria > Pseudomonadati > Pseudomonadota > Alphaproteobacteria > Rhodobacterales > Roseobacteraceae > Lutimaribacter > Lutimaribacter marinistellae. Next base: position 313,379 of record NZ_JBHRXI010000016.1, on the reverse strand, counting down.
GCAGCGCCGGTTTGCCCACGATGCCCGACATTTCTGTTGCAGGCAAAGCTGCACAGGCTACGGTTTTGCCCATGCGCCTGTTCCTGTGCCTTGCCATTCTGGTTCTCGCCACCTGCGGCCGCCCCCTGACCGAGGGAGAGCGCGCCTTTGTCACGCGCATCCATGGCGAGGGGGTCGACATCGACCGGCTGCGCCTTGTCGACGGCGCGCCGGTCGGCGCAGTTACGTTCAAGCGCGAACCGCGCCCCCGCGTCGCCTGCCGCGAACGCATCCTGCCGCCCGTCAAGGAAGAGATCGTCACCGTCAAACCCGCCGCCGTGGCGCTGTTCAACCGCATCTTCTTTTCCGAAGACTGGTATCTTGACGATTACATGGACGAGTTTCCGCAGGCGATGAACCTGATCGCGGGAATGCTGCTCGCGCATGAGGTCACGCATGTCTGGCAATGGCAGAACCGCCGGGTCACGGGCTATCACCCGCTGCGCGCCGCCGCCGAACACGGGGCCAGCTCCGACCCCTACCTTTTCGAACTGGGCGAGGCTCCGAATTTCCTCGCATACGGCTACGAACAGCAGGGCGCAATCGTCGAGGAATACGTCTGCTGCCGCGCCCTCGCACCTACCGCGACCCGCACCAAGCGCCTGCACGAGATGATCGCGGCCGTGATGCCCGTCACCGACCTGCCGCAAAGCCGCGAGGCCGATGTCTACCTGCCATGGGACGGCGCCGAAATCGACGGGATCTGCGACTAGGCCCTCATTCGGAAACCTGGATCTCTTCCAGATAGAGCATCAACGCGACCATCGGGCGCGGCGTCGGCGTCTGCACGCCATCAACGACCAGCGGCACCATCTCGGGGTCGAGCATCATCGCGCCGAATTCCGGCATCACCTGACCGGACATCTCGCGATGCTCGTACCCGTCGATCCGCGACAGGACATAGGCGCGCGGGAAGACCCCGTCATTGCGCGCGGCGATCATCGTCAGGTCCGGCGCACTCTGCCCCCCGACCAGTTCGCCCCCCTCGCCGCGATAGCCGTGGCACGCGGCGCAGTTGGTCGCGAACAGCGCCTCGCCTTCCTGCGCGGTGGGCATCGCGTCCTGCGTGCTGCACGCGGCCAGCAGGCAGACACCGAAAAAGGTCAACAGGCGCAGGGACATGGGTATCGGTCCTTTGAATCAGGGGGGTATCGTCAGTCCTGAATGGACAGCAGATAACCGACAAGGTCAACGACCGGCTTCGACGTCAGCACAGGCTGCCCCGAAGGCGTCTTCATCGACTCTTCCGGCCCCTGCTCGAAGAACGGGCCATAGACCGGCATCGGGCTGCCATGCGAGGCGAGCGGGTCGCGCCCGTCAATGCGCTTGATCACACGCTCAAAGGGGAACTCGCCCCCCGCGGCCAGCGCCGTCAGGTCCGTGGGCTGCAGGGTCAGCACGGCCGCCATCGGCCCGTTGCCCCTGCCCTCGGTCCCGTGGCACGTGGCACAATGCTGGAAGTAGAGCCGGCTGCCCTCCTCCACGTTCTGCGCCAGCGCCGGAGCCGCCAGCACCGCCAATGCAAGTATTGCGATCGGTCGCTTCATCTCTGTCTCCGTTCTTCCGCCAGACCTCTATACATCCTGCAGGCCCTCCACGTATCGCGTCAACGCAACAAGCGCCTCGGGCGTCGCGATGACCTGCCCGTCTGCCGTGGTCCAGGGCACTGTCGGCCCGTCCATCAGCGGGCCGAATTCGGGCATCGCGCTGGCAAAGGCCTGCCCGCCATGCCCGTGGATCTTTGCCATCACGGCGTCGGCAGGAAACACGCCGCCATTCGCCGCCGCCATCCCGCGCAGGTTCGCAGGTGGATAGCGCAGCTTCGCCGCGTCGGGGCCGTCACCGGCGCCTGTCGGGCCATGACAACTGACGCAATGCGCCTTGTATAGCGCCGCGCCCGAGGGCGGAGCATCACCCATGCAGCCCGCCAGCCCCAGCAGGGACAGCGCCCCGGCAATCACGTATTTCATTCGGCCCGCCCGTTACTTACCTCTGCCCGCAGGCTCTCGCGCGGGGACGGGTGCCGCCATGATCCAGATCAAGCCTGAGGATGCAGCGCCCCGCCATCCAGGCGCAGAACCCGGCTCATCCGCGCGGCCAGTTCCAGGTTATGCGTGGCGATCAAGGCCGACAGGCCCTCGTCCGCCACCAGCTCCATCAGGACATCGAACAGCCGGTCCGCCGTCGCGGGGTCGAGGTTGCCGGTCGGCTCGTCAGCCAACAGGATGCGTGGACCGTTCGCCAACGCCCTGCAAAAGGCCACGCGCTGCTGCTCGCCGCCCGACAACGCCGCCGGCCGGTGATCGGCCCGCGCCTCCAGCCCCACCCGCGACAGCAACTCGCGCGCCCGCGCCTGCGCCGCACGTTCCGTGGCGCCATCGGCCAGCTGCGGCAGGGTGATGTTCTCCAACGCGGTGAACTCGGGCAGCAGGTGGTGGAACTGGTAGACGAACCCGACCTCGCGCCGCCGCACGGCGGTGCGCGCCCGGTCTCCCAGACCGCCCATCTCGCGTCCGCCGATCTCGACCGTGCCGGCATCGGGCACGTCCAGCAGCCCCGCCATGTGCAGCAGCGTCGACTTGCCCGCCCCCGACGGTGCGACCAGTGCCACGATCTCGCCGGGCACGAGCGCCAGTTCGACACCGCGCAGCACCCGAACTTCGTTCGGCTTGCCCCGGTTGTAACTCTTCTCCAGCCCCGAAAGGCGCAGAACGGCCTCACTCATAACGCAGCGCCTCCACCGGGTTCAGACGCGCGGCCCGCCGCGCCGGAAACCACGTTACAATGAATGACAGACCCAGCGACAAACCCACGGCCTTCAAAACATCGACAAGATGCAACTCTGCCGGGAGTGCGTAAATGCCGCGAATGGCCGGATCCCAAACTCCGCCGCCCATTACGTAATTCACGAAGGAAAAGATCGGGTCGATATAAATCGCGAAAAGACATCCCAGAACCACGCCACAGGCCGTGCCAATGATGCCGGTGAACGCCCCGCAAATGAAAAAGACCCGCAGGACCGACCCCTCGCTCAACCCGATGGTGCGCAGGATACCGATATCGCGGCCCTTGTTCTTCACCAGCATGATCAGGCCCGACACGATGTTCATCGAGGCGATCAGCACGAGGATCGACAGGATGATGAACATCACGTTGTCCTCGACCTCCAGCGCACGCAGGAACCCGCCCGAGGCATCGCGCCACGTCCAGACCCGCGCCTGCTCCCCCGCTGCGCGCAGGATGGCCAGCGTGTAGCGGTCCAGCTCCTCGGGCTCGGCAACCATCACTTCCAGCTCGTCCGCCACGCCCTCGCGGTTGAAATAGACCTGCGCCTCGGCAAAGGGCAGGTAGACCCGCGTGTTGTCGATGTCGTATCGCCCCGCGGAAAAGACGTGCACCACCTCATAGGCGTTCACCCGCGGCGAGGTGCCGAATGCCGTCTTGACCCCGTCGGGCGAGATCAGCCTGATCCGGTCGCCCACCGTTGCCCCCAGCGACCGCGCCACGCCGGACCCGATCGAAACACCCTCGTCGAACCGCGCAAGATCGCCATATCCGGTCTCGTTATCGGCGATTCCCGGCAGGCTCTCCAGGTCCTCGGCATGGATGCCGAACACCTGCACACCAGCATTGGAGTTGCGATGCGCGGCCAGTACCTGCCCCTTGACCAGCGGCGCCACTCGCGTGACACCCGGCACCTCGGCCACCCGGGCGGCCATCTCGGCGTAATCGGGGATCGTCCGGTCGATCTGGCCGCTTTCGGTGATGACCCCTGCACTGTAGACGGTGACATGCGCGTTCGCGCCCAGGATCGTGCCCACGAATTCCGCCCGGAACCCCGACCGCACGGCAAGGGTCGCGATCAGCGCGAAAACCGCCAGCGTGATCCCGATGAGAGAGATCCACGTCATCACGCTCACACCGCCCTCGGCCCGGCGCGCGCGCAGATAGCGCCAGGCGATCTTCCACTCGTAGCCGGAAAACGGTTTCGGTGCTGCTGTTGTCATTGGCCTGCCCTGATTGATCGGGCCAGTCCTGCGCGTTGCGGCCGCGCAGGTCAAGCCGCCTCGCCACAGGCCCCGGCGGTAATCCTCCGACCGATCCGGAGCAGATATCACAACCCAAGGGTGTATTGCTTGGAAAACACTTCCCCACGCGCGGTTCGCGTGAAACACTCACTCGAAAAGAAGGGACAGAGATTATGGCGACGCTTTTCGAATACGCTACGCAATCCGGCTCCTATACCACTTTCCGGTCCCTCGTGGAATTCACGGACACCGCGCTGCCCGCTTCCGACCTCGCCGGCACACTCGATGATCAGCAAGCCGATCTCACGCTCTTCGCGCCCACCGACACCGCCTTCGCATGGCTGGCGCAGGATCTGGGCTTCGCAGGCGACGCCAGCGATGCCGCCGCGATCACCGGCTTTCTCACCCAGAACGTCCCGGCGCAGACTCTGCACGACACCCTCACCTATCACCTGATCGGCACCGCTCTCTCCCCGACCGAAATTGCAGAGGCCGGAACCCTCACAACGCTTCAGGGCGGCACCTTCACGCTTGACATACCCCGGCTGGTCCCGGCCGAGCGTGGCTGGCTGCTCACCGACCGGGAACCCGATCTGAACGATCCCTTCCTTGAGATCACCGAGAGTGGCGCGCGCGAGCTTGACAACGGCGCCTTCTATCAACTCGACCGCGTTCTGCTGCCACTGGACCTGGCCGGCAATGACGCGCCCCTGCTGCTCGATATCGTGATGGCCGGCGGACCGATCACGATACGGGATATCCAAATGTTCCGCCACGTAGTGACCAGGGCAGACATGACCAGGGCCGATCTTATCCCTTATCTGAACGACGTGGAGGCGGACCTGACCGTTTTCGTCCCCAGTGACGAAGCTTTCGTCCGCGCGGCTGCGCGGTTTGGGTTCGATGAGGAAGCGCATACCGGCCTACTCAGGCACGTCTACGAGGGCCGCGCAATTGACCATTTTTTGCGCGCTGTGAATTTGTTCAGCGCGGGCGATCTGGTGCCGGCGCTGCGCGACATCGTTCAAATGCATCTCGTGGATGAGTCCCTGCAATGGCGACAGATGACCGAACACCAAGTCCCCACCCTTCACGGTTTAAACGTCACGGTCGACGGCCTGCGCGTGCACAACGACGCGTCGAACCTCCCGGATCCGGAAATCACGACTCCCGACATCCGCGCGTCCAACGGCACCCTGCATGTGATCGAGAGCGTTCTGATGCCTTTCGACATCCCCCCTTTCGATGGCAGCGACGATGTCGATATCGTATTCAGCTTCACGTCCGGCGCCAACATCGAGACCGGAGATGGCGACGACCTTGTCGATGCGAGTATCCTCAGCCAAGTCGTGCATGGCGGAGCCGGAAACGACATCATCGTCGGCAATTACGGGTTCAATTACGGCAGCAAACGTTTTTTCGGCGAGGCCGGGAACGACACTCTGGTTGGTGGTACGGAGAGCGATACACTCGACGGCGGCGATGGCGATGACGTCATCCGGGGCGGTTTCCTCCACGATACGATCCTGGCCGGCGACGGCAACGATACGGTCAGCGACGACGAGAACAACGATCTGATTTACGGCCAGGGCGGCGATGACGTGCTGTCGGGTGGGCACGGCGCCGATCTCCTCGCGGGGCAAGAAGGCAATGACGTGCTGTCGGGCGGGGCGCTGGGCGATGTCCTGTTCGGCAATGCGGGCGACGACTTCCTCAATGGCGGCAGCGGCTTCGACCGTCTCAACGGCGGCGACGGGGCCGACCGGTTCTATCACGCGGGCGTCGCAAGCCACGGCACCGACTGGATTCAGGATTTCGACCATGCGCAAGGCGATCTGCTGATCTTCGGCGGCACGGCCACGGCGGATGATTTCGCGGTCCACAGCGTCCATACCGATCTGCCCGTGCGGCCCGGCGATGCCGGGATCGAAGAGCTGTTCGTCGGTTACAAGGGTCAGGTGATCTTTGCCCTCGTCGATGGCGCTGCCAATGACGCCATCATGATGCGGCTGGCCGACGGGACCGCGTTCGACCTGCTGTCCTGATCGCCACCGTCTCATCGGCCATATCGACCGACCCGCGGCGAGATTCCGCCCATCACGCGTGCGTGAACCTGCGTGAGCAATCCATCCGATCCTCCCTTCCGTTTAACAAACGTGCAACCGAAAGGAGAAGACCATGCCCACAATTACCGAAATCGCCGCCGGGTCGGAAGATTTTTCAATCCTCGTCGCCGCGCTTGGCTTCGTCGATGACCAGATCGCCGATGCTAACCTCGTGGCCACCCTTGGCGATCCGGACGGGGATTTCACGGTCTTCGCGCCCACCAACGCAGCCTTTGGCGCGCTTGCCGCCGATCTGGGTTTCGAAGGCGACACCGCGGACACGGACGCCGTAACCTCCTTTCTCACGATGAACGTTCCGGCCGAAACCCTGCTCGACGTGCTGACCTATCATGTGGCCGGTTCCTCCCTCACCGCGATGGAGATCATGCAGGCCGGCACCGTCACGACACTTCAGGGCGGCACGGTCACGCTCGACGCGCCGACGCTCGTGGATAACGAGCCCGACCTTATCGACCCGTCGCTGGTCACGACCGATGTCGCCGCAGATAACGGCGTCATCCACGTTATCGACCGCGTGCTGCTGCCCGTAGACCTGCCCGGAAACCACGCCGAAACCATCACCGGCATCGTCGCGGCCTCGGGCGGACAGTTCGACGACAACGGGCAGGATTTCGACCTGCTGCTTGCCGCTGTCGGCGTTGCGGGCCTGGCCGAGGCTCTGGACGATCCCAATGCCGATCTGACCGCATTCGCCCCGAATGACGCGGCCTTCATCGGGCTGGCGCAACTGCTCGGCTATCCCGGCGCGGACGAGGCCGGCGCCCTTGCCTTCATCCAGCGCGGCCTGAACCTGCTCAGCGCAGGCGATCCCGTGCCGCTGCTCACCGACATCCTGCTCTACCACGTCGCGGGTGAATCGCTTCAGGCCAGCCAGGTCCTCGCCCGGACCGAGATCACCACGCTGCAGGGCGGAGACATCACCGTCGACGGCACCACGCTGCAGGATCTCGACCCCGAGCTGCCCGACCCCTCGATCATCGCCACCGACATCCAGGCCGCCAACGGCATCGTCCACGTGATCGACGGCGTGCTGATCCCGGTTGACGTGCTGGCCTCGGACGGCAGCATGGATGTCGACCTGATCCTCGGCGACGAGACGGCCGAGGACATCGATACCGGTGACGACAACGACCTGATCGACGCGGCCGGCGGCAATGACAGCATCCTCGCAGGCGACGGTAACGACATCGTCCTCGGCATGGCGGGCAACGACCGCATCCTCGGCGAGGATGGCAACGACATGCTGCGCGGCGGTGACGGTCTCGACATCCTCAATGGCGGCGATGGCGACGATGACATCATGGGCGGCGGTCTCAGCGACACGATCGTGGCCGGTGACGGCAACGACACGGTCAGCGGCGATGACGGCAACGACCTGCTCTTCGGCCAGGACGGCGACGATGTCATCTCCGGCGGGCTCGGCTCCGACCATGTCGCGGGCCAGGATGGCAATGACGTGCTGTCCGGCGGCGCGATCAGCGACGAGCTGTTCGGCAATGCCGGCGACGACTTCCTCAACGGCGGAACGGGTTTTGACCGTCTCAACGGCGGCGAGGGCGCGGACCGGTTCTTCCATGCCGGCACGGAAAGCCATGGCACAGACTGGATCCAGGATTTCAGCAATGGCGACGGCGACATGCTGATCTTCGGCGGCATGGCCACGGCGGATGATTTCGTGGTCCACAGCGTCCATACCGACCTGCCCGAGCGGCCCGGCGATGACGCTGTCGAAGAGATCTTCGTCGACTACCAGGGCCAGGTGATCTTTGCCCTCGTCGATGGCGCAGCCAATGACGCGATCATGCTCCGCACCGCCGACGGGACCGAGTTCGACCTGCTGTCCTGATCTCCGGAAACGACCTGCGCGCGGCCTACGGGCCGCCGCACCCCCTGTTTCATTTTTCACACATTCCGAACACAGCGTGTTTCCCACGCCGCATTGTCCCCAGTTTCGACACAATTGACCCCGAGCATCAGGCTGTTGGCGGAATTCCCTTCGTCAGATCGGGCTTCGTCGACATCATTCATGTCACGGGGCAGATTCCGAGGGACAGACAATGACCATTCAGACACCCCATCTCCTACCCGATCCGCCGGCCTTTGCCGCGCTGGACGGGCTCGATTGCGAAACCGCCGCGCTGCACCGCGCATGGCTGCGACGCCTCTTCGACGAGGCTCGCAACTGGACGGCGCTCAGCCTCGCCTTGCGACACCGCGGGCTCGGCCTCGGCATCCGCGACGGGCGGCTTTACCTGACGCGCAATACGGATGGCCGCCGCGTGGCGCCGGTGCGATTTCTCGGCACGAACCTTGCCGAACTCTCCCAGCGTCTTGGCCGACCGGTCTTTCGTCCGCGTCGCGATCGTCCTGCCGCGGGCGATCTGATCCGCTGATCGCGGTCAGCCGCCCCCGGCCGGCCTAGACGCCGCACGCACCCCGGTGGTCAGAGCCAGGTGTGGAACGAGCGTTTCGCCATCGGCTCCCAATGCTCGCCAAGAACCGGGGCGTGATGCGGATCATAGATCTCGGCCACGCGCCGTACCGCCTCTTCGGGGGTCAGTTCCTCGCTTTCGCCGGTCCTGCGGCTGGTCAGTTCGACCACACCGTTCTTCAACCCGCGCGGCCCCACGGTGATCCGCCAGGGCAAACCGATCAGGTCCATCGTCGCGAACTTGCCTCCGGCCCGCTCGTCCCGGTCATCGTAAAGCGGCTCCAGCCCGATGGACCGCAGCGCGCCATAGATCTTCTCGCAGGCTGCATCGGCCTCGTCATCGCCCTGCTTGAGATTCACGATCCCGCAATGGAACGGCGTGACGCCCTCGGGCCAGATGATGCCCTTGTCGTCATGGCTCGCCTCGATGATCGCGCCCGCCAGGCGGCTGACGCCGATACCGTGGCTGCCCATGTGCACCGGCACCGGCTTGCCATCCGGCCCCTGCACCGTCGCCCCCATAGGCTCGGAATACTTGGTGCCGAAGTAGAATATCTGGCCGACCTCGATGCCGCGCGCCACGCGGCGGCGTTCCTCGGGGATCTGCTCGAACAGGGCCGGATCATGCGTCTCGTCCGTGCGGGCATAGCGCGAGGTGAACTCCTCCAGCACACCCCGGCACTGCTCGCGGTCGTCGTAATCGATCTCGCGGTCGCCGAATGTCAGGTCCGTGACCGCGCTGTCATAGAACACTTCCGACTCGCCGGTTTCGGCCAGCACCAGGAATTCATGCGTGTCATCGCCGCCGATCGGCCCCGAATCGGCCCGCATCGGGATCGCCTGCAGCCCCATCCGCTCATAGCTGCGCAGATAGCTGACGAGGTGGCGGTTATAGGCGTGCAGCGCGTCCTCCTTGGTCAGGTCGAAATTATAGCCGTCCTTCATCAGGAACTCGCGGCCGCGCATCACGCCGAAACGCGGGCGCACCTCGTCGCGGAACTTCCACTGGATATGGTAGAGCGTCAGCGGCAGATCCTTGTAGCTGCTGACATGCGACCGGAAGATATCGGTGATCAGCTCTTCGTTCGTGGGACCGTACAGCATGTCGCGCTCATGGCGGTCGCGGACGCGCAGCATCTCGGGGCCATAGGCGTCGTAACGGCCCGACTCGCGCCACAGGTCCGCCGATTGCAGCGTCGGCATCAGCATCGGGATATGACCCGCGCGGATCTGCTCCTCATGAACGATCCGCTCGATGTTGCGCAGCACCTTGAACCCCAAAGGCAGCCAGGAGTATATCCCTGCGCTGGACTGCTTGATCATCCCCGCGCGCAGCATCAGCCGGTGGCTGACGATCTGGGCCTCGCTGGGCGTCTCCTTGAGAACGGGCAGAAAGTAACGGGACAGGCGCATCGGTTTCGCTTCCTCGGATCGGGCAATTTCCTTGCGGTCTAAGGCATCGCCGCAGCACAGGCAATCGCTGTCGGCCGCTGCCGAAAGGTGATTGACCCGCCAGTCAATAAAAACCATCCTCTCCGATCAGGAAACGAAAGGCCCGACATGACGACGATTACCGAACCCGCCCGCGAAACCCCGATCATTCACCGCACCGGCGTTCTGGTCGTGGGCTCGGGACCTGCCGGACTTGCGGCCGCGCTCGCCGCCGCCCGCGCCGGGGCCGAGGTCACGCTGGTGGAACGGTTCGGCTGTCTCGGCGGCAACATCACCGCCGTCGGTGTCGAAGGCTTCGCCTGGTACCGCCACGAACAGACGGTCGAGGCCGGCGGCATCGGCTGGGAGTTCGAAGAACGCGCCAAGGAGGCCGGCGCCGCCACCCCCGAAAGCCAGTCGCTCAGCTACGAGCTCGACAGCGAAGGCTTCAAGCTCGTCGCCGACACCCTGGCCGAAGAGGCCGGGATCCACGTCATGATGCACCGCGCCTTTGCCGCCCCCATCATGGATGGCGACCGCATCACCGGCATCATTACCGAATCCAAGGCCGGGCGCGAGGCGATCCTCGCCCGCGTCGTGATCGACGCCACCGGCGACGCGGACGTGGCCCACCGCGCGGGTGCGCCCACCCGCATGACCCCGCGCGAGGGGATGATGGCGGCCTCGGTCATGTTCCACCTCGCCGGTGTCGACAAACGCGCCTTCATGGCCGGTGTGCAGGCCGATCCGCAGACCTACAAGGACTGGGGCGGCGGCGGCGAATGGAACATCGAAACCTCCGGCAAGGAGGACGACATGTTCTCGCCCTTCATCCACAAGCCCTTTGCCAAGGCGATCGAAGAAGGGCTGATCCCGCCCCATCTCAACACCATCGCGGGCACCTGGGGCGCGATGCACGACACCGGAGAGCTGACCTACATGAACCTCGTCCATCTCGACGGCGTGGACGGGACCGACCCCGACAGCATGACCCGTGGCGAGATCGAGGGCCGCCGCCAGGCCATGCTCGCCATCGAGGCGCTGCGCCGCCACATGCCCGGATGCGCCACCGCGCGGCTCAGGAACTTCGGCATGACCATCGGCATCCGCGACACCCGCAAGATCGACGCGGTCTACAACATGACCGACGCCGACGCACGCGAGCAGGGCCGCTTCGAGGATACTATCGGCATCTACCCCGAATTCATCGACGGCTACGGCATCCTGATCCTGCCCACCACCGGCCGCTACATGCAGATCCCCTATCGCTCGATGCTGCCCAAGGGGGTGCGCGGGCTGTTGGTCGCGGGCCGGTCGCACGGGGCCAGCCGGATCGCCCATGCCGCGACGCGCAACATGGCCTGCTGCGCCGTCATGGGCCAGGGCGCGGGCGTGGCCGCCGCGCTCTCGGTGGCGCGAAACAGTGACCTCTCGGGGCTCGACATCTCGGCGGTTCAGGCCGAACTCGACCGGCAGGGCGTCCGCCTGCACTAAACCGGGCGGACTCGCTTTTCACGGCGAAACAGGCAAGACTGGAGCGGCCCCTTCCGGGCCGTTCCGCACAAGGACCACGCGATGCGACTGCTGCCCGTCCTCCTGCTGGCGCTGATCCTCTGGACCGCCCACCCGGTCCGGGCCCAGTTCACCGTGCTTCAGGATCCCGACGTGTGGCACCTGCTCAGCCAGGCGCCGCAGGACCCCGCCGAACGGCTGGCGCTGGCAGACAGGGCGCTTTCCCGGCTTGACCCCGAAGCGCCCGGTAACACTCATATCCGCATGGACCTGCTCGAGGCCCGCGCCGAGGCGCTCGAGGCGCTTGGCCGAACGGCCGAGGCCGCCGCCGTCTACGAGGAAAAGGCGACGCTGGCCGAGGCACAAGGCCTTTCGCTCAACCACGACCCCGTCGACCTCATGGCCCGATCGCAGGACCTGCACGCGAAATCGGGCGATATCGACAGCGCGGTGCGCGCCTTTCTGGCCGGCGAACGCCTCCTGTCGGGCGACGACCCCGCAGACTCCCGCCGCCATATCGTCGAACTGCTTTTCGCGACCGACCGCGCACGCAGCGGCGCGGCTGGCCCGCGCAACGTCTACGGGCATGCGCGCGGGCCACTCGAACAGGGCATCGCGCGGGTCTCGATCCCGCCGACGCATCGGCGCGGGCGGCTTGAACATCCCTCGCTCTGGCGAATGGAGTTCCATCGCGAACCCGGTCGCCATGTCGTTCTCGAAGATGTCAGCCCCCTGCCCTCGCCGGATTTCTTCGACATGCTCGCCGACCGCCTGTCCAACGCTCCGCAGGACGAGGTTCTGGTCCTGATCCACGGGTTCAACGTCGATTTCGACAGCGCCATGCGCCGGTCGGCCCAGATCACCCATGACCTCAGATACGAGGGCGTTCCCATCGTCTATTCCTGGCCGTCGCGCGGTAGCACGCTGGGATATGTCGCCGACACCGCCGCCGTGCGCCACAGCGGGCGCAACCTGTCGCGCTTCCTCGACGCGCTCGTCGATCAGGCCGGTGCCACCTCCATTCACCTCGTCGCGCATTCCATGGGCAACCGCGCGCTGACCGACGCGCTGGAACTGATGGCCTTGCGCCGTGATGCGGATGCCGAACAGGATCCGGTCTTCGAAGAGGTCCTGTTTGCCGCCCCCGACGTGGATGCGGGCCTGTTCGGCGCCATGGCCGAAACCTTTCGTCCTCTGGCGCGCCGGATGACCCTCTATGGATCCAGCGAGGATCTGGCCCTCGACGTGTCCCGGCGCATCCATGGCGACGCTCCCCGCGCCGGCGAAGGTGGTCCGCTGATGACCCCGTTTCAGGGGATCGACAGCATCGACATGTCCGCCGCCGGGCGCGACATGCTCGCCCACCAGTATTATGCCGAGGACAGCGCCGCGCGGCTCGACATGCTGATGCTCATCTGGCGCAACACGTCGCCCGAACGGCGCTGCGGGCTCAGCCCCGAACCACGCGAGGGCGGGACGGTCTGGCGCCTCTCCTCCGGTCCCTGCTCTGACAGAACCCTGTTCGACATCATCGCCAGCCTGCGCCGCGCCGGCATCGAACGCCGCAAGGACGCCGAGACCTATCTCGACAGCCTCGCGACCGAGTTGGACCTCTCGCGAGAGATCCGCGACATCGTCTCGACCCTGCTCACCGATTCCGAGTCGTGACGCGGCCACTTTCTTTCCGGGGTACCGACGTTCTGGTCCTTGTACAAAACGGTCAAACCCCGTCCCGGAGCATGTACAAAACGGACAATTCCGGGGGGACCGCCGCGGTACCCCCCATTCCCCTTGCATCGCGGCAACGCATCGGCGAAACACGAACTGGCGACGCGGTACGAGGATCGACATGGCACTGCCGGTGAAAGACCAGCTGAGCTACTGGGGCATTGCCGCAGTCGTTTTCATTGCTGTCCTATGGGCGCTCGGAGACGTCCTGCTGCCCTTCGTGATCGGGGGCGGCATCGCCTATTTCCTCGATCCCGTTGCCGACCGGCTGGAGCGATGGGGCTTTTCCAGGATCGCCGCAACTGCAACGATTACAATTACTTGCATTCTGATCTTCGTGTTGGGCCTGGTGCTTGTCCTGCCCACGATGATCAGCCAGCTCATCGCGCTGATCGACGTGATGCCCGAGGTCTTCAGCGACCTGCGCGCCTTCTTCGACACGAATTTCCCCGCTCTCCAGGATAGCAACTCCAGCGCGCGCCAGGCCCTGTCGCGGATCGCTGAAACGCTCACCGCCAAATCCGGCGAGCTGGTCCAGACCCTCGTGGCCTCCTTCGGCAACGCGATCAACGTCGTCGTCCTCATCGTCATCGTCCCCGTCGTCGCCATCTATCTTCTACTCGACTGGGACCGGATGATCGCCGAAATCGACAAGCTTCTGCCGCGCGATCACGCCCCGACCATTCGCCGCCTGTCGCGCGAGGTGGATCATACGCTCGCCTCTTTCGTGCGCGGTATGGGCACGGTTTGTCTAATACTTGGAACGTATTACGCGGTGGCCTTGATGTTGGTCGGCCTGCAGTTCGGCCTCGTCGTGGGCTTCATCGCGGGGCTGCTCACATTCATTCCGTATCTCGGCGCGCTGATCGGCGGGGCGCTCGCCATCGGGCTTGCCCTGTTCCAGTTCTGGGGGGAGTGGCTGAACATCATCCTCGTCGCGGCGATCTTTCAGACCGGCCAACTGGTCGAAGGCAACTTCCTCACGCCCAAGCTGGTCGGCGACTCGGTAGGGCTGCATCCCGTCTGGCTGCTGCTCGCGCTTTCGGTCTTTGGGGCACTGTTCGGTTTCGTCGGCCTTCTGGTGGCGGTCCCCGTCGCAGCAGCACTGGGGGTACTGGCACGGTTCGGGGCGCAGCAATACCTGCAAAGCCGCCTCTACAAGGGTTTGGCCGAGCAGGACCAGGACTGAATGGCACGACAACTGAGCTTTGACCTGCCCGCCAAGACCGCGCTGGGCCGCGAAGACTTTTTCGTCTCGCCCGCCAACGCTTTGGCCGTGGCAATGATCTCTGCCACCACCTGGCCGGGCGGAAAGCTTGCGCTCAGCGGCCCCGCGGGGAGTGGCAAGACACATCTGGCCCATGTCTGGGCGGGTGAAACCGGCGCGCGGATCATTCCGGCGCACAAGGTTACCGAGGCTGCCATCCCTGATCTCGCCAGCGCCCCGGTGGCGGTCGAGGACGTTCCCGCAATTGCCGGAGACGCGGCACGCGAGGCACTTCTGTTTCATCTGCATAACCTAGCCCTTGCGCAGGGGCAGCCGCTGTTGCTTACCGGGCGGGGCGCGCCGTCGACTTGGGGCATTGCCCTCCCCGACCTTGCCAGCCGCATCGCGGCCGCGCATCATGTCGGACTGGAGGCGCCCGATGACGCGCTGTTATGTGCCGTGCTGGCCAAGCTTTTCACCGACCGACAACTGAACCCCAAGCCTGACGTGATTCCGTATCTTGCCCGCCACATGATGCGCAGTTTCGAGGAGGCCGCCCGCATCGTCGGCCAGCTCGACATGATCGCTCTGGCCGAGAAGCGCGAGATCAACAGGGCGCTTGCCGTGACTCTTCTGAACCGAGACCGAACCGATGATTGACCAGACCGCGCCGAACGACCATCCTCGGAACCACGTGATGCAGACCGATATCTCTGAGACCGACAACCGCGCTCCTGACTGGGGAACGTTCGGCAGGCCGCTGTTCGATGATCCCAGCGCGCGTGCACTGTCGCGAGTCGGCGTGGTCGATGTGGGGTCGAACTCGGTCCGCATGGTGGTGTTCGACGGGGCCGCGAGATCTCCGGCCTATTTCTATAATGAAAAGGTCATGTGCGCCCTTGGTGCGGGGCTGTCCGACACCGGGCGGCTGAACCCCAAGGGACGCCAGCGAGCATTGTCGGCTTTGGCGCGTTTTGCGCAACTGGCGCGAGGGCTGGACATGCCCCCCCTGCATGTTGTGGCCACCGCTGCCGTACGCGACGCCGAGGACGGACCGGATTTCTGTGAAGAGGTGTGGCGCGAAACCGGACTGACGGTGCGCGTCATCGACGGAGAGGAAGAGGCCCGTCTGTCGGCTCAAGGTGTGCTGCTGGGCTGGCCAGGCGCGTTCGGCTTGATCTGTGACATCGGCGGATCGTCGATGGAGTTGGCCGAGATCGCACAGGGTCGCGTGGGTCGGCGCGTGACCTCGTCGCTGGGGCCGCTCAAACTGCGCGATATCAAGGGCGGGCGACGCGGACGCAAGGCGCATATCAAGCAGACCATGGAAGAGCTCAAGACCAGTCTTGGCACCCAGCGGGACCGGCTGTTTCTGGTCGGAGGTAGCTGGCGTGCCTTTGCCAAGCTCGACATGCTGCGGCGGGACTACCCGCTTCAGGTCCTTCACGAATACCGCATGACAACCAAACAGGTGCACGCCACCGTCAAATTCATCGAGTCCAACGACCCGGACAAGATCCGCCAGGCTGCCGGGATATCGTCGTCACGCATGTCGCTCTTGCCCTATGCGATGGACGTACTGGTAAGGCTGATTGGCACTTTCAAACCCAAGGACATTGCCATTTCCAGCTATGGGATCCGCGAGGGGCTACTGTACGAACAGATGCCTCGCCGCCTGCGGGATCGTGACCCGCTGATCGAAGCGTGCCGTTTTGCCGAGGCCAAGGATGCCCGCATTCCGGGTTTCGGCCGCAAGCTGTTCGATTTCGTGATGCCCTTGTTTCGCAATGCCTCTCCGGCCAAGGTACGGCTGATCAAGGCGGCCTGCCTGCTGCACGATGTCAGCTGGCGCGCGCATCCCGACTACCGTGCCGAGGTCTGTTTCGACAACGCCACGCGGGCCAACCTGGGCGGGTTGAAGCACTCCGAACGCGTGTTTCTGGGACTTGCCTTGCAGCATCGCTATCGCAACAAGCGCGAGGGCGACAGATTCGAACCGCTATTCGCTCTGCTTGACCAGAAAAGCCAGACCGAGGCCGAAATCCTTGGCAAGGCCATGCGGTTCGGCGCGATGCTTTGGATTCAGAACGACACGCGGCCCGGTACGCTGCGATTCTATCCAAAGAAGAAAAGGCTGGAACTGCTCCTGCCAGAATCTGCATTGCCGCTGTATGGCGAGGTCGCCCAATCGCGGTTCGTTTCGCTTGGTAACGCGCTGGGTTCCAACGTCGAGGTGCTGGTCGAACCCGATTAAAGCTCGATCTGTCCTTCGGGCGTGGCATCATCCTCTGGCGCAGCGTCCTCTTCGGGCTTGGGTTGTTTCTTGCGGATGATGATGTCGCCATTGGGCAGCATCTCGGGTACTTCGTACGTGCTCCAATCCTCTACTTCGGACATGATGCGCGACATGGCCGGGCCCATTTCGTCGAGGAACCCTTGCATCCTTGGCCCGAACTCCTCGGCGAGGCTGCGCAGTTCCTCCATGGTGGGCTCCATCTCTTCGCGCAAGCCGCGAAAGAACAGCTCAGCCCCCTGCTCCATCAGCGATTTCTCGTCCCCCTCATCCTCGACCTGAGCGATGGCAGGCAGGGCAGAAAATGCAACGAGGGCGAGAGAAAGGGCAAACTGTTTCATGCTATGAATATAGCGCCGACACCGTCGCGCTGCAAAGGTCAGGCGTCGAAATCGACGCTGACCGGGAAATGATCCGATGCCGCCAGCAATGCGTCGCGCAGTTCCGGAGTATTGTAGCAAACCGCGTCATCGAACGGATGCCAGATGCGCCAGGTCGCGTTCCTGTCGCGCAATCCCGGTGTAAGCATGACGTAATCCAGCAGCGCCTCGAGGTAGCGGCCGCTCTCGGGCAGTTCGAACCGGGCCGTGGTGGGCAGGACGCCGGGCCGAACCTGGCGTGTGAGATCGGCATGCGGATCGAACAAACCTGAATCAAGCAGGATCTCGACCGAGGAGCGCCCGAAGAGATGTTCGAACTCGTCAAGTCCGGGTCCGTCATTCAGATCCCCCAGCAGCACAACCTCTTCCCCCGTGGCCATATGAGCGCGCACGCGGTCGCGCAGCCAGATCGCCTGGGCCAGTTGCTTGCGACGGTTGGCAATGGAGATGCGGATGGACTCGTCCCGGTTTTCGGCCCCGTGCGGCACCTTCGATTTGAGATGGGCACCGATCATGCGGAAAGACAATCCCGAAGCGGTCGTAATGGCAAGCTCGAGGGGTGGCTTCGAAAACCGGACAAGATCCTCGGTTGCGTCGATATCGAGATCGATCCGGAATGTGCCGTCAAAACGCGGCGCGTCGTCGTCCCCCTTCTTGCCCGTCACCTCTCCCCGTGGATCGTGTCGAGCCGCTAGGATAGCAGGATCGTAAAGCAGCGCGATTTCCTGATGCGTCTCGTTGGCGAAACCGATCACCGCCGTCCTTGCACGCAGATCGAAGGCCTTTGCAAAGCTCTCCAGCGCGCGCACGGTATCCTGTGTCCGGCCGGTATTCGGGGCCTCGATGATCATGACTGCGTCAGCGTCGAGGGCGGTCAGCACCATGGCGATGGCCTCGGCCTGCTGTGCCCGGCTTACTCCTTCCCGCCCCGACGGCGCATCGTCGAGCACCAATCGATCATCGCGGTCGAAGAGATTGGCGAACCACTCGACATTCCAGGTCGCCAACCGCATCGCTCAGCCGACCGTCTGGCGATTGATCTCTTCCCAGGCGTGGTTGATATCGATCATCCGCTTCTCGGCCAGTCGGATCGCCTCGCGCGGGACACCACGGGCCATCATCGCGTCGGGATGCGTGTCGCGCACCAGTTTGCGCCAGACCTTGCGGATCTCGGGCAGAGGCATGTCGGGATCGACGCCGAGGATCGTGTAAGGATCCTTGGGTGCGTCCGGCACGAATCGCGCGCGCAGGGCGCGGAACTGCGTCTCGGACTGGCCGAATATCTGGCTGACCTCGTGCAGGAAGGCGTCCTCGTCGGGGTGATAGCTGCCATCTGCCATCGAGATGTGGAACAGCCCCTCCATCAGGTCGGAAAGAACGGTGCTGTCTTCGGCGAACATGGCCCGGATGCGGCGCGCATATTCGCGATAGCCCGCGACATCGGTCCGCGCCATGTTGAAGACCTTGGCGGCACCGGCCTCGTCCTCCTGCGCGATCTGAAAAACCTCACGAAAGGCGGTCACCTCGTCACGGGTGACATGACCATCCGCCTTGGCCATTTTCGCACCCAGCGCAATCACGGCGATGGCAAAGGCCACACTGCGTTCGGGGGGCGTGCGAAGCCGTTCAAAAACCGTTGCAAGGCTTTCGCCGCTGGCAAGCGCGCTGATCGCGTCGGATATACGGGACCACAGGGACATGGTGTCAGTTTATCCAAGCGGCCCGGCGCTGTCAGGTGCGTCATCTGCGCCCGAGACAAGAATTTTCTGCATTAGCACAAGATCTAGCCAGCGGCCCTGTTTGCGGCCGACTTCAGGCATCCGTCCCACCTCGGCAAAGCCCATCGCGGCGTGGAATGCGACAGCACCGGGATTGGCCGCACTGATACCGGCGACCATGACGTGGTGTCCCGCATCGCGCGCAACCACTTCGAGTCGCGCCATCAATGCGCGCCCCAGTCCCAGACCGCGGGAATCGGTATCCAGTTGAATGCTGTGTTCGACACTATGGGCATAGCCCGACCCACCCCTGAAAGGACCGTAGGTTGCAAAACCCGCCACTTTGCCCTTCGCCTCGCAGACCAGAAATGCCTCGCGCCGTGCGGCGATATCCGCGGCGATATCCGACGGACTGCGTTCCATCGTGGTGAAGGTGATCAGCGTGTCGCGGATGATCGCGTTGGTGATGCCTGCGATCGCTCCGGCATCCTCGGCGCGCGCCTCGCGTATCGTCATTCCAGCACGCGCACCCCGTGTGGCGTTTCAATCTCGGCGACAAGGCCCGGTTCGCCCCTTTCGACACGGACCAGCGCGATGCCTTCGAGATCTCCCCGCAAGGGTTCGACATCGGGGTGCGAGACCGTGAGGCTGCGCAAACGACAACCACTATCGGCCAGCATGTTTGCAGGATGCAAATCGCCGCGCCACTGGATGAGCGCGGGGAAGACGTTGTCGTATGGCAGGATACCGGTATCGGGAACGGCCATCTTCCACTTGAGATCACCGCGCTCCAACTCTATCGGATCGCCGCAACCCGGTGGCGCGGTCATCAGCGCGGCGTCAAGGTCAGGCACCCGACAGATCCAGCAGCGCAAATGCGGTGGGCCATCGAGATGGTCGAGATCGAACCAGCGCATCCGGCCCGGCGACGGGGCCTTGGGGTCGATTGCAATCGCTTCGAGGTAGAGACCATCCCCCAGTCCAAGCAGCATGTTATGCGTACCGAACCGCGCGTGCTGCCCCCCCGGCTGCATCGCGACGCCAAGCGCCTGCTCGACATGGGCAGATGCCTCTTCGAGCGTTTTTCCGGCCACGGCCAGATGATCGAGTTCCATCCCGGTCTCCCATTTGCAAGGGCAGCGAATTGATCCGCTGCCCCTACACTTGCCCCAAAAGGCGTCGGGGATGAATACCCGATATCGTGGCCTCAGCCGCGTGCCTCGCGAACAAGGCGCAGGATGTCCTGCGCGGCCTCGGGGATGTTGGTGCCGGGACCAAAGATCGCCTTGACGCCATTGTCGTAGAGGAACTGGTAATCCTGCTGTGGAATGACGCCGCCACAGATAACGATCACGTCTTCGGCACCTGCCTTTTTCAACTCTTCGACCAGTTGGGGGGCGAGGGTCTTGTGACCGGCCGCCTGCGACGAGATCCCCACGACGTGGACGTCGTTGTCAACGGCATCCTGCGCAGCCTCGGCAGGTGTCTGGAACAGCGGCCCCACATCGACGTCGAAGCCGATATCGGCAAAAGCGGTCGCGATGACCTTGGCGCCCCGGTCGTGGCCGTCCTGCCCCATCTTGACGACCAGCATGCGCGGGCGGCGCCCTTCGGCCTCGGCGAAGTCTTCGACCGATTTCTGGATCGCGGCAAAACCCTCGTCGCCCTCGTACGCGGCGCCATAGACCCCGGCGAGCGTTTTCACTTCGGCGCGGTGACGACCGAATTCCTTTTCCATTGCCATGCTGATTTCCCCAACGGTAGCCCGGGCACGGGCGGCTTCGACGGCGGCTTCGAGAAGGTTGCCACCTTCCTTTGCCCGGCGGGTAAGTTCGTCCAGCGCCGACTGGCAGGCGGTCTCGTCACGCTCGGCGCGGATTTTATCAAGCCGCGCAATCTGGCTTTCACGGACCTTGACGTTATCGACATCAAGAATGTCGATCGGGTCTTCCTTGTCCTTGCGGTACTTGTTGACGCCGACGATCACCTCTTCGCCGCGGTCGATCATGGCCTGGCGGCGGGCGGCGGATTCCTCGATCCGCAGCTTGGGCATGCCGGATTCTACGGCACGGGTCATGCCGCCCATCTCCTCGACCTCTTCCATCAGCGCCCAGGCCTTTTCGACCAGGTCGTTCGTGAGGCTTTCGACGTAGTAGGAACCGGCAAGCGGATCGACCACGTCGGTCACGCGCGTCTCTTCCTGCAGAACGAGCTGCGTATTGCGTGCGATCCGGGCCGAGAAATCGGTGGGCAGCGCGATTGCCTCGTCCAGAGCGTTGGTGTGCAGCGACTGGGTACCGCCGAGCACGGCGCTGAGCGCCTCGTATGCGGTGCGGATCACGTTGTTGTAGGGGTCCTGCTCCTGCAGCGACACACCCGATGTCTGGCAATGGGTGCGCAGCATCTTGGACCGCTCGTTCTGTGCGCCGAACTCGGTCATGACCCGGTGCCACAGCGTACGTGCGGCGCGCAGCTTTGCAATCTCCATGAAGAAATCCATGCCGATGGCAAAGAAGAAGGACAGACGGCCGGCGAACTTGTCCACGTCCATGCCCGCCTCGATCGCCGCCTTCACGTATTCGCGCCCGTCGGCCAGCGTATAGGCCAGTTCCTGCACGAGGTTCGCGCCGGCCTCTTGCATGTGGTAGCCCGAGATCGAAATCGAATTGAACTTGGGCATCTCGTTCGAGGTGTATTCGATGATATCCGCGATGATCCGCATCGAGGGTTTGGGCGGATAGATGTAGGTGTTGCGGACCATGAACTCCTTGAGGATGTCGTTCTGGATGGTCCCCGACAGCACAGCCCTGTCATGGCCCTGCTCCTCTCCCGTAACGATAAAGCTCGCCAGCACCGGGATCACCGCGCCGTTCATCGTCATCGAGACTGAAACCTTGTCCAGCGGGATACCGTCGAACAGGATCTTCATGTCCTCGACACTGTCGATGGCCACGCCAGCCTTGCCGACATCGCCAACCACGCGGGGGTGATCGCTGTCATATCCCCGGTGCGTGGCGAGGTCGAAAGCGACCGAAACGCCCTGCTGCCCGGCAGCGAGGTTGCGGCGATAAAAGGCATTCGACTCTTCGGCGGTCGAGAAACCCGCATATTGACGGATCGTCCAGGGCCGGCCTGCATACATTGTCCCTTTCACCCCACGGGTGAACGGCGCAAATCCCGGCAGGCTACCCATATGCGGCAGGTCCGCGACATCTTCCTCGGTGTAGAGCGGCTTGACCTCGATACCCTCGAGCGTCGTCTTGGTCAGATCCTCCAGCGGGCGGCCGCGCAGCTCTTTCTCAGCCAGCGCCCGCCAATCGTCTGTCTTGCTCATTGCGTCTTCCTCTCGTCATATCGGATATTGGCAGGGTTTGCCCCGCCGGTTTTCGTTCCGGGTCATCCATCAACCAGGCAAGGCCATCCGCCCCGCCCGCAAGCCACATCAAATCATCAGCATAGCGTTCACGCAGGGCATCGGCCTGAACGGCATCGAACGGCATCCAACGCCCATCGCCATTCGGAAGTTCACGCGCGACCTCGTCAATCACACCGGCCCGCAACTGTGGAAGCCGCGGGGTCCGGTTGCACCAGCCGCGCGCGTCGTTTCTTGGGGCGGGACGTCCCGTGACAGCGGCAAGCTGCGCTTCGGGGCGGCCCGCGAAGGTTTCGAATGGCAGAACCCACAGCCGTGCATCGGGGACGGCACAAGCGATCTCAGCAATCACATCGCGCCAACTGCGCGGCGCGAAGGCGATGCGGTCGAGCATCCGTCGGTGCGGCAGACCGTAACCGCGTGCCAGAGCAAACCCCATGACCGACGCCCAATAGAGATCGAGCGCACGGATGTTCAGGACAAGGTCTGTCAGCGCAGGTCCGAATGCCTCGGCGTGGCGTACGATCCTGAGGCCCGCGTCAGGGTAAAGCGCGGCATCGCGCAGGTTCACCCGCATCGCGCCCAGCATGTTTTCCTCGCTCACGACAAGGCGATCCATGCCCCGCCGCTGGCTACCGCGAAGGTTCAGTTGGACCCGCCCCAGCGCCCGGCGGCTGGCCTTACCGCTCTCGCCCAACCCCCGAAACAGGCCCGTGCGGGTTCGGTACGGCCCCCAGAAACCAGTGCCGGCCTCGGCCAACAGGGGCCGGTTACGGCGCATGTAGTCCTGAAAGCTGGTTGTCGCGCAGCGGTGCGCACCGATGTGAAGGATAACGTCCATCGCTCTGCCTTTGGTAAGGGCCGCCCGGGTCTGGCGGCGGGGGGGAATCGGCACGATGCTCACGCGGCCCCCCTCACGAAGCGATTAACGGTAAAGTTTTTCGGGTCCGCATGCAGAAGAGGCGTCGCAATCCAGGCAGGGGGGTCTATATTCACCCTGACAGGAGACAGCATGAAACGCATATTAGCGCTTGTTTTCACTTGCCTATTCCCGGTCGTCGCATCGGCCGCGGACGCCATAATGGCCGAGGACGGACCGTATATCCGACCGGCCGGTGAAACCGATTTGAGCGAATTTCTATGGATTAAGCGGCCGGTGATCGTCTTTGCCGACACACCTGCCGACCCTCGATACCAGCAGCAGATCCAATTGCTGACAGAGCGGGCCGACGAGATGATACGGCGTGACGTCGTCGTGATTACCGATACGGATCCGGCGGCCAAGTCGCCACTGCGGCAAAAAATGCGCCCCCGGGGCTTCCAGTTGATCCTGATGGACAAGGGCGGAACGATCGAGTTGCGCAAACCCGTCCCGTGGGACGTACGGGCGCTCAGCCGCTCGATCGACAAGATGCCGCTACGCCAGCGCGAGATACGCGAGAGCAAGGGACTCGAGTGAGCCCGCGCTATGCGCCCGCCCTTCTCTGCCGCCCCTCGTCCCACGTTTTGCCTCCTTTGGATCAGGTGACCGCGCCGCACGCGATCACTCGAACTCCATGATGATGTCATCGACGGCCAGGCTGTCACCCGCGCCCGCATTGATCTTGGAGACGACACCCTTGCGCTCGGCGCGCAGGATGTTCTCCATCTTCATCGCTTCGACGGTGCAGAGCGCCTGCCCCTCCTGCACTTCGTCGCCGACCTCGACATTCACCTTCACGATCAGGCCAGGCATCGGGCAGAGGAGCAGTTTCGATGTGTCCGGCGCCTGTTTCTCGGGCATCAGGGCGGCCAGTTCCGCCTGACGCGGGGTGCGCACATGCACCTTAAGATCCGCGCCGCGCGTCCGCAGACGGTAGCCGGACGTGACCTTGTCAACCTTTAGGACCAGCGGCTCGCCGTCGATGTCGATCCTGGCCAGGCTGGAACCGGGTCGCCAGTCGGACGAAACGCGCAGCTTGGTGTCATCATCGAACTTGACGGTCGAGCCCTGCTTGTCTGCCTTGACTTTGACCGCGAAATCCCGGCCCTGAAGCGAGACGACCCAGCGCTTGCCGACCTTGCGCTCGTGGTTGTCCATGCGGCCCGAGACGCGCGTGCGGCGAATTTCGGCAACACGGTACATCGCGGCGGCGGCAGCGGCCACGCGGCGTAGCTGGTCATCGGGCAGTTCGACACCCTCGAAGCCCTCGGGATACTCTTCGGCGATAAAGGCGGTGGTCATATCGCCCGAGACAAACTTTGGATGATCCATCACCGCCGCGACGAAGGGCAGGTTGTGACCGATACCTTCGACCTCGAAACTGTCGAGCGCTACGCGCATCGCCTCGATGGCTTCGGCGCGTGTCGGCCCCCATGTACAGAGCTTGGCGATCATCGGATCATAGTACATGCTGATCTCGCCGCCCTCGTAGACACCGGTATCATTGCGCACTGCCGTTTCGCCTACGGGCGCGTCGCCGTGCCACTTGTCGTTGGTCTGCAGGGGGCCTGCAGCGACTTCTGCCGGCGGACGATAGCGGGTCAGACGGCCAATCGACGGTAGGAAGTTGCGATACGGATCTTCGGCATAAAGGCGGTTTTCGATCGCCCAGCCAGTCAGCTTGACGTCATCCTGGGTGATCGCCAGTTTCTCGCCTGCCGCGACGCGGATCATCTGCTCGACAAGGTCGACGCCGGTTATCAGCTCGGTCACCGGGTGTTCCACCTGCAAGCGGGTGTTCATCTCGAGAAAGTAGAAGTTCTTTTGACCATCCACGATGAACTCGACCGTGCCGGCGCTGGCGTATCCGACTGCCTTGGCCAGAGCCACGGCCTGTTCGCCCATCGCCTTGCGCGTTTCTTCGTCGAGGAACGGGCTTGGCGCCTCTTCGACAACTTTCTGGTTTCGGCGCTGGATCGAACACTCTCGCTCGCCAAGGTAGATCCCGTTGCCGTGCTTGTCGCAAAGCACTTGGATCTCGATATGGCGCGGCTGGGTCACGAACTTCTCGATGAAGATACGGTCATCGCCGAAGGAACTTGCCGCCTCGTTCTTGGATGACTGGAAGCCTTCGCGCGCTTCCTCGTCGTTCCACGCGATGCGCATCCCCTTGCCGCCGCCGCCGGCAGAGGCCTTGATCATCACCGGGTAGCCAATTTCCTGACTGATTTTCACCGCCTCATCGGCATCCTCGATCAGGCCCATGTAGCCGGGAACTGTCGAAACGCCGGCCTCCTGCGCAATTTTCTTGGAGGTGATCTTGTCCCCCATCGCCTCGATCGCGCCCTTGGGGGGGCCAACGAATTCCACACCGGCATCTTCCAACGCCTCGGCGAATTTCGCGTTCTCGGACAAGAAGCCATAACCGGGGTGAACTGCCCCGGCACCGGACTCGCGGATTGCCGCCATCACCTTGTCGATAACGATGTAGGACTGGTTTGCAGGCGGCGGCCCGATATGGATCGCCTCATCCGCCATCTCGACATGCAGGGCATTCTTGTCCGCGTCGGAATAGATCGCGACCGTGTCAATTCCCATCTTGCGGGCGGTCTTGATGACACGGCAGGCAATCTCGCCCCGGTTGGCAATCAGGATCTTGTTGAACATGCTCTGTCCTTCGTCTTGGGTATGATGAAACGCGAAACGCCGCCCCGAACGGTCAGGTCCGGCGCGGCGTTTTGCGTGTTTGGCGGATGCCCGGAGCGAGTCCGGAGCGCGTTAAAGGTCAGCGACGCGGGGCATCGCGCTGCGTCAGCAATCCGAGGGGTTCTGGTCGCAATAAAGGATATTGCCGGCTGCGCCGAGCGCTGCGCCCGCGACCGGGTCTGCATTGACCGCACCGGCAGCGACAGCGCCTGCGCCGCCTCCAAAGAGCGCCTGTTCACCGACACTGTCGCCGCAGGCTGCGAGGGTTCCAAAGAGACCGGCGACAAAAAATGCGCGTGCAAGGGCCATGAGTTCCATCCTTTCCGTTCGTTCGGATGGAGAACGCGGGCCTGCGGTCCAAGTTCCGCCCGGCCCGCGACCGTCAGGTCAGACCGGTCAACACTTGCCTGGACCGTATTCGCAATAGACGACATTGCCCGCCGCGCCGACGACCGCACCGACAAGCGGGTTGCCGTCAAGCGCCAGCGCGGTGACTGCGCCTGCGCCGCCGCCGATGATCGCCTGCTCCTCGAGCGTGTCACCACAGGCCGACACCGCCGCCAAGAGTCCAAAAACCGATAATACGCGAATGATGCGCATCCTGCCTCTCCTTCGTTCTGCTCTTGTTTTCGAGAGGGCAGATAAGCGCTTGCATCCGACCCGCGCAAGTCGCCATGACCCGGTCGCACGACATGCGCGGATTGATGCCCAAACGCCTGTGAAAAAAGAGAAAAAGAGGCGGGCAGGACACCGAATGCTCGATGGTCCCGCCCGCTTGAAGAAGGGGTACGGAATAGATGGCCGAGACCTGTGGCAGGTTTCCAGAGTGCCCCGGACGAGTGCAAGCTGCACCGAGTTTTCTGCAACGCCAAGTACAGTTCGCCAACGTCGCGAGGCTGCGCCAAAACCTGCCAATCCGCGCAGAAGCTATGCGGGAAATCGCCGATCATTCGACGAAAGCCTCGGGGAAAGACGCACGGGCCGCGGTCTCATCGATCACGAGCAACGCCTCGTAGCTGGTCGGATCGAAGGGCTCCTCCGCGGGGACAATCTCGCGCCCAAACAGCCAGCTGAGCCTGCCGGCATCAAGGTTACCGCGCTCGAATGGTTCGGACCCGAAATGCTCCCACAGGGCTTGCATGAAGTAAGCGTCGACGCGCCGGTCCACCGCCTTGCGGTCGCGATAGCGTTCGCGCCGGATGAGGGGTGTCGCGCCCTTGGGATTGGCGCGGCGTATGGTGAACTGAAAATCGGAGCTTGGCATCCGCGACGGGAAGCCGCGATGTTTCAGCATGGCCGCACCTCCAACGACGGGGTGCGGGGGAGCGGGACCGAAGCCGGTCCCGCAAGGGTCTTACTTGTACTTTCCGGTGTAGACCGGTTCGGTCGAAATCGGCTCGGGATCGACGATGACGAATTCTTCCTTGGGAGAATTGTCACATGCCGCAACGGCGCCGACGAAGGCGACCATCGCGATGAACTTGATGCTCTTTGCCATCTGTTACTCCAGACATTGTTAGCGAAACGCGCAGGACCTGTAGGCCCCGCCTGCCTCAGACACGGTGTGTCGGCCGCCTGAACGCGACCTTGGCGCACCTTAATCCAGAACAGGTGCAAAATACATGACGCCCGGCGCATGTCGCGACGCTGTGACGCCAAAACATCAATCCCGCCGGGGAAGCAATATCGTGCCGCAAGATGTTGTGGCATCGTCAGTACTCCTCCCAGATGCAGCGACCGTCCTGAAGGCTGTAAGCTTCGAAAAACTGCGTCGCCTCGGGATCCGACCGTCCGAACTCCACCGGGCGATCGGACATCGAAATCACGATGCGGGCGGGTGCGAGGTCGTGCTGCGCGACGTAGGGAACGGCGAGGATCTCGCACAGATGATCCATGTCCTGGGCCGCTTCGTCGTAGCCATAACCACCCTGCTCGGCACCGATGGCCGTTGCAATCAGGCGCAGGCGAAGCCAGCTTTCGCCGGGGTTTTCGTCAATGAGAACTTCTTCCAGTCGGACATCCTGACCCGACGGAACGGGCAGAAGGGGCTTTTCGCCTGCAAAGGCTGATGATCCGATCAAAACCGCCACAAGGGCGCAGCCCCGGCCCCACCAAAGGCGGGCTCCTCCTGCCGGGGCTGCGTGCGCCACGCATGGTGCGTGCGCCGTCCGGTTGAGCTCGGTGCGGATCATGAGGGTGATTCTTCCCGAGTGTCAAATTCTGCAGGCGAGGTGATCTCGATCAACTCCATGTCGTCGGAGTGACGAACCTCGCGATGAACGATTCCAGGAGGCTGCAAGACGCACGATCCCTCGCGCAGGATATGCTCCCCTTGCCCTTCGTACTCGAACACCACCCAGCCACGCGTCACATAGACCATCTGGAAGTCGAGCGCATGCGAATGCCAGGCCCCCGGGCTCTCCATTCCGGGTACGGCCCGGATGACATGCGCGCCGAACTTGCCCTGCGTCGCCTCGGCTATTCCCAGTTGCCGATACTCGAAAAACGCGCGCAACCCCTCGCCGCGGAATGCGGACGCATCCGCATGCGAGATGGTGAAGGCTTGGTTTTTCCAGAGCGTGCTCACGGTCAGGCGATCCTTTTGGCCACGGCGCGCCCGTCAAGGCGCGCCGGCGAACTTACAGCGGAATGTTGTCGTGCTTTTTCCAAGGGGTTTGCAGCTTCTTGTTGCGCAGGCTCGCAAAGGCGCGCGCAACACGCTTGCGGGTCGAACAGGGCTGGATCACCTCGTCGATGAAACCACGCTCGGCCGCCACGAAGGGGTTCGCAAAGCGATCCTCGTAATCCTGCGTGTGGCGCGCGATTTTCTCGGGGTCGCCCAGGTCGGCGCGATGAATGATCTCGGTCGCTCCCTTGGCCCCCATCACGGCAATCTCGGAGGTCGGCCACGCGTAGTTGAAATCACCTCGCAGATGCTTGGAACTCATGACCACGTAGGCACCGCCATACGCCTTGCGGGTGATGACCGTGACCTTGGGCACCGTCGCCTCGCCATAGGCAAACAAGAGCTTTGCGCCATGCTTGATGACACCGTTGTACTCCTGGCTGGTGCCCGGCAGGAACCCGGGCACGTCGACCAACGTGAGCAGCGGGATTTCGAAACAGTCGCAGAAGCGGACGAACCGGGCAGCCTTGCGCGCGCTATCGATGTCCAGAACGCCAGCGAGAACCATCGGCTGGTTTGCAACCACACCCACCGTCTGCCCCTCGAGCCGGATGAAGCCGGTGATGATGTTCTTGGCGAAATCGGCTTGAATCTCGTAGAAATCGCCCTCGTCAGCCACCTTGGTGATGAGCTCTTTCATGTCGTAAGGGGTGTTCGGGTTTTCCGGCACCAGCGTGTTCAGCGAATCCTCGATCCGGTCGGGCTCATCGAAGAAGGGGCGCACCGGCGGTTTTTCGCGGTTGTTCAGCGGCAGGAAATCGACGAGACGCCGCACCTCAGCCAGCGTTTCGACGTCGTTGTCAAAGGCCGCATCGGCGACCGAACTTTTCCGGGTGTGCGTCGAGGCACCACCAAGCTCCTCGGCGGTCACCTGCTCGTTGGTGACGGTTTTGACCACGTCAGGGCCAGTCACGAACATGTAGGACGTGTCCTTGACCATGAAGATAAAGTCCGTCATCGCCGGTGAGTAGACCGCGCCACCAGCACAGGGACCCATTATGACGCTGATCTGCGGCACAACGCCCGACGCCATGATGTTTCGCTGGAACACCTCGCCATAGCCGGCAAGGGAATCGACCCCCTCCTGGATACGCGCACCACCCGAATCGTTGATCCCGATCACCGGCGCGCCATTGGCAACCGCCATGTCCATGATCTTGCAGATCTTTCGGGCATGGGTTTCCGAAACCGACCCGCCCAGAACCGTGAAGTCCTGGCTGAAAACATAGACCATGCGCCCATTGATGGTGCCCCACCCGGTCACGACACCGTCGCTGTAGGGCCGGTTCTTCTCCATTCCGAAATCGATGCAGCGGTGCGCGACGAACATGTCGAACTCCTCGAAGCTGCCATCGTCGAGCAGCAACTCGATCCGCTCGCGGGCGGTCAGCTTGCCGCGTGCATGCTGGGCCTCGACACGTTTCGCGCCGCCGCCCTGCCGCGCTTCGGCGCGGCGGTTCTCGAGCTCGGAAAGGATGTCTTTCATCGCGGTAATCCCCTTGGAAATTTTGCCGGACCCTATATGCCGTCGCGGGGATTCCAAAGGTGATTTCGGCAAATTTGCAAACTATTGGCAAGGCGCACTTTGCTAAACGAAAAATTGCTAATTAACGCCTTAACCTCCAGATTCGATGGACAGCGTTTCAAGCTGATCCTAAATCAGAACACATGAGCGCAGACATCAACCCCGCGCCGTCGCGGCGCACCCCTCCAAGCATTGCGACGCTGATCCTGTTATCGGGCCTGTCGGCCCTCGGGATGAATGTGTTCCTGCCCAGTCTGCCGAACATGTCGGCGTATTTCGATGCCGATTACCGGCTCATGCAACTGTCGGTATCTCTTTATCTGCTGATGAATGCGATCTTGCAGATCATGATCGGGCCGATTGCGGACAAGGCCGGGCGTCGGCCCGTGATCCTTTGGGGGATCGCGCTTTTCCTTGTTGCCACGCTGGGATGCATATTTGCCCCAACGGCAGAGATCTTTCTGGCCTTTCGGATGTTCCAGGCCGTCATCGCTGTCGCGATCGTTCTCAGCCGCGCTGCCGTTCGAGACATGTACGATCAGGACAAGGCCGCCTCGATGATCGGGTATGTCACAATGGGGATGGCCGTCGTTCCGATGGTTGGCCCGGCAATCGGCGGCGCGCTGGACGAGCTTTTCGGCTGGCAGGCGAACTTCTGGCTTTTGCTCGGCCTTGGTGTCGCGACCCTTGCCCTGACGTGGCACGATTTCGGCGAAACCGCAATGAAGAGCGGCAAGACACTCCTTCAGCAATTCCGGGAGTATCCCGAGCTTCTGACCTCCCCGCGCTTTTGGGGATATTCGCTCTCCTGCGGGTTCAGTTCGGGCGCTTTCTTCGCCTATCTCGGCGGCGCACCGTTCGTGGGCTCAGAGGTGTTCGGCCTGACCCCGGCACAATTGGGCCTCTATTTCGGCGCACCGGCCATCGGCTATTTCCTCGGCAACTTCCTGTCCGGCCGGTTTTCCGTGCGGTTCGGCATCAACCGGATGGTCATGTGGGGATGCTGGCTCAACGCGATCGGCGTCGCGATCTCCATCGTTTTCATGGCAAGCGGGCTTGGCTCCGCCCTGAGCTTCTTTGGCTTCATGACCTTTGTGGGCGTCGGCAATGGCATGTCGATCCCAAATGCCACATCTGGCGCGCTTTCAGTGCGCCCCCACCTTGCGGGCACCGCATCGGGGCTGAGCGGGGCAATCATGCTTGGCGGTGGCGCTGGCCTCAGTGCACTTGCTGGCGCATTGCTGACCCCGGAAACAGGCGCCATGCCCCTGTTGTGGCTGATGTTCGTGACGGGCATTCTAGGCGTCGCTTCGATCATGGTGGTGATCCGGCGCGAGGTGCAACTGGGCCTTCGATGACTTGCCGACGCGGCTTTGCAATTATACCGTGACGCCAAACCGGTTTGCAAAGGCACCACATGCCGACTCAGAAGCTCTATGCAGGCGCGAAATTGCGGGAAATCCGTACGCGCCTTGCCCTTACGCAGAAGGACTTTGCCGCCAAGCTCGGCGTCTCCCTGCCCTATCTGAACCAGATGGAGAACAACAATCGCCCGGTCTCCACGACCGTCGTACTGGCTCTTGCACAGGAATTCGGTCTGGATGTCACCGAACTCAGCACCGGGGACAGCGAACGGCTCGTCTCGGACATGCGCGAGGCGCTGGCCGACCCGATCTTTGCCGAAACGGTCCCGCCACTTGCCGATCTGCGCCTAACCGCCTCGAACGCGCCGGGGCTGGCCCGCGCCTTTATCGAGTTGCACCGCGCTTATCGACAAACGCATGAGCGTCTCGCCTCGCTCGACGAGGCCCTGGGGCGAGAAGATGCCCGCATCCAGGCCAGCCCGTGGGAAGAGGTGCGCGACTTCTTCCACTATTGCGACAATTACATTGATGCCATGGACCGGGCGGCCGAGCACTTCGCGCAACGGGCCGAAGGACCCGAAGGCGTGCGCGAACGCGCGCTGGCTGCTTTCACCGGACAAGGAATCGTCGTCCGATACGCCGATCAACACGCATTGCGCCTGTTCGACCCGGGCGAAAGCACTCTGACCCTTTCAACACGCTCTTCGCCGCAAACGCAATTGTTCCAGATGCTCTTGCAACTCGCCCTCACGACGCAGAACAAATTGCTGGAGGCGACGCTCGATTTCGCTCGTTTTCAGAGCGACGAGGCGCGCGCCATCGCCAAGATCGGTCTTGCGAATTACTTCGCCGGGGCCGCGCTGATGCCATACGGCACCTTCCTCGCTGCGGCGCAAGAAACCAGGCACGACCTTGAACTTCTCGGCGCCCGCTTCGGGGCATCTATCGAACAGGTCGCGCATCGCCTGTCGACGCTCCAGCGCCCCGGAGCAAAGGGTATCCCGTTCTTCTTCGTTCGCGTGGACCAGGCCGGTACGATCACCAAGAGGCATTCTGCGACCCGACTTCAATTCGCCCGCTTCGGCGGTGCCTGCCCCCTTTGGAACGTACATCGTGCGTTCGAGACACCAGGGCACTTCCTGCGGCAACTGGCCGAAACACCTGATGGCGTTCGCTATATCTCCCTTGCGCGGGACGTGTCCAAGATGGGCGGTTCTTTCGGCGCGCCAGTACGGCGCTATGCCATTGCCCTAGGATGCGAAACGCGCCACGCCGATGCGCTGGTGTATGCCGACGGGCTGGATATCGACAATGCCGCCGCTTATGAACCGATCGGCATCTCCTGCCGGATCTGCGAGCGCACGAACTGCCACCAACGGTCGGTCCCCCCGTTAGAACGACGCCTTACGATCGATACGAATCTGCGCGGAACACTGCCTTACGAGGTAAGGTAGGCCTGACATGGAAATCCCCCTCCCCACGCCAGCAGGCTTGAACGAGGTCATGGTTTCCCGCACAATGTAAATTAGTTTAACGCTAAACTACAATTTCGAAAGAACAGCCCATCATGTCCGAAAACGAAACGCTCCGGCAGGCGGCCCTTTACTACCACGAGTTTCCCAAGCCCGGAAAACTCGAGGTCCGCGCGACCAAACCGATGGCGAACGGGCGCGATCTGGCCCGTGCCTACTCTCCCGGCGTTGCCGAGGCTTGCATTGAGATCAAGGACAATCCGGAGGATGCGGCACGCTACACCGCCCGCGGCAACCTTGTTGCGGTTGTCTCGAACGGAACGGCGGTTCTTGGTCTTGGTAACATCGGGGCGCTTGCCTCGAAGCCGGTGATGGAGGGCAAGGCAGTCCTGTTCAAGAAGTTCGCTGGCATCGACTGCTTCGACATCGAGGTGGACGAGCCCGACCCCGAGAAACTGGCCGAGATCGTCTGCGCGCTCGAACCGACCTTTGGCGCGGTCAATCTCGAAGACATCAAGGCGCCGGACTGCTTCATTGTCGAACGAATCTGCCGCGAGCGGATGAATATACCGGTGTTCCACGACGACCAGCACGGCACGGCAATCGTGGTTGGCGCCGCGGCCAAGAACGCCCTGCATGTCGCGAACAAGAGCTTTGACGAGATCAAGATCGTTTCGACCGGCGGTGGTGCGGCGGGCATCGCTTGCCTGAACATGCTCGTAAAACTGGGCGTCAAACGCGAGAACATCTGGCTTTGCGATATCCATGGCCTCGTTCATGACGGGCGCAAGGTCGACATGAACCCGGAAAAGGCCGCTTTTGCCCAGAAAAGCGAGTTGAGGACACTTGATGAAGTGATTGAAGGCGCAGACCTGTTTCTGGGTCTATCCGGGCCAAATGTGCTGAAACCCGAAATGGTGGAAAAGATGGCGCAGCGTCCGATCATATTCGCGCTGGCCAATCCGACACCCGAGATCTTGCCGGACGCCGCGCGGGCCGTGGCCCCTGATGCGATCATCGCGACCGGGCGCAGCGACTTTCCCAACCAGGTCAACAACGTCCTGTGTTTTCCCTTTATATTCCGCGGCGCTCTGGATGTCGGCGCGACCGAGATAAACGACGCAATGCAGATCGCCTGCGTCGACGGAATTGCCGAACTGGCCCGCGCCACCACGAGCGCCGAAGCCGCCGCAGCTTACAAGGGCGAGCAACTGACATTCGGTGCGGACTATCTCATTCCGAAACCGTTCGACCCGCGACTTGTCGGCGTTGTCTCCTCCTCGGTTGCGCGCGCCGCGATGGAAAGCGGCGTCGCTCGCCGCCCGATCGAGGATATCGAGGGATACAAGCAGCGCCTGAACCAGACGGTCTTCAAATCAGCGCTCTTGATGCGTCCGGTGTTCGAGGCCGCCGGCAAGGCGGCGCGCCGGATCGTGTTTGCAGAAGGCGAAGAGGAACGGGTGTTGCGCGCGGCGCAGGCCATTCTAGAGGAGACGACCGAAACGCCTATCCTGATCGGACGCCCCGAAGTCATCGAAATGCGCTGCGAACGGATCGGCCTCAACATCCGACCGAACCGCGAGTTCGAGATCGTGAACCCGGAAAACGATCCGCGCTATTTCGACTACTGGAATTCATACCATCAGTTGATGATGCGGCGCGGGGTGACCCCGGACCTCGCCAAGGCCATCATGCGAACCAATTCCACCGCGATCGGGGCAATCATGGTGCATCGCGGAGAAGCCGACAGCCTGATCTGCGGAACGTTCGGGGAATACAGCTGGCACCTGAATTACGTGACACAGGTTCTGGGCACCGGCGATCTGTCTCCGCACGGGGCCTTGTCCATGATGATCCTCGAAAGCGGCCCGCTGTTCATCGCGGACACGCAGGTGCATCAGCGTCCCAGTCCCGAACAGATCGCAGAGATCGTCGAAGGTGCTGCCCGCCATGTACGCCGTTTCGGGCTGGAGCCGAATATCGCGCTGTGCTCGCAGTCCCAGTTCGGCAATCAGTCCAGCGGATCGGGAGAGCGCATTCGCGCCGCGCTTGAGATCCTCGATTCGAGACCCTGCGATTTCATCTACGAAGGTGAAATGAACGTGGACACCGCCCTGGACCCGGAATTGCGACAGCGGATATTCCCCCACTCCCGCATGGAGGGCGAGGCGAATGTCCTCGTGTTTGCGCATGCCGATGCTGCAAGCGCGACCCGCAACATTCTAAAGGCACGCGCATCTGGACTCGAAGTTGGTCCGATCCTGATGGGAATGGGTAACCGGGCCCATATCGTGTCGCCTTCAATCACGGCGCGCGGGCTTTTGAACATGGCAGCCATCGCGGGCACGCCGGTTACGCATTACGGATGAACGTATCGCCACCGGGCGGTTTCGCGTCCGGTGGCCTTTTAGAAAACAGCGTGTTGGGACTGGCTGTGGGACGTCGGCGCCAGCAGCGCGAGGGATTACTTCTTGGTCGGTTTTGTACCGGCCGCAGCCGGTTTTTTCTTCGTCATGGCCATCGTGGCGTTTTCCCTGTGAGGGCGGCGGGATGCCGACCCGTAGCATCCTTTTGCCAGTTTGCTCAGACGAATTCCCGCCCGAATTCGACGCGACCCAGGTCGAATTCGGACCGTCCGGCACGACCTCGCGCCGCGCTCCCGAATCTCCTCGCCCGTCGATTTGCTGGATTTGCTTTACAAGTTTGCAAATTCTCGCCCAAGCAAATCCAAACAACCAGCAGCTCAAGTGTTTGCAAAAATATGCAGCCCAATTCCGGATCGATCTGCAAAATTTTTGCGATAATGTGACGCGGCGTCGGTTTACAGACTTGTTCCGACTGGCATCGCTTCACTAACACCTTCCCAATGACTTCGGAGGAGGACGTCATGACCTACAAGGATGTGTATGACAGCTGGAAAGCCGACCCCGAGGCCTTCTGGATGGAGGCTGCCAAGGGGATCGACTGGGTCGAGGCGCCCACCCGCGCGTTGGATGACAGCAACGCCCCGCTGTACGAATGGTTTAGCGACGCCAGGGTAAACACCTGCTGGAACGCGGTCGACCGACATGTCGAAGCCGGGCGCGGCGAGCAGGTCGCGATCATTCATGACAGTCCGATCACCCACGCAAAGCGTGAGATCACCTTTGTAGAGCTACGCAATCGTGTTGCCACGCTGGCCGGTGCCCTACGGGCAAAAGGTGTCGCAAAGGGCGACCGGGTCATCATCTACATGCCCATGATCCCCGAAGCGCTCGAAGCCATGCTTGCCTGTGCGCGCTTGGGGGCCATCCATTCTGTCGTCTTCGGAGGCTTCGCCTCGAATGAACTGGCGGTCCGGATCGATGACGCCAAGCCAAAAGCCATCATCGCTGCGTCCTGCGGATTGGAGCCGGGCCGGGTTGTGCATTACAAGCCGCTGCTCGACGGCGCCATCGAACAAGCCACCCACAAGCCCGAATTCTGCGTCATTTTCCAGCGGGAGCAGGAAGTTGCGAACCTTGAAGAAGGACGGGATTTCAACTGGCATGGCTTTCAGTACGGCGTTCAGCCCGCCGAGTGTGTGCCGGTAGAGGGTAACCACCCGGCCTATATCCTTTATACCTCCGGCACGACCGGCGCACCCAAGGGCGTCGTCCGCCCCACCGCCGGACATCTTGTAGCGCTCAACTGGTCGATGAAGAATATCTACAACGTCGACCCCGGCGACGTGTTCTGGGCCGCCTCGGACGTGGGCTGGGTCGTCGGACACAGTTACATCTGCTACGGCCCGCTAATCCACGGCAACACGACCATCGTCTTCGAGGGAAAACCTGTTGGTACGCCTGACGCGGGCACGTTCTGGCGGGTGATCTCGGAACACAAGGTCAAAAGCTTCTTCACCGCCCCCACTGCATTCCGGGCAGTGAAACGCGAAGATCCCAAAGGGGAACTGATCGGAAAATACGATCTCTCCTGCCTGCAGGCGATATTCCTCGCCGGGGAACGCGCCGACCCCGACACGATCGAATGGACGCAGGCCAAGACCGGCAAACCCGTCTACGATCACTGGTGGCAGACGGAAACAGGCTGGACGATTGCAGGAAACCCTGTCGGGGTCGAGCCGTTGCCGGTCAAACTGGGCAGTCCTACCGTGCCGATGCCCGGCTATGATATCCGCATTCTAGACGAGGGTGGGCATGAACTGCCCAGAGGCGAACTGGGCGCGATCGCGGTCAAACTGCCCCTTCCCCCCGGAACGCTGCCGACGCTCTGGAACGCCGAGGCGCGCTTCAAGAAGAGCTACCTCGAACACTTTCCCGGCTACTACGAAACGGGAGATGCGGGAATGGTGGACGAGGACGGATATGTCTACATCATGGCCCGTACCGATGACGTCATCAACGTAGCGGGTCACCGGCTTTCGACCGGCGGGATGGAAGAGGTTCTGGCCGCTCATCCCGATGTCGCGGAATGTGCCGTGATAGGCGTGAGCGACGATCTGAAGGGTCAGATGCCACTTGGCTTTCTGTGTCTGAATTCCGGATGTAACCGCCCCCATGAAGAGATTGCACGGGAGGTCGTGCAAATGGTGCGGGATCGGATCGGCCCCGTGGCGGCCTTCAAACTGGCGGTGGTGGTGGATCGTCTGCCCAAGACGCGCTCCGGCAAGATCCTGCGTGCCACGATGGTCGCGATCGCCGACGGCAAGGACTACAAGATGCCAGCCACGATCGACGACCCCGTGATCCTTGACGAGATCCGGGAAGCGCTGCGGGAAGTGGGTTTCGCTGCCGCTTAGGCTGGAAACAGATTCCCTAGCGTCACTCTTGTCATATCTCCCGCTGCAGATACGCTCTGCGCGGGAGATTTTTTATGACTGACAAAGATATCTGGCGCCTTGACGCGCATGAAATTGCCGCCCGCACCCGCACCGGCGACGTTACCGTCGAAGAGGTCATCGGCGATGCGGTTCAGCGCATGAACGCGGTGAACCCCGATCTGAATGCCGTGGTTCAAAGCTGCGCGGATACAGCGATCGAACGGGCCCGCGCCCTCGACAAGGCGCGCGCAGGCGGGGCGGAACCCGGGCCGTTGCACGGCGTACCCGTCACCATCAAGGTCAACGTCGATCAGACGGGATTTGCCACCACGAACGGTGTTCCCGCCTTCAAGGATTTGATCGCACCCGACGATGCGCCGGTTGTCGCCAACCTGCTTAAGGCTGGCGCGGTGGTAATCGGACGGACCAACACGCCCGAGTTCTCGTTTCGCGCGGATACCGACAACCCCTTGCACGGGCGCACGCACAATCCTTGGGGAAGACATGTTTCCCCCGGCGGCTCTTCCGGCGGCGCGGGTGCGGCTGTCATGGCGGGCATCGGCGCGCTTGCTCACGGCAATGACATTGGCGGCTCGCTGCGCTTTCCGGCTGCGGCCAACGGCGCGGTGACTGTCAAACCCGGACTTGGCCGTGTCCCGGCCTGGAATCCCAGCCAGAAGGCAGAGCGCGGAATGCTGGCTCAATCCATGTCGGTTCAAGGGCTGATCACCCGCTCCGCTGCCGACTTGCACCTTGCGATGCCGAGCCTGATCGCGCCCGATCCACGCGATCCGTTCCACGTTCCCCTGCCGTGGCAGGGCGAAGCGCTGGACGGTCCGATCAAGGTGGCCTTTTCCCGTGAGATGTATGGCTACGATCTGCACCCCGAGGTCGATGCCGCGCTGACGGCCGCGCACGACGCGCTGCGCGATGCCGGTTACGACGTGCAGGAGGTCGAGCTGCCCGACGTATTCGACGCAGGGCGAACCGGCTACCGCGCGCTGATGGGCGAAGTCCATACCCTCATGAAAACCGATATCGACACCTATGGCTCGAACACGATACGCGAGATCTTTGGCACCTATTTCTCCGAGTTTCCGCCATTCGAGGGCGACGAGCTGCTGGCGATGATGGCAAAGCGTAGCCACTATGCCCGGCAGTGGTCCCTGTTCCTCGAAGAGTATCCGTTGGTGCTGACGCCCTTCCAGCCACGACCGTTCTTCGGACCCGACCGCGACACCCAAGGGCCTGAAGGCGTCGACGAGGTACTGGGTTGCGCGGTTTATTCCTATGCGTTCAACTTCATGGGCCTGCCCGCCGCATGCGTGCCCGCCCGACTGGCAAATCTGGACGCCGGGCCTCAACCGATCCCGGTTCAGATCGTGGCCAGACGCTGGCGCGAGGATCTGGCAGTCGATGCAGCCGCAGCCGTGGAGGCGCGGGCAGGACGAATGTGCGAGGAGCTCTGGCAAAGAATGGACTAAACCGCGAAGGGAGGAGACCGACATGCAGATTGCATCCGTCTTGCGACGCGCCGTGCAGACGAACCCGAATGGTCTGGCGACCATCTATGGCGAACGCAGGCAAACCTGGCTTCAATTGCAGGACCGTGTCGCGCGGCTCGCTTCGGGTTTGCGGTCTCTGGGTATGGAAACGGGCGACCGTGTCGCCTTGCTGTCTTTGAACTCCGACAGGTTCATCGAGTATTTCTTTGGCTCCGTCTGGGCGGGCGGTGCGATGATGCCGATGAACATCCGATGGGCAGCGGCTGAATGCGCCTATGCGCTCAATGACGCGGGCGCGCATATCCTTATCGTGGATGACACTTTCATGGACGCGGTACCAGCCATCTCGGCCGAGGTGCCCGACCTTCGCACCGTAGTCTATTGCGGTGACGGAGAGGTGCCCGCCGGCATGATCGGCTATGAGGACCTGATCGCCCGAGCGGACCCGATGGAAGCCGTGGAACGCGGCGGTAACGATCTGGCCGGCATCTTCTATACCGGCGGCACCACGGGTTTTCCCAAAGGCGTGATGCTGTCGCATCAAAACTTCTATGTCGGCGCCTTGTCGAACGCGCAGGAACTCAAGGTCGAAGACGGAACCATTTACCTGCATGCGGCGCCGATGTTTCATATCGCCGATCTGCTGTGGTTCATGGCGATCACGGTGGTATCGGGCACGCATGTGGTCATTCCCGCCTTCACGCCCGAAGCAACGCTTGACGCGATCGAAACGCATCGGCCCAGCCATGTATTGCTGGTTCCGGTGATGATCCAGATGGTTCTCGCCTCGCCCAAGCTGGGGAACACGGACATCTCTTCGCTCGAACTGATCGCCTACGGGGCCTCGCCCATCACCGAGGCGACACTCAAGCTCGCCTTCGAAAAGTTTCCCGGGGTCAGGTTCCTTCAAGCGTACGGACAGACCGAGTTGAGCCCTGTCGCGACCGTTCTCGATACCAGGTATCACACGATTGACGGGCCCTATGCCGGCAAACTGCGTTCGGCCGGGCGGGCAACAAGAGCGTGCGAATTGAGGATCGTGGACGAGGACCTGCGCGATGTCCCGCAGGGCGATATCGGGGAAATTGCGGTCAAGGGTCCGATCACGATGCTGGGCTACTGGAACAAGCCCGATGTCACCGCCAAGACCATGCGCGACGGCTGGGTTCTGACAGGCGATGCGGGGTACATGGATGACCAGGGTTTCGTCTACCTGATGGACCGGGTGAAAGACATGATCATTTCGGGCGGCGAGAATGTGTATTCGGCCGAAGTAGAGAATGCATTGGCCCAACACCCGGCCGTCGCAACCTGCGCAGTGATCGGCATACCCTCCGAGAAGTGGGGCGAAAGCGTTCATGCAATCGTGATTCTCAAGGACGGATCGCACGCGTCGCCCGAGGAACTGATGGCGCATTGCCGTGACCTGATCGCCGGCTACAAATGCCCGCGCAGCGTGGAATTCAGGACCGAGCCATTCCCCCTGTCCGGTGCCAACAAGGTATTGAAGACGGAACTGCGCAAACCATTTTGGGAAGGCCACGACCGACAGATCATCTGAGGATGCTGAGACGAAATAGACCCCGGAGGCGATGGGGAACAACGCCGCCCGGGGCCGAGACTTCTAAAATGCTCCCGGTTGATCCGTGCGGCGGGCGCAGGGTTGCCACACCCGCCGCTGCGAACCATGCATACTCGTCCCGAACACATCGCGTCTGGCCACTCACATCCAGGATCGGACATCTTCGGCCGGGATAATCCAAGGCTAGCCAGAGCGGATCGACGCTGCTGTGACCTTTGTCACAGATCCGCGTAAAATGTGTTAACCGGCTCGGAAATCAGGTGAATTGTTCCGAAATCAAGCGTTCTTCCAAACCGTGGCCGGGATCGAACAGGATGCGGTGCCTGATGTTGGTGGCTGATCGGATTTCGACCCAATCGATATCCGGAAATGAAACGGAGTCGGCATCCGCCATCACCGGCCGCTTGTCAGCTTCCAATACGTCGATGCGGACCTTTGCCGTTTTCGGCAGCAGTGCGCCGCGCCACCGACGCGGGCGAAAGGCCGCGATGGCCGTCAGCGCCAGAACGTCCGATCCGATTGGAAGGATCGGGCCGTGAGCCGAGTAATTGTAAGCTGTCGATCCCGCAGGCGTCGAAACCAGCGCGCCGTCGCAAACCAGCTCCGCAAGACGCAGGCGGCCGTCCACCGTAATGCGTAGCTTGGCGGCCTGTGGCCCCGCGCGCAGCATGGACACCTCGTTGATCGCCAGCGCTTCGTGCAACTGCCCTGACTGATCCATTGCGCGCATGGCCAGTGGGTTGATGACCTCTTCCTGAGCATCGGCAAGACGTTCCGGCAGGTCGGCCTCGCCATACTCGTTCATCAGGAAGCCGATCGTTCCACGGTTCATGCCGTAGACCGGCACATCAAGGTGCTGGGTTCCATGCAGCGTACGCAGCATGAACCCGTCGCCACCCAATGCCACGATCGTATCCGCATCGCGCGGCGCGCAGTTTCCATATCGCGCAACCAATGCGGAACGTGCGGTTTGGGCCACCGGAACATCACTGGCCAGGAAGGCGATTCTCTTGTTCATGAAACTGGGTTTCCGGTGCTGCGCATTCGGTTCCGAAACAAGCACAGCTTTCCCGGCGGGGCCAGCCTTGACGTCGCAGTTGGCCGAAAGGTCGCTTGCGGGTCTTTTCCATTTGTAGGGTTTCCGATAGGAAATCCGGCAAATTGAACCCCTCTGACCTCAGGGAGCGCGCACATGAACGCCAATCTCCGCGACAGCGGCTTTTTCACCGAATCCCTCTCCAGCCGCGACCCCGAGCTGTACGCGTCGATCACCGGCGAGTTAGGTCGGCAACGTGACGAGATCGAACTGATCGCCAGCGAGAACATCGTTTCGGCCGCCGTGATGGAGGCGCAGGGCTCGGTGATGACCAACAAGTACGCCGAAGGTTATCCCGGCCGACGGTATTATGGCGGCTGTCAGTTCGTGGATGTTGCCGAGAACCTCGCCATCGAGCGTGCCAAGGACCTGTTCGGATGCGGTTTCGCGAACGTGCAGCCCAACTCCGGCAGCCAGGCCAACCAGGGTGTCTTCACTGCCCTGCTGAAACCCGGCGACACCATCCTTGGCATGAGCCTCGATGCCGGCGGTCACCTGACTCACGGCGCCGCCCCCAACCAGTCGGGCAAATGGTTCAACGCGGTCCAGTACGGCGTGCGCAAGCAGGACAACATGCTCGACTACGACCAGGTCGAGGCGCTGGCCAAGGAACACCAGCCCAAGCTTATCATCGCGGGCGGTTCGGCCATCCCGCGGCAGATCGACTTTGCCCGCATGCGCGAAATTGCGGACATGGTCGGCGCTTACCTGCATGTCGACATGGCGCATTTCGCCGGCCTCGTGGCAGCAGGCGAACACCCCTCGCCCTTCCCGCACGCCCATGTCGCGACAACGACCACGCACAAGACCCTGCGCGGCCCGCGCGGCGGCATGATCCTGACCGATGACGAGGCGCTGGCCAAGAAGTTCAACTCTGCCATTTTCCCCGGCATTCAGGGCGGACCCCTCATGCATGTCATCGCGGCCAAGGCCGTCGCCTTTGGCGAAGCGCTGCGCCCGGAGTTCAAGAGTTACATCCAGCAGGTCGTGAAGAACGCGCAGGCGTTGAGCGATCAGCTGATCAAGGGCGGACTCGACACCGTGACACATGGCACCGACACGCATGTCGTGTTGGTCGATCTGCGCCCCAAAGGCGTGAAAGGCAACGCCACGGAAAAAGCGCTTGGCCGCGCGCACATCACCTGCAACAAGAACGGCGTGCCATTTGACCCTGAGAAACCAACCGTGACGAGCGGCATCCGTCTCGGCTCTCCGGCGGGCACGACACGCGGCTTTGGCGAGCAGGAGTTCCGCCAGATCGCTGACTGGATCATCGAAGTCGTAGATGGACTTGCCGCCAATGGTGAAGACGGAAACTCGGCTGTCGAAGAAAAGGTCAAGGCCGAGGTAGCCGAGCTTTGCGCCCGCTTCCCGATTTATCAAAACCTCTGACGTTTCGAGACATCGTCGACAAATTGCAACGCCGCCGGTCCTGCCGGCGGCGATATTGCTTCTTCATGCGAGAAAAACCCGCGGAAAACCGGTCAGAGTGACTGCCGCCACAAAACGAACAGGATGATCAGCACGCCAAAGAGCAGGATGTTGAAAGCAAGACCGCCGAGAACGCCGAGCCACCAGGTCTTGCGTGCCTCGCCCGGGTCGAAATCGGTCAGGTGCGCCGTGACCACGCGGGCCGCTCCGTCAAGACGGCCCTGATCGATGGTGCAGGCCAGCCGCGGGTGCGCGGACAAGGCCTCGGCCCTCGCCAGCACCATGCCTTCACGATAGACACGGCGCGGCAGCCTGTGCTTGGCCCGGCGCAACGCAAGGTCAAAGCTCTGGCCCTTTACGCCAAGCTTCTCCCGCAACAGCGTTGCAACCTCGTCGATCTGTCGTTTGGGTTGAAAGATATCGGTCATGTACAGCCCCTTGAACGCCGCAACATACCGGGCGCCCGACCGGGGCTCAATAGGGCTGGCGGCGCTCTGATGTCAGGAGTATCAGTTGAGCATGTTGAACACGATTTGCCATGGATCGCCAGGCGACAAGCCACCACTCGTGATCGTTCACGGGCTCTTCGGGTCGGCCCGAAACTGGGGCGTGATAGCCAAGCGCCTGTCGAATGATCGACGAGTGATCGCCGTGGATTTGCCCAACCA
This sequence comes from Lutimaribacter marinistellae, assembly GCF_042648365.1. NCBI lineage: Bacteria > Pseudomonadati > Pseudomonadota > Alphaproteobacteria > Rhodobacterales > Roseobacteraceae > Lutimaribacter > Lutimaribacter marinistellae. The sequence continues at coordinate 269,355 of NZ_JBHRXI010000016.1, read as the reverse complement.
CGGCGAAAGCGCCTGGAGCGCGCCGCACGACTATCCGGCGATGGCCGCTGCACTGGCCGAACTGCTGGAAAGTTTCGATGGGCCCGTCGACCTGCTCGGTCACTCGATGGGCGGCAAGGCGGCAATGATGCTGGCGCTGACGCGCGGCGAGTTGGTGCACAAGCTCGTCGTCGCGGATATTGCGCCGGTCCCCTATTCGCATACCCAAGAGCCATTCATCGAAGCGATGAAAGCGGTCGACCTGTCACGGGTCACCCGCCGCTCGGAAGCAGAGCTGCAGTTGGCCGAACACGGCGTAGAGCGCGCATTGCAGAGCTTCTTTACCCAGTCGCTGGATATCGCAAACGGTCGCTGGCGCCTCAACCTCGATCAGTTGCAGGCGGACATGGACAAGATCATAGGCTTTCCGCAGATCGAACGGGCTTGGACCGGGCCGACCCTTTTCCTGTCAGGCGGCGAGTCGGATTATGTGCGGCCGGAACATCGCGCAACGATCCGTGCACTCTTTCCCAAGGCGCGATTCATGAAGATCCCCGGAGCGGGTCACTGGCTTCACGCCGAGAAACCGCGAGAATTCGAAGCGACAGTGCGGGCCTGGGTCGACCTGTCGGAAGATCAGGCCTCGTAGAGGCGCTTGGCAAGCAACCAGGAAACCGGGGCCGCGAGAACGGCACCGGCAATGGCCGCCCCCAAGATGGCTGGCAGGCTGACGAAACCTGCAACCAGAACCACGATCACTCCGGTTCCGGCAAGGGCCGTGGAAATCAGCGAAAACAGCAGTCCTGCAAGGCGGATCATGGTGCTGCGCTCCTTCAATCATGTTTCCATGAAACATATTAAACCGCGAAAATTGTCACCTTGATATGGATCAGCCCGATCCACGATTGCCCCCGGTCGCTGGCACTTATATAGACGGGCGCGTGCGGGCGTGGCGGAATGGTAGACGCATCGGACTTGAATACTTGAGTGCACCGATGGGAAACCGCGGTGTAGAACTGCTCAAATTCGGGGAACCCTGTGAAATGGCAATCCCGAGCCAAGCCCCGCTCAGGGGAAGGTGTAGAGACTAGACGGGCAGCGCCTAAAGCCGAACTGGCTAAGGCGAAGGGATAGTCCAGACCACAAACGCGGTTTGATCCGCGGCGGCGAAAGCCGTAGTTGGTAAGAAAATCCGTGGGGCGAAAGCCCGTGTGGGTTCGAGTCCCACCGCCCGCACCAACTAACTGACTTATCCACCTGATTTTACGACATAAAAAAAGAGGCCGGGTTTCCCCGGCCCCCATTCTGGCCCCCACTTGATCTGCGCTAGGCTTCAAACCCGCATCGGGCCGCGCTCGATCATGATGCGGGCAAATTCGTCGGGCGATACCCTGCGGCCCGTAGCTGCCTCGATGATGATTTCACCGCTGCCGATTGTCCCATCGCCTCGCAATCCGCCTTTTCCGCGACCGCCACAGGATCGGCAGTTATTGCCGTTGTCACGGACGCCATAGCCGCCGCAATCAGGGCAGCGCCTAAAATCGAACTCACTCACGCCGCCCGCCCTCTGGTGTTTTGGATTTCCAATCAAGTGCGGTCTTAATTGCCTCGTCACACGCCTCGTCTTTTGTCAGAAGCCCGAGGTTTACAGCTTCATAAAGGTCTTGGCGGACCATTCGGTGAAGGGTTTCGATTGTCAGCTCGCGCATCTGGCCGGTTGCGGTCATTCTGGTCATTTCGTCAGGCATATGTTCCTCCGTCGCTATCTGGACAGGGCCGCGCGGCCCGCGTCGGTGATGTTCCCGTCAGCGTCGATCCATCCACGTTTGGCTAGGACGATGATCGTCGCCATGAAACCGCCCGCTTGTGATCTTCCTCTTACATGAGCGTCTATCTTGCGGCCTTCGCTGAGGTTGCGCAGTCCTGCCCTTTGGGCAGATGACGGTTTCGAGGTCATGTCTGGCAGTTTCTCAAGTCTTTTCACTCCGCTCGGTCCTCAATCATCGCCTCTAGGTCCGCGAACTCCACCACGCGCGAGCCGAAGTCGCGTTGGCTCGTGATCCCGCCTTCTTCTTCGTGGCGAAACACCAAGGACTGAGAAATACCACAAAGTTCCGCGTTTTCGCGTAGCTCGAGACAGATGCAAATCGCATGCCTCACTCGGGCGTCCATCCAATTCGATCAGAGCATGTCAGCCATCCTGCTTGTCCGCACCTGCGGACAATACATCGGCCATTTGGAGCCATGCCCTGCGTTGATCCGGAGATGCCGCTCGGAAAGCTTCAATCAGGCGACGCTCGTCCGCAGGATCAGGAGCGTCGAAGTCAATGAGTTCGGTTGGATCCACTCCCAAGGCGTCAGCAATGGTTTTCTGTTTTCGAGGAGACAACTGCCGGGTTCCGATTTCAATGTGGGCGACGAATGCACGGGACATCCCGATCGCCTGGGCAAGATCGTCCTGCGTCATCCCACGCTCTTTTCGGAGCTCTGCTATTCGCACTCTCATACAGCACCTCCCAGGCAGCGCAGCGCCTCTCTACCAAGCGGTGCCACGCCGGACGCTTCCCGCCCTAATGTTGCACCGAACAACCGCAAGTCACACAGGATCATCAACGGTTCGCCCCTCGCTGCCGTCAGCAAGCCTCTCGGTGAATATCACAATGTTCCAACTTGGAACCCATAAAACGCACAGCCATAGATTTTAATGGTGGAAAAACGAGGATCAGCGCCGGGGTCAGGAATATATATTAAAATCAACAGCTTGCGCGAAACTCGGGGTCAAGCCGGGGTCAGGATTATCGTTTATTAACAGTTACTTAGGCAATGGTCGGGGTCACAGGTCGCGCAAACTGGCGATCCGGGGTCAGGATCGGGGTCAGAAAAAAAGCAAGAATATTGTTTAATATCATGTGCTTATCAAAAGGTCGGGGTCAAGCCGGGGTCAAACTTGGGGTCAGGAATATCCTGCAATATCAATGCGCTACAGCAAGGTCGGGGTCAGGATCGGGGTCACTAAAGTAACAATGGTTATTGGTGGTGGTGGTGGGTGGCGAAATGGAATTTGTTGCTTGATCGGAAAATTGCGCGCACCTTCCCGGCAACCCAGAAGGCGCAAGACGCACCCGAGCAGCATGACCGACAACCCCGCCCTCGCAGATACCGCTTGGCTCGATCAGCACACGCTGAACGACCGGCAGCGCCGTTTCGTGCTGGCCTATCTCGAAACCTCAGTCGCCGCCCAGGCCGCCGAGAAGGCAGGCTACAAGCAGCCCCATGTGCAGGGGCCGAGGTTGTTGTCGAATGTTGTGGTCAAAGCCGCCATCGCGGACGGACGCAGCCAGATCGAGCAGAAGGCAATGCTGGACGCCACCAAGGTCGCAGAGCTATGGGCCGAGATTGCCACAGCCGACCCCAACGAGCTGACGCAGCACATCCACGCCCCCTGCCGGTACTGCCACGGCATCGACCATGCCTATCAGTGGAAAACCAAGCGGGAGTTCACAGAGGCGAAGGCAGCAGCCGTGTTCGACCTCTACAGCGACGACGCATTGCGGGAAGCCGCGATGGCAGGCCAGATCGAGGATGCACGTATCCCCGACGACGCAGGCGGCTACGGCTACCGCCTCACAGACGATCCGAACCCAGACTGCCCCGAGTGTTCCGGCTTCGGCATCGAAATCACGCGCATGGCCGATACCCGCAAGCTCAAGGGCGGCGCGCGCATCCTGTTCGATGGCGTGAAGGAAACGAAGCAGGGCATCGAGATTAAGATGCAGGATCGCGGCAAGGCGCTGGAAAACCTCGCCAAGCACTTCGGCATGTTCGCAGGCAAGGTGGACGCCGAGGAAGTCAGCCCGCTTGAACGCCTCGTCAGCCGCCTTGTCAGCAACGAGAACGCCGTTCCGGTACGTCCAGACCCGGAACCGCAAGACGCCTCCACAGCGCCCGCACACCCGCTGGACGGCGGCGCAGACGATCACCCTGCTAACGACTGAAGGTGGAACAACACGGGCGCCGAACGTATCCAACTCGTGAAGACTCAAGCCAGGACCTCTTCGAATTCATAGAGTTATTTTGCAACTTGAAGCGCCAGCAAACGAACAACGGAACGCAGTCGCCCGTTGACTTCGAAATAATAGAGCAGAAACTGATCAAACCAGGTATCTGTAAAACTAGGGCCACCTCAGCTTCTGCACGTCCTGACCTAAGAAAAGATCTCGAATGCCCCAAGTAATTCTCGTTTCGGCAAACAGGCTGGTGACCGAGAACCTCTCTGCTCGCCGCGAACAAATTGGGTTTACGCTACCTGCGAGAGCCGTGCTGGGCCTCTTTGTCGATAACCATCCTCACGGCCTACACACGCACTTCAACTGAAAAGTTCGTGGTGACCTGAGACCCGACTTCCCTCCAGTTCACGGGAGAATCCGTCGGTTGATTTCTGGCCTCATGCGGCCCTGGTTTCCAGTCTCGATTTCATTGCAAATTCCTGCGGCGTGAGATTGCCGAGGGATGAGTGGGGTCTGTGTCGGTTGTAGTCGTCCTGCCATGCGCCGATCTTCTCGCGGGCTTCAGCCAGCGATGAGAATAGGGTTTCGTTCAAAAGCTCGTCCCGGAAACTGCCGTTGAACGACTCGATGAAGGCGTTCTGCATCGGCTTTCCCGGCGCGATGTAGTGCCAGTCGATCTGTGTGTCCTGGCACCATCTGAGCACCGCCATGCTGGTCAGTTCCGTCCCGTTGTCGCTCACAATGGTTCGCGGACTTCCGCGCCGTGTCATGATCGCTGTCAGTTCACGGGTGACCCGCAGCCCGGAGAGCGACGTGTCTGCCACCAGCGCCAGGCATTCGCGGCTGAAGTCGTCCACTATGGCCAGAACCCGGAACCTACGCCCATCAGTGAAGGCATCCGAGACGCAGTCCAGGCTCCAGCGTTCATTGGGCCGTTCCGGCACCAGCATCGGCCTGCGCGTCCCGAGGGCCCGCTTGCGGCCGCCGCGCTTCCTCACCTGTAGCTTCTCTTCGCGATAGAGCCGCCTGAGCTTCTTCTGGTTCACTTGCCAGCCCTGCCGTTCCAGCATCACATGCACCCGCCGATAGCCGAACCGACGGCGCTCTGCTGCTACGGCCTTCATCGCCTTGCGTAACGCCGCATCGTTCGGGCGCACACTCGACCGATCAACACCGAGAACAGAACACGCCCGCCGCTGACTCACCTGATGCGCCGTGCACACATGAGCCACAGCTTCCCGCTTCACGCCGGGCGTCACCACTTTCGCGAGGCGACATCCTTCAACATGGCGTTGTCCAACATCTGCTCGGCCAAGAGCTTCTTCAGCTTTGTGTTCTCGTCCTCGAGCGCTTTCAGCCTGCGGGCATCAGATACCTCCAGGCCGCCGAACTTCGCCTTCCATTTGTAGAACGTCGCCGAGCTGATCCCGTGCTCGCGGCACACGTCTGCCGTCGCAACGCCGCTCTCCTGCTGTTTCAGGATCGCTATGATCTGCTCTTCGCTGAACCGTGATCTCTTCATTCTGTCCGTCTCCTTCGTTGGGACGGACTCTACCTCAAATTGGAGGAGGAAACGGGTCTCAGGTCAGTGGCCCTGCTCATGATGCTCCAAAGTACTCAGGGGCTGGAGCCTGCGGGAAACCCAGCACGATTAACTTACCTGAGACTAGCGCACTCCGTGCTTTGTGGTCATCAGTTCAACTTTCGCTTGATCCATGGAGACTGATCGACACCGAGTGAGCCGAGCCCCGACAGTAGCGATTATGAGTGGCTCGCCATACATGTCTGGTCACTCATCATCACGACTCCGGAAAACGTCGATACGAAGGTGAGCCAAATCCGCTCAGCCAGCTGTTGACCGCTTAGAAGCACCGCTAATAGAGCTAACGTAAGTGCACGCGAAAATGTTAGAAAAAGCAGATCCCGGTCGTCCTCCGGGTCCGTTTAAATTGCCGAAACCAACCGGTCAAATCGGGTCTTTTGGCCCGGGATTCAGAAGCTTGACGCCTGCACGGAAGGTCATCGCGCTCAACAAGGAGGACCTCGAGCCGCTGAAATTCCTTGGTTGCAAGACGCTCAGTCTGGTCTTTGGTGTCATCCACTAGATGCTTTCTCGCGAAACAAAGGAATTACCGGAGAGCAAGAAGTGAACCGCCACAGAGCGCAAACTCATGACTGCGCCATACGGATCATCCGGGAACTGATCGTTCTCGGCCTCTTTCGGAACTCACGGCAACCCAAAATAAGCGAAAGATTCTAATGCCACATACACGAGGCAAATTGGCCGACAGGAGAACGGTAAAGTGTTGAAAACTACCTTTCAGACCCTCAAGAATTTCTCTCTGCCAACTCAATTTGCCATACTCGTTTTAATTTCGGTAGTTCTTGGACCTTCGCCGATAACAGCACAGGAAGAAGTCGTTGGGGCGCGTCCTGCAAAGGTTCTGACCATTTCAACTGGTCAGCAAATCATCGAACGAACGTATCCGGCGATTGCATTAGCGTCACTGGAAACGGAGATCTCTTTTCGAGTAAGCGGGCAGATTATTGAACTACCGATACGCGCGTCCCAAACTGTGGCTGAAGGCGATGTTGTGGCGCAATTGGACAGGCGGGATTTCGAAGCTGAAGTTCGGCGGCTCGAAAGCCAGAGGGATCAAGCGATTGCGGAATTGTCGGCTTTGCGCACTGGTGCGCGTCCAGAAGAAATCTCGCGCCTCGAGGCCGCAGTGGATGCGTCTCAGGCCGAGGTGGACCAAGCTCGCCTGCAGTTCGAGCGGACACAGGAGTTGGTTAACCGAGGTGTAGCCCCTGCCTCTCAACTCGAACAACAGGACGCCGCCTTAAGGGTTGCAGAGGCGCAGCTTACGTCTCAACTTGAACAGCTCGCAATTGGAATGGTCGGCGGGCGACCCGAAGAAATCCTCGCCGCTGAAGCGGCTCTGCGTGGGCTGGAAGTGCAAATCGAGGGCGCGCGGGATGACTTGGAGGATGCAACTCTTCGCGCGCCCTTTGACGGCGTCATCGCGCGGCGAGATATTGAGAACTTCACCAACATTAACCCAGGCCAGAGTGTTGCGCTGATTCAAAATTTGAGCACCGTACATGTCGAATTTGACATTCCCGGTGCCGACATAGTCGCCTTATTGGCACAAGGTGCCGAGAATGTAACCAGCAAGGTCGAGTTCGACGCCCTCCCTGATCAAAGGTTCGATGCCGAACTGGTCGAGTTCTCAACTCAGGCAGATGCGGCGACACAAACCTATCGCGGCCGTGTTTCCGTAGCACTTCCCGACGGTGCCATCATCCTGCCCGGAATGGTCGCCCGCGTCGTTTCGACGACCCCGAAAACGGACGTGTCCGCGGTCTCGGTTCCAATCACGGCTCTTGGCGCAGACGCAGGGTCAGCGCCCTTCGTTTGGATCGTCAACCCAGAAGTAAATACCGTTTCTGAACGGCGGGTGACGCTTGGAGAAGCAACAGGCGACAGCGTATTTGTCGTCGATGGTCTTCAGGATGGCGACACGGTGGTAACAGCAGGTGTGAGCCAATTGATAGACGGGATGACGATCCGACCAATCACCGAGATGGGTGAGTGATCCATGGATTTCGCAAGATTTGCTCTCGATAAGCGTCTGATTTCAGCGCTATGCACCGTCCTTATCCTTGGATTGGGTTATCTCGCCTACATCTCCCTTCCGCGGTTTGAAGACCCGGAATTCATCATCCGCCAAGCGCAAATCATTACACCCTATCCCGGAGCGTCAGCAGAAGAAGTCGCTGAGGAGGTCACGGAAGTCGTTGAGAACGCTCTACAGCAACTTCAGGGGGTAAAAGAGGTTGAGTCCGTCTCTGCTCCCGGATTGAGCACGGTTACGGTGGAATTCACGATTCAGTCTGCCCCAGACTACCCAACGCTATATCAGCGCTTTTCTCAGATGCGTTCGAAAATCCTCGACATTCAAGGCGAGCTACCGCCCAACGCTATAGAAAGCCGAGTTTACGACGACTTTGGTGATGTCTACGCTCTCTACTTCGCCATCGTGGGCGATGGCTACTCAATGGCCGAACTCCGCGACTTCGCAAAAGGGTTACAGCGCGAGTTGGTCACTGTGGATGGTGTCTCAAAAGTCATTCTGACCGGTGAGCAGGATGAGGTGATCTTTGTCGAATATACGCCCGCCCGGCTGATAGAATTGGGATTGTCGCCGGCGCAGATCTCCCAAGTGCTTGAGGGCCAGAACCTTGTTGTACCCAACGGCTCCATTGTAGCCGGCGAGCGCCGCATCGCGGTGCGACCGAACGCTGCCGTGGATTCTGTCTCGGCCGTGGAGAACCTAGTGATTTCGGACCCGATGAGCGGGGCTTCTTTCCGATTGTCCGACATCGCCACGGTTCGTCGTGGTTACGCGGATCCCCCTCAGTTTCAACTCTACAGGGATGGACGTCAGGCCATCGGCATGGGGGTTTCCAATACACTCGGCGGCAATGTCGTGACCATGGGCGAAGCCGTGAAGGCCAAGATCCAAGCATTGACCTCCGAGCGCCCAATCGGCATCGACATTCTGACGATCTCGGACCAGTCGGCCAGCGTCAAGGACTCGGTCAACGATTTCGTAATGAACGTTGTCCTTGCCTTGGTTATCGTTGTCGGTGTGCTCTTGATCTTCATGGGCTTGCGGTCCGGTATTCTGATGGGCGGTATCCTTTTGGTCACCGTCGCTGGCACTCTATTCGGGATGTACATCTTCGGGCTGGATATGCAGCGGATTTCGCTGGGGGCTCTGATCATTGCCCTGGGCATGCTCGTCGATAACGCCATCGTCGTAGTGGAGGGAACGTTGGTGCGCGTCCAGCGTGGCGAGAGCGCGCGTGAGGCTTCCATCACGACGGTTGCTCAAACCAAGTGGCCACTTCTTGGCGGAACAATCGTTGGCCTGCTGGCGTTTTCTCCAATTGGTCTATCGCCGGACAACACCGGTGAATATGCAGGGAGCCTTTTCTGGACAATCTCGATCTCGCTCCTTTTTTCTTGGCTCGTTGCTGTATGGCTGACTCCATATTTTTGTACACTGATGCTGAAGCCAGGGTCGCAGAATGAAGAGACGGCGGAGAACAGGATACTTGCCGGGTACCGCTTGGTTCTGAAAAAGGCGCTTAAGTTCCGTTACATCACCGTCGGCATCGTTGTCGCTCTATTCTTGTCAGCACTTGCCAGTTTTTCCCTTGTACCGCCGGGCTTCTTCCCGGCGAGCACACGAGCGCAGTTCGTAATCGACTACACACTGCCACAAGGCACGGACATTTCTCAGACAATGGCGGACATGCTTACGATCGAAGAACATGTTCGTGATCTGGAAGGTGTTACCTCAACCAATCTTGCCGTTGGCGGCGGACATGCCCGCTTCATGCTGATTTATTCGAGCGAGGACCGAAACTCGGCATATGGCCAAATCCTTGTCGATGTGGATGACTACCGGCGTATCGACCACTTACAGCCCCAGTTGCAGGATTGGCTCATCGAGCATTTTCCGGCCGCGCATTCGAAAGTTTGGAAATTCGTACTCGGGCCTGGAGGCGGCTCCAAGATCGAGGCGAGGTTCTTTGGCTCTGATCCGGTGATCTTGCGCCAGTTGGCGGGACAGGCCGCTCAAGTTCTGCAAGACGCTGGCGCTGTTGCGATCAAGGACGATTGGGGCGAACAGATCAACGTAATTCGACCGGTCATCAATACCGATAACGTTCGTCGTCTCGGCCTGACCCAAGGCGAGATTTCGAGCGCGATTTATGCACATCTCGATGGAGCTGGGATCGGCATCCTAAGGGAAGGCGACGATCTCTTGAATATCGTGATGCGCCCGTTCGAAGGCGACCGGGATGACATTGCCGACCTCTCAAATATCCGTGTTTTCAGCAACCTTACCGGCGGCTACGTCCCGATCACCCAAGTTGTGGATAGCTTTAACCTCGTCTTTGAGACTCGCAACATGCGGCGCGTCGATCGCCAACTAGCCATCACTGCCCAGGCAGATCCGGCACCGGAGGTGCTTTCCGGTGACCTGTTCGATGCTATCCGTGGCCCCATCGAGGAAATCGAGCTACCGCCGGGTTACAGCCTTGAATGGGCGGGAGAGTTTGGAGATTCTCAGGAAGCGAATGCCGGTCTCGCCTCTACGATGCCTATGGGTTTCGGGGCCATGGTGCTGGTCGTCTTCTTCCTATTTAACGCCGTCCGTCAACCCGTTGTGATCTGGCTGACGGTTCCGCTTGCTCTGATCGGAGTCGTCTGGGGACTGGCAATAACGCAGACACCACTGGAGTTCATGGCTATTTTGGGTGTGCTCTCCTTGACGGGAATGCTGATAAAGAATGCGATCGTGTTGATTGACGAAACGGACACACAGATCTCAACCGGGAAAGACGCGTTCCAGAGCGTGATCGACTCGGCGGTGAGCCGTGTGCGGCCGGTCTCTCTTGGCGTGCTGACAACCGTACTCGGGGTCATGCCTCTGCTATGGGATCCGTTCTTTAAGTCACTCGCCGTAGTGATCATCTGCGGGCTTAGCTTTGCGACGATCCTTACACTTGTGATCGTACCTACACTCTACGCTATCTTCTTCCGTATTCCCTCCGATCCAGAGACCGAGGAGCTTAAACCTAGTTAGCCCAAGATCAGGTGACTTTGACCGCGGCTAAACTGGCCCGACGCCATATTCTCCAGTTTCGGTGCACCAAGGGAGGCATTGTGCTTAATTCGGAAGCGATACAAGACGTGAGTCTTAACACCAATCTGCTTTCACTCCGCGCCGTTATGATTTCCATGGCGGCAGTTCAGTTCGCCACTGCAACCCTCGGGACGCTGGTCGCTGTCTTCTTCGCCGAAATTGGTTCCTCCCAAGAAATCGTCTCACTGGCAGCAGCAGCCTATTCCCTCGGCTTCATGATCGGTTGCTTCGTTATCGCGGGATCTATCGCCGCTTTCGGACATATCCGAGCCTATTCCGCCTCTGCCGCTATATGTTCGATCGTCGCTCTACTCTTTTTCCTGAGCGAAAATGTCTGGATGCTTGTGGTGTCACGGTTCGCAGTTGGCCTCGCAACCGCCAGCCTTTTTGCGATAGGCGATGCCTGGATTAGCGCAAAGGCCCTGCCCGAACTTCGTGGTCGCGTTCTTTCCATCTACGCAGCCATGATGGGACTGATGTCCGTCGGGAGCCAGTTGCTTCTGATCTTCGGGCCCAAAGATCTTGATCGGCTTTTCGTTCTCCTATCCGTCGTCTACTCGATTTCGGTCATCGTGATCGATACCACGCGAACAAATCCGCCGGACTCGAAATCCAAGACCAGTGTCCGACCGCGTGCCTTGCTCAAAGATGCCCCGACGGCATTTTGGGGCGCGCTTGCAATTGGCATGGTCTCGGCGGCAGTCCTGAATGTTGCACCATTCGGCGCATCGGTACAGGGTGTCAGTACCGAGGACATCGCGCTTATGATCGCTGCGATTTATGCCGGCCGCGTGATCTTTCAGTTTCCCCTGGGAAAGGCGTCCGACCGAATGGACCGACGGATCGTCATCTTCGGCATGGCACTGGTGGCCACTATTGTTTTCCTCGGGTTTGCGGTCTTGGATAATCCGAACGCCGAGGCACCCGAAGTCCGCACGGGATCGCTCACGCATATCGCGTTTCTTGGGGCGCTGACAGTGTTGGGGGGTAGTTTGCTGACAATGTACTCCGTGCTCATTGCACACGCGAGCGACCGCACCGTGCCCGTCTATGTCGCCTCAAGCGCCGTCACTATGCTATTCGTCTGGACGTCGGGCAGCGTCGTAGGCCCTCTTGTGATAAGCGCTTTGTCTGCGTTCTTCGGAGATCAGGCTCTCGTCTGGACGATCACAGCGATCATGGCCAGCTTCACCCTTTTCGTCGCGTATCAACTCCGGGCTGTCCAACCTCCCGCAATGGCTGAGCGGACCACGCACCAGAATGTGGTGACAACCAGTGTCAAAGTGGCACCGATCGAGAAGGCGAAAAGCTAGGCGCATGAACGTCACGGGAAAACAGTCTGCACGGAAACAGGATACATCAGCTGTCACGACAAGACGTCAAATTTGCTACCTAATTGGCAGGAAGAGAAACGAACGCGATCTTTGTCACTGAGAGAAATCCCTTGGGCAAGTGGAAATCAGAAGGAGGGCTAATGAAACGGTTTGTGGCTATATTCCTGATGTTCGGGCTCGCATGTTGTGGCGGAGTTCCCAGGAACGCGGTCGACATCAACGATCTTCAAACCGTTGGCATCCGCGGCATCGAAGGCGCGCGATACTGGGGCGATACCGCCCCGGACAACTACGGCGAGTTGCTTGCGGAAGTCGAAGAGCAGAGGCGAGCGTCAGGCCTGACTGGCAACTACACCACACTTTCTCTCTCTGGTGGCGGAGAGGACGGCGCGTTCGCGGCGGGCATCTTGACAGCTTGGTCCGAAAGCGGCACGCGCCCTGAATTCCTGAGTGTGACCGGTGTCTCCACCGGCGCGCTCGCTGCACCCTTCGCTTTTCTCGGGTCTGACTACGACGACGAACTGCGCCGCCTGTATGGCGGCCTACCTCCTGAACGCATCTTCGAGAAGCGTGCGCTTACGGGAATTCTTCCCAATGCGTCTGCGCTTAGTTCCGGGCCATTGGAACGTTTGATCGCAGAATACGTCACGCCTGAGTTCCTCGCGAAAATTGCAGCAGAACATCTTCGTGGGCGGCGATTGATCGTACAGTCAACCAGCCTTGATGCACAACGTCCGGTTAGCTGGGATTTGGGCGCAATTGCAGCAAGCGGTGCACCCAATTCTGTAGATGTTTTCCGGAAAGCACTACTGGCCTCAGCATCTATTCCTGTCGTGTTTCCACCTGTCCTTATCGAAGTTGAAACTCCGTTGGGACAGCGTGACGAACTCCACGTAGATGGCGGCGTCGTCTCCCAAGCCTTCTTTTTTTTGGGCTGGAGAGAAGGGGCCGGCCTCACGGGCAGACCGACGGTGTACTTCATCCGGAACGGTTCGGGATCTCCCGAACCTAAAGTAACAAATGCAAGCATCCCGGGAATAGCAGCGCGCTCGATTTCGACGCTTACGAAGGCTCAGGGGACGAACGATCTACTTGTAGGTTACAAGCTAACAAGCGCGGCCGGAGGGACGTACAGAGCTACGTGGATCGGGGACGATTTCACAACGGAACGTCCTGAGCAACGCTTCGACCCGGAGTACATGCAAGCTCTCTTCGAATACGGCTACCTTCGATTCAAGTTGGGTAACCTTTGGCACAGACGACCACCATTGATCGACAACATCGAAAACGTTGAGATTGCACGTTACTGACACTAAGCCGCTGGGCTTTGGTTCCAGAACTGATCCTACCAGATAGTCAGAAAAAACTTGATAATAAACGCATTTGCGATGTCAACGAAGAATGCCGACACTAGCGGCAGCACGATGAAGGCTAACGGCGACGGGCCATAGCGCTGCGTAACGGCTGTCATGTTCGCAATAGCAGTGGGGGTCGCACCGAGAGCGAAACCAGTGAAACCCGACGACATAACGCTCGCAAAATAGTCCTGCCCCATAGCGCGGAACACGACAATAGTAATGAACAAGGTTGCGACAAGGGCCTGCATAAGCATGGTGACAGCAAGAAGCGCAGCGCTGGATGCAAGCGCCCAGAGCTCCATGCTCATTAGCGACATGGACAGGAAAACCGATAGGCTGAACTCCGAAATAAGATTTGTGGTATTGCCGCGCGGGGAGAGGTTTCGGTGTGAAAACAACGGAGGAACAAGATTGGCGAGAAGAATTGCACTGAGAAGGCAAGGAACGAAGAGCGGAAGCTTTATGCCGTTTGCCCCGAGAATATCAAAAACTATGTAGCCCAGTGCAATCGAGATGTGGATCCACAGGATACTTTGCATGATTGTCACTTGCGTTATCTCGCCACTCGGTGCAATCGCCGTGTCGTCTTGTTCCGGTGCTGCTGCGGTCCCAATATGTCCCTCAGGTAATGGGTCTGAAGCTAGACCCTTGCGTTCAATAAGAAACTTGGCGATCGGCCCGCCCAAGAGGCTCGCCAAAATCAGACCAATGGTAGCAGCAGCGATACCCAGCTCGGCGGCACCGGAGATGCCATACTCAGTCTCGATTGTTGGCCCCCAGGCAATCGCCGTACCGTGACCACCAGTTAACGAAGCCGTACCCAACAAGACTCCCGACTGTGGCGGCAAGCCGAATAGAGTGGCACCCGCCACTCCAACGAGATTCTGCACGAGCATGTAGGCTATCGTGAGAACAAGCAGAATTGCAAGAATGGGTCCGCCCTTTACAAGGTCGGATAGCCGAGCGTTTAGGCCAACTGTGGTGAAGAAATAGACGAGCAGGAAATCTCGAGCAACGAGATCGTATTCAATTTCTCGGCCTGTAAGGGACACTGTGGCAAGAGCAATCAACGCTGCAACCATTCCGCCACTGACAGGCTCAGGAATACTGTAGCGCTGCAGGATAGGGTATCTTGCAGTCATCCGGGCGCCAAGGAAATACACCAAGATACCAAGGTTAAATGCCTCGAAGGCTGTTATCTGAAATGGCTGCAGAATTTCTGTATTGTCCATGACGCGGACCCGATTCCCGTTTTTTTGTGAGGCATTGTCAAGATCCCGCAGGTTTGTAGCCCCTTCTCGCTTGCGACGGTAGATGCCGACAACGGCTAGTTCCACATGGGATCTGATAGAGGGCAACTTTGCTCACACGCACCAATTGATGCCCCCCTACCAATCCGAAAAAAAGAAGGGTCCTCCCGTAGACTGATCTTTAAAACCTACAGAGCCCAGAAAACTCCGATAATAATGAATGTTCCAGCTCAGCGCCTAATTTTCGACTGCAGGACGAAGGCTCTGTTACACAAATCTAAGGACGTGTCTCCAGAGACTAGTTGTAGAATGAGAGTGTTGCGATCAAACGGGTATCCTCTATGGCACTGTGGTTTACCCTCAGATCAAAAGCAACATGGTCATTGAACTCTTTTGTTAGGCCGACATCAGCGTAGAACGCATCCTCGGCTAGGTTTCTCGATCCAAAGTCAGATCCAATTCCACCCGACAACGAAAGATCCCAAGGAAGCCCCTTGTAAGCGCCACTTAAATATAAAGTATCATAATCGAAGTATACTTCACGCCAATATTTTAGTCCTATTTCTGAGTTCTCATTTATGTTGTATTTTGCACCCAAATAAAACTCTCCGTAATCACTGCCGTCATCTCTATAAAAGTACTGCACAAAGCCAATATCCAAACTCCAATCACCAATTTGTGGCGCATATCCAACCGCAACATCAAATTCTATGTCGCTGGCACCTCCGAAACGAGCGTTGGATGCCCAGAGTTCGAGATAAGCGTCGCCAAAACCGAACTCGATGTAAGGCTGAACTGCAGGGCGATCTTCGGTCTGGGTGAAACCTTTCGAAATATAGTTAGAGGTAAAGTCGACGCCGTAGCTAATGTCGATTTGTTGCGACATCGCAGGCGAGGCGATGATCAATGGTATAATCTTTACGAAACAAGAGGATGCAGAAACTAGCTTTTTCGATAGCTTTTCACAGGACTTCATAAACATAAGAATATCTCCAGCTTCTTCATGATTCCTTTAGATCCAAGTTGATCTGCTCAACTGGCGCCCCAAAACATTAAACTGACAGTACCGATTGCGGTGCTTCGAAAATTTGCCCAGTTGGCGGATCAGAGGTATTTGAGATTGAACATCTCCTTTAGCGCGGACAACAGGAACGTCGGCAGAGCCGCGATGCAAAATGTGCCCAAGAGATGCGACATTGGCAGAGGAACAGTCCCAAGGACGATTTGGCCAGGCAGAGAGTAGATCGCCAAGAGAGACAGCACGATGGCCGTCCCTACCGCCCCAAGAAGAATGCGATTGCTTAGGGGGGACTTCCTAAAAATGGTCGTCGTGCTTCGTGCGTCGAAAACATGCCAAGCCTGCGCAAAAATCAGCGTCATGAATGCAGCTGTTTGCGCATGCTCCACCGAGGCGCCACGATGCAAAAACTCCTGGAAGACGTAAAAAGTCAGTAGACCTAAAACGAGTCCGCGGATGAGGATCCTTTCTTTCATACCCTCACCGAACATGTGTTGCTCTCGTGGCCGTGGCGGCCTGTTCATGAGGTCTGGTTCGGCCTCCTCGAAGCCAAGAGCGAGAGCGGGCAAGCCGTCTGAGATGAGGTTAACCCAAAGGATCATCAACGGCGTAATGGGCAGTAGTGGATCTTGTCCCATCAGTAGAAAGGCAAAGAGGATGGTTGACACTTCAGCAACGTTCGCGGTCAGCGCTTGGCGTATGAATTTCAGAAGATTATCAAAGATGCGCCTGCCTTCTCGGACAGCTTTCACGATCGTCGAGAAATTATCGTCAAGCAGTACAAGAGCGGAACTGTCTTTTGCAACCTGAGTGCCAGTGATCCCCATCGCGACGCCGATGTCGGCCGCCCGCAGTGCTGGGGCGTCGTTTACGCCGTCACCTGTCATGGCGGCTACTTCACCATTCGCTTGGAGCGCTTTTACGATCCGGAGTTTGTGCTGGGGCGTTACGCGTGCAAAGACAGCTGCGTGTTTCACAACACCAGTCAAGTCTTCGTCGCTCATGCCATCGAGTTCCCTGCCAGTGTGTACGGTCTGATCTGGATGGGAGAGTATGCCGATCTGTTTAGCGATAGCTTTCGCCGTCACCGCATGGTCGCCGGTGATCATGACCGTGCGCACCCCTGCGCTGGTTGCCTCAGCCACAGCGTCTGGGACTTCTTGCCGGGGCGGGTCCATGATCCCATGGATGCCGAGCAGCACGATGTCTTGTTCGGGCTCATCATGGTCAAGGTCTTCTGGCGATACCTGACGATAAGCGATTGCGAGGGTCCTGAGAGCAATTTCGCCGAAACTGTCGATAACTGCTTCTATCTCGTCGCGTAGTTCTGGTGTGATGTCACGCGCCTCGTCCCCGATCCGGATCTTGACGGCTCTGGAGAGGATTACGTCCGGCGCTCCCTTTGCCACCAAAACAGTGGTGTCGTCCGGCAGCTTAGCGAAAACCGACATCATCTTGCGTGTCGAGTCAAAAGGAAACTGTTGCAGTGCGTCGCCGCGTGCACGCCGCAGCGCCTCAACATCGATGCCTGCCTTCGACGCGGCGACAAGGAGTGCGCCTTCGGTCGGATTGCCCTGTATGGTGGTGTCGGTTTCCGATCCGATCAACCTTGCATCATTGCAGTAGGCAGAGATCAAAAGCGTTTGCCAGAGTTCGGGTTCACTGTCTTCGGTGACGGTGACCGACCTACCATCCGGGTCGAGAAACTCACCTCTCGTGTCAAATCCGGAGCCGGACACCTCCCAAGATTTGCCGCCGGCCCATATCCGCATGACCTGCATCTGGTTCTGCGTCAGAGTTCCGGTCTTGTCGGAACAAATGACAGACGTCGCCCCGAGAGTCTCCACTGATGACAGCTTTCGAGCGAGTGCCTTGTTTGATGCCATGTTTTGCGACCCAAGCGTGAGAAGGATCGTGACAACAGTCGGAAGGCCTTCTGGGATGGCTGCAACCGAGAGCGAGATTGCTGTATTGAGCATCTCAGTCAGGTCTAGGCCGTTGACGACCCCAATGCCGACGACGACCGAAACCACAATTAACGCCGCAATTATCAGCACCTTGGACAGTCCCTCGATCCGAAGCTGAAGCGGCGTTTTGGGTTCCTTGGCCGACGACATCAGTTCAGCGATGTGGCCGACTTCGGTCTGCATGCCAGTGCTGACAACAACGCCCTCACCCGTACCCCCTGTAACAAGCGTGCTCATGAAGCCCATGTTCAGCCTGTCACCGAGTGCGACATCTGCATCGTCGATCATGCGTTCATGCTTGTCCACAGGCTCTGATTCACCAGTGAGCGCCGCCTCGTCGACCTGCACCCGGCTTGCCTTCAGGAACCTGATGTCGGCAGCCAGAATGTCACCGGTTTTCACCAGCAAGACATCGCCCGGTACGAGTTCCGTGGCTGCGACATTTAATTCTTCACCGCCGCGCCGCACAAGAGCTTGAGGGGCCGACATTTCCCTAAGTGCAGCAAGGGATTGCTCCGCCTTAAATTCCTGCCAGAAAGAGATCAGTGCGTTGAAGACGGCAATGACAAAGATTGCAACGGCATCGATCCAATGCCCTGTGAAACCCGAGATCGCAGCCCCAGCCGTCAGAATGATGAGCAGTGGACTGGAAAATTGGACGAGTAGCATTCTCCACGCCGGCTCGACATTCGACTCAGATAGTCGATTGTGACCATACAGAGAGAGACGCTCCCTGACCTCCTCGGCGTCGAGACCCTTTGCCGGATCGACATCAAGCGTCTCCGTGACCGCTGTTCGTTCCATCATCCAAGGCGAAGAAATCGTGGCATTGAATTTCGCTAAAGGCTTTGCCACATCCAGCATCTTTTGGCTCCTGTCGAAGCAGCGAACACGCTTTTGACTGTACAAAGTACCGGGATCGAAGCTGTTTTCCAGTTTGGGTGGGCCATAGTGGCTCACCCAAATCTTGTCGTAATTGCCCCATGCGTTTCTCTTGTAATAAGCGTGGTTATCGTAGGAGGAAGCGGTGTCAGGCTTCAGGTTCCCATCAGCTTTTACAATATTGTTTCTTCTGATCGCGATCGTCGCAGTACTCACGTGGATCGTACCAGCTGGCTTGTACGACATGGCTTTCAATGAAGCCCTCGGACGGGACGCTCCGGTGCCTGGCACATTCCACGCTGTAGAACAGTCGCCACAAGGTTGGACAGATGTCCTGCTCGCTCCGATACGCGGCCTTTACGATCCCATCGAATACACCGCCAACGCAATCGACATCTCGCTGTTCGTCCTGGTGATCGGAGGTTTCCTAATGGTGGTCACCCGGACTGGGGCCATCGACGCCGGCATCGGCGGCCTCCTCAAGGCACTCCAGGGGCGCGAGATCCTGATGATACCGATCCTGATGACGGCTTTCGCCCTTGGCGGAACGACCTATGGCATGGCAGAGGAGACGCTCGCGTTCTATACTATCCTCATTCCGGTAATGATCCGCGCCGGCTACGACTCCCCAACCGCCGTTGCGACAATCCTCCTAGGCGCAGGGATCGGCACGATGGGATCTACATTCAATGCTTTCGCTACCGTCATCGCATCGAACGCGGCCGGCACGACGATCCAAGACGGACTATTCCTGCGCGTCGTTATACTTTTCGCCTCCCTCGCCGCCGGCATCGCTTACGTCATGCGCTATGCGAGCCGAGTAAAGGCCGATCCATCAAAGTCGCTCGTCGCGGACAATTTGGAAGAACATCGCGCGCATTTCCTGAAGGGCGGGGCCGACGCCGAACTCCCCGAGTTCACGCGGGTCCGTTCGATCATCCTGTCGCTGTTTGGCTTGACGTTTCTCATCATGCTGTGGGGGGTCATCTGGCAGGATTGGTGGATGGGCGAGATGACGGCCCTGTTTCTCGGAATGTCGATCGTCATCTGGGCTGTTGGCAAGTTTAGCGCAGAGACCGCAATGAATGAGCAGGAGTTTGCAGATGCCTTCGTCGACGGCGCCCGCGACCTCCTTGGTGTTGCGCTGATCATCGGGGTCGCGCGCGGAATTGTCGTGGTGATGGACGATGGACAGATCACGCACACGATTCTGAACTCTCTGGAAGGGATGCTTGGCGGCCTAAGCGAAATTAGCTTCATCAACACAATGTTCGGAGTGAATATCGTCCTTTCTTTCCTAGTCCCTTCGTCTTCGGGACTGGCCGTACTGACGATGCCAATCCTCGCGCCGCTCTCGGATTTCGCGGGCGTCAGCCGCGATCTAACCGTCACGGCATATCAATCGGCCTCTGGTTGGGTGAACCTCTTCAATCCGACCTTCGCCGTCGTGATGGGCGCGCTGGCCATCGGAAAGGTGTCCTATGACAAGTGGTTGCGCTTCGTCTTTCCGCTTCTTGTCGTACTTGCGATCATCGTTGCGGTCGTCTTGAGCATAGGCGCCCTCAGCACGGATTCTGCGGCGCCCGAGCCAGCCAAGACAACGGCGATCGATGAGTCCGGGACCTCGGGCAATTAGGGGCGCGAGGTGGGCGCGAAAGACAACGCACCGGCAAAGCAGGCCGCACTTGGGCTGGGCGCCTGTACGGCGCTCGTGATTGGCAACATGATCGGTAGCGGAATCTTTCTGTTGCCGGCCTCTCTGGCTGCCTTCGGTCCGATCTCGCTTCTGGGCTGGATATTGACATCGGCAGGCGCGATCGTCCTGGCAATCATCTTTGGGAGGCTCGCGCAACTCGTCACAAAACCCGGGGGGCCCTACGCCTACTGCGAGGTCGGCTATGGCGAGTTTGCGGGGTTCATAATCGCATGGGGTTACTGGATTGCTCTTTGGACCGGAAACGCTGCCGTTGCCGTCGCGCTCGTGGGTTATCTAGGTTTTCTTGTCCCGGCAGTCGACGAAAGTCAGACGCTTAGCCTCGCGGTCGCGCTCATCTCGATCTGGTTTTTGACACTTATCAACATCCGGGGCGTTGCGGAGGCAGGTCTTGTGCAAACGATAACAACCATCGGTAAACTGGTGCCATTAGTCGCGATTGGGCTACTCGGGCTATTTTGGGTCGAGTCTCAGAACTTCGCGCCGTTCAACACTAGCGGCCAGTCATCCATGGCAGCAGTCTCGGCGGCGGCGGCTTTGACACTTTGGGCTTATCTGGGGTTGGAATCCGCAACTGTCCCATCGGGCGATGTCGTCGATCCGAAAAAGACGATTCCGCGTGCAACGATCATCGGCGTGTTGATCACCGCCGCCGTCTATATCTTGGTGACATTCGTGGCGATCGGGGTCGTGCCGAGCGGTGAACTCGCCACCTCCTCTGCGCCGCTCGCTCTGGTTGCCACGACTATGTGGGGTGCGGTCGGCGGGTTCTTGGTTGCCTTGGGTGCCGTGGTTTCTACCTTTGGGACGTTAAATGGTTTTACGCTTCTGACTGGCCAAGTGCCCTACGGAGCGGCAATGGATCGCGTATTTCCTCGTGCTCTCGGCAATCTGAGCAACTATGGCACGCCTGCAAATGCACTAATCCTCTCGAACTTACTCGCTTCGGTTCTGATCGTGATGAACTTTTCCAAGGGGCTCGTGGGGGCGTTCGAGACCATTATTCTTCTGGCCGTAATGTCCAGTCTACTGCCGTACGCACTGTGCGCTCTGGCGGAACTGATGATTCTCGTTCGGCGGAATAAGAGCGCGGCACAGCCCCTGGGGCGTCTCAAAATTGCGATTTTGGGAATGCTGGGCTTCGTTTATTCGATTTGGGCCCTCTATGGATCAGGTTCCGAGACCGTGTTCCTAGGCTTTCTTCTGATTATTGCAGGAATACCGATCCACGTATGGATCAAATCTACCCAAAAGCAACCGGGCCCAGCGGCTGACCGGATGATACAGGCTGCGCCAGATCCGCAAAATAGAGGTAATTCATGAAGTATGGTGTCCATTCAGAGATCGGAAAGCTGCGCAAGGTAATCGTTTCGCGACCTTCATTGGCCCATGACAGGCTGACGCCTCGCAATTGTGAGGAGCTTCTCTTCGATGATGTGATCTGGGTCGAGCAAGCCCGCCGGGATCATGCCGAGTTTGTCTCTCTAATGCGGGAGCGTGGCGTCGAGGTCTTCGATATTCAAGATCTTCTGGCCGATGTCATGGCGGATGGTACCGCTCGCGCGTTTATGCTGGATCGTCTGATAACGCCGAAGATCGTCGGCCTTGGCCCCGCAACGGAAATGCGTTCTTGGCTCGACGAGATGGATGCCAAGAACATCGCGCGCCATATGCTTGGCGGCATCATCTTTTCCGAGTTGCCGAAAGGAACCATCAATCCGCAGTTCGACAATCTCATCGTGCAGAGCGATTTTCTTTTGCCTGCCGTTCCCAACGCATTGTTCCAGCGCGACCCCTCTTGCTGGATCTTCAATGGCGTCACCATTAACCCAATGTTTTGGCCCGCGCGCAAACCGGAAACTTTGATCATGCGAACGGTCTACAAGTTTCACCCCATGTTCAAGGATGCTGATTTTCAGATTTGGTGGGGCGATAGCGACGAGGACTTCGCCAAAGCATCGGTCGAAGGTGGCGATGTCCAACCCATGGGCAAAGGCACTGTGTTCATAGGAATGGGCGAAAGGACGACCAGCCAAGCTGTTGCACTGTTGGCCAAGGCCTTGTTCGAGAAAGGCGGGGCGGAGAGGGTCGTCGCTTGCGTGATGCCCAAGAGCCGGGCTGCGATGCACTTGGACACTGTATTCACCTGCCTGGATCATGACAAAGTGACATCGTTCAACGAGGTTGCCGATAAGATCACATGCATTTCGCTGCGCCCCGACGATAAGAAAGGCATTGATGCGCGCCTTGAGAAAGGTCACCTCTTCGACGTTTACAAAGAAGCTCTCGGACTGAATTCACTTCAAGTTATTGGCACCGGCGGTAACGATTTCCAAGCCGAACGCGAACAGTGGGATGACGGTAACAATGTTGTGGCTTTGGAACCAGGCGTCGTAGTTGGATACCGCCGCAACACTCACACAAACAAGTTGATGCGCGAGGCGGGGATCGAGGTGATCGAGATCTCCGGACAGGAACTCGGCAGAGGGCGCGGTGGCGGTCATTGCATGACCTGCCCGATCCTGCGCGATCCCGCTTACTGAACCCAAACACAGAGCGAACCAAGACGAAGTCCACCATTTTTTTGGAGAGACCAAAATGGCATTCAACCTCAGGGGCCGCAGTTACCTCAAGATCTCGGACTTCTCGCAGCGCGAGATGCTCTATCTCTTGGATCTAGCCCGAGATCTGAAGCGGGCGAAATATGCTCGCTCGGAACAACAAGCGCTCAAAGGAAAAAACATCTGCCTGATTTTTGAGAAAACTTCGACCCGTACGCGCTGCGCGTTCGAGGTTGCGGCTTACGATCAAGGAGCGAACATCACCTATCTCGATCCATCGGGCAGCCAAATCGGCCACAAGGAGTCCATGAAGGACACTGCTCGTGTATTGGGCCGGATGTTTGACGCGATCGAGTTTCGTGGCGCTGGCCAGGAAATGGTCGAAGAACTGTCGGAATATTCGGGCGTACCAGTCTATAACGGCTTGACCGACGATTGGCACCCGACGCAGATGCTGGCCGACATGCTGACGATGGTTGAGCACGCAGATAAACCACGCAGCGAGATCGTCTTTGCGTATTGTGGCGATTGCCGTTCGAACATGGGAAATTCCCTTTTGATGCTGGGTGCTATCATGGGATGCGATGTGCGTATGATCTCACCTAAGGAAACGCAGCCAAGCGCAGAGATCCAATTGATGGCACGCGTCCGCGCGGAACAAACCGGGGCACGTATCACCGTTACAGACAACACGTCGGCCGTGGAGGGTGCCGACTTCGTGCACACCGACGTTTGGGTGTCAATGGGCGAAGCCAAGGAGGTTTGGACCGAACGGATCAAATTGCTTTCTCCGTATCAGGTGAACGTGGACCTGATGAAGAAGACCGGCAATCCGCACGTGAAGTTCATGCATTGCCTGCCAGCCTTCCACAACCTTGATACGAAGGTCGCCAAAGACATCAATGAGCAGTTTGGAATTTCTGAGATGGAAGTAACCGAAGAAGTCTTTGAGAGCCCTATGAATGTTGCGTTCGAGCAGGCCGAGAACCGGCTGCATACCATCAAGGCCATCCTTGTCGCTACCTTGGGAGCCTGAGCCATGGGCCGAATCGTCGTCGCATTAGGCGGAAATGCCCTGCTGAAACGCGGTCAAGATATGACCGTGGAAAATCAACGCGAGAACGCCCGTATTGCTGCAGAAGCCTTGGCACCGTTGTGCCGTTCGCATGAGACTGTGATAACGCACGGAAACGGCCCGCAAGTTGGGATGCTGGCCTTGCAGGAAATCGCCTATACCGACGTCGAGGAATATCCCCTGGACGTGTTGGTCGGGGAAACAATGGGCATGATCGGTTACATGATTGAACAGGAACTGGGGAACATCTTGCCAACAGAGCACCACATCGCGACCCTGCTCACGATGATTGAGGTTGATCCCGAAGATCCGGCGTTTTTGGACCCGACGAAGTTCATCGGTCCGCAATACAGCAGGGATGAGGCTAAAGTCCAAGCTGCTGAAAAAGCATGGACCATGAAGCCTGACGGAGAAATGTGGCGTCGCGTTGTGCCCTCACCGAAACCTAAGCGTATATTCCAGATTGAGCCGATCAAGTGGCTGCTTGAAAAGGGCGCGGTCGTCATAGCAGCTGGCGGCGGTGGCATCCCCACGATGTACGCCTCTGACGCAGAGCGCAAACTTGTCGGCGTCGAGGCGGTTATCGACAAGGATTTCTCGTCCTGCCTGCTGGCAGAAAACATCGGCGCGGATGTCCTCGTGATCGCGACCGATGCCCCGGCGGTTTTTGTGGATTTCGGAAAGCCGCAACAAAAAGCCATTAAGTCTGCCGCTCCGGATGCGCTTGATGCGTTTGAGTTTCCGGCAGGTTCGATGGGCCCCAAAGTAGAATCTGCCCAGAGATTTGCCCGCAATACCGGCGGGCGTGCTATCATCTGTTCGCTTGTCGATGTCGCACGGGCGATCCGCGGCGAAGCAGGAACTACTGTTGCCAAGGATACCAGAGCAATGGCCTATCATTGAAAAGAATACATGTCATCATTGGCATCTGCGGAATTGTATCCAACCCGCTTAGCACTCTGTTCAAGATCAGTCAGGCTGATCAGTGGCGGGGTCTGACGCTAAGACGGATGGACTCGCGCTGAAGAACAAGGAAGCCATAGCACACATGCAGATTGACCCAACTCATCGAAATCGATTGCGTCTCTGGCGGCGCTGGCAGATCACATTCGACTGGTTCAACTACACCCCTCCGATACAGCGCGTACACCAAGCCTTGATGATACATCAGGGTCCTTGGTCAACTTGGGGGCTCAGCGCATACACCAACATACCGCAGACGTCCGTGCGACGAGTCTTGAGAGAACTCGATAAAGGCAAATCCATTGTCCATGAAAAGAATGGGGTGATGTTGAATGAACTAGGCCTAGCATACGCCATCAACTTCACTAATATTTTGATCCCTTACGTCCGCGGGGGCTGCCATCTAGACAAAAATCTTCTTACTCTGCTGAAACAAGGCCCTAATAACGAAGCAATGAACTGGGAAATGCTCGAGAACCATGTCTGGTTGCCAGTCATAGACGCTTCAGGAATATTTGACGCGTAGCCTTTTGCTTCACTCCCCCTGAAATTTGCACCGCTGAAAGCTGGAAATCCTGTCAAGGCCGATCTTGTGGTCGATTCCGAGCCAAAATTGACCAAGTTCCCGTTGTAAAATTGAACACTATGGTTAGTAGATCTTCGCGCCTTGGCGCGCGGGCTCTCCAAAAAACTAACGCGCGCCAAGGCACGCTGGCAAAGGGCCAGCACTTCTCGCCGTTCTGTGTGGATTTCAGCTTTTGGCTTTTCGACTTTCGCGCAGCCGGAAGCTTTCGACGTTCACCTTCAGGATATGACCATGACGGGCCGGCCGGTCGAGAATGGCACCCGCGAGGCGTTCCGAGCCGAACACCTCGGTCCATTCATCGAACGGCGGGTGGAGTTGACGATGATCGTGCCGCGCTCGTATCGCCTGAAGATAACCTCGAAGAGCAGCTCGGCACCGGTCTTGCTGAGCGACACGAAGCCCAGTTCATCGATGATCAGCAGGTCCTCGCTGACCAGTAGCTTTTGCAAGTGCCGCAGACGTCGTTCATCACTGCGCCTACCTCAATCTCCTTCAGCACGCCGATGATCTGCTCATTTGTTAAACGCTTTCGCTTCTTGAAACCCCCGCCTACGTTCATTCAAGGGTGGGAACTCTGGCTGCCAATAGCCCGGAACGCGGGGGGATGGTCAACTGAGATTGAATCCGAACAGCCCCTAGATTTATGCGATTACACGGTTTCAGAAGCGATAGCCGAGCATTACGGTTGCACCCTTTCTGGTATCTCCGTATGTGCCGGTTAGAGTTAGCTCCATGTTATTTCCAATCTGTTTGTAGATCCCAAACCGACTAGCCCATTCCTCGTGCTCCAACCCGATGTTAAAGTCTAGGTTGGTTCCATCGGGCAGCGGTATGCTTCCCACCATCTTGTTATCCAGCTTCACGTAATCAGCTCCCACCATCACTCTGAGACGGTATCTGGGAAAATAATATCCAACTTGTGGCGTCACTGTGTAAGCTGTTGATCTTGTTCCCGCATCTTCGGTTACAGTAGTCATGGCAGTTCCAGTCAATGAAGCGAAATAATTGCGCCAGCCACCGGCGAGCGTCAGCCCGCCGCCAAGTACGCTCGAGTTGATTGTGATCTGTTCTTCGATAACTGGAGGTAAACCGACAAGTTGCCCAAGTCCTGTTGTTCGAATTTTCAAGTTTCCTTTGGCCTCCAATTCACCTATCAAACCCATGACGTTAAGAAAGGGAAACGGAAACCAGTCCACTCGGAGCTGTGGAGTCTTGGCGCGAATGTCGATACCCGACCCGTTCGGACTAAAAATTGCTTCGATCGGCTCTCGGACGCCGTTGATCTCAAAACTCGTGAAGTTCAACATAGTCGTTAAGTCGGTATACATTAGGCTAACGCCAAAAGGCTTGGGGAACTCATAGCCAGCTGCACGGGCCTGTTTACCAAAAATTGGGAATTTCCGATCAATATTTACCCGAACCGGATTATTGAATTTACTCAAATCGACACCCTGAAGAGCTGCTGAGCTCCGTGGTGTCACATCTTTTCCATCCTCATCTTCATAGCTGACTGCAGTCGACCGAACTGTTGTGACGAATTTCTGATTATTTGGTACTACGCCCAGGAAAAGGTCTCTAGCTACAATAACATTAACCGAGTTCTGGATGACGTCGGTACCGTTGCTCGCACGAGCGAAGCTGACATCTAACCTGTAGTCCGAAACAAGAGTGCCATCATGAAAAAAGGTTCGACCTTCATCAAGAGTCAAAAGGATCCTAGTTACCCTATCATCATTTACCCAAATGCGTCCCTGGAGGAAACGGATCCATGCAATATCTTGAGCAAGACCAAACGGACTATAGCGAAATTGATAAATGTCAATCGGTCCACTGCTAGACAACAGCAAAATGCTATCTGGATCATATGTAACATTTAGCGATCTAATCTCATGCTGCAATCGCATCCGGCTTTCCAAAACGCGACGAAATCGTCGTGTTGAAGCGGTAGTCGGTGTCTGCTTATCGAACTTCAGGGTCAGATCGATGCCTGCTGGGGTCTTGGGATCGAAGTCGATCAAAACACGGTCGGTGAGAGTCTCTTCTGCAGTGCGGACTTCTATTTCTGCAAACCGGGTATAACGTAAATCCGTCGATAACTCAGAAACCATCAATTCGATCGTCTTGGGATCTATCCCACGTTCGGTCAGCGGATCTGCTTGAGAAGCTTTCGTAGCCCCAACAACAAGGCAGAAGAGAATGGCCTTCGAAATCCAGATCAGCAAACCAATTTTCTCAATTGGCTTTAGAGCCAATGATAAGGAAGCCTTTTGCTCGCAAACATCGTGTTCAGACATTTTCACTATATTGCCTCAACCCATTTTTGTGAAAGGAGGTCGTATGGTTCGACCAAGCCCTTCATACTTGGCCAAGCTAGCGTTGCCGAACGAGAGTACTCTTGTCCAACGCGAGAGAGCCATATTGGCTCAAGCGCGTTGACTTGATCTAGGCGATAGTGGCCAGCTTGTAGGACCAAGACGTCCCGCCAGGAAGTGCTTCCGATGATGCCGTGATCGGACCCGTCGCAGACATCCCCAAGCTCGCCTTATGAGTTGGCAGATCGGCTTGCATCTACCAGAGAAACTGCTGGCAGCCTATGTGCTAACCACTTGGTACCATTCATGTACTCCGGCGAACTCATGAAAGAGTCCTCTGCAGGCAGACAAATTTACGGAGCCAGTACAGACCTTCCGACCGATCAATACGCATGGCCGTAATCTCCTGCCAAAGAACGATCGTTTACCAAGCTCCTGCCCCTACAATACTGTCTGGCTTCACAGCGCCCTGAAATATTGGCCACCAGCATCGAAAGCGCCATCCCAATAGACCAAAGTCTGGCCATGTACTAACTTTCAAGACGGTCACCCGAAGGGGTAATTTCAAGTGAGTTGGAGTAAATGAAATCCTTTGCTGACTCAGCTATGTGCCGTGCCGATACTGAAGCTGAACAATTAATCGGCTTCATTCGAATTGTTGTATCCGTAATGCTTGGTGTTTCGATTATAATTTTGGCGAAAAATCCTAGCGATCAAAATATTGGAAGCATGCCCAGCGTTACCCTGGCCTTGATCGTTGTTTCAACTTACTTTGCTCTCGGTTGCTTATCGATCGTTGTCGCTCAAACTCAATTGATGAGAACATGGATACCGTGGATTTTCGGCTTTCTAGATGTAGTTCTTGTTCTTTCTAACCTATACTACAGTGCAAGGCTGCATGATTCGGGTGCTCACGTGATCCTGTCATCACCAGCATCGCTTTTTGCGGTTCTAGTCTTCGTCTCGCAACTTTTTCGCTTTAGAATCTTTCTTCAAGCTTCCCTTACGGTTTCGTTGGTTGCCGGGCTTGGGATAATGATCTTCAGTACGCCGTATGCCGTATTGAAACCCGCTGAGATTGATTTTTTGGTTGGCAACTTTGACCTCGCATCCAATTTCATTCGCTTAGTGATATTTTCTGCTATTGGCTGCGTTTGCATTGTCGCTGTATGGCGCACGCGTAAACTGGTTTGGAGCGTTTCTTGGCAATCTGAGATTGAACGCAATACAGCGCCCTTCCTTCCACAAGAGCTTCGGCAAAACCTAAGCGATGAACGTCTCGCTTTGTTGAAGCATGGTCGTTCTGTCACCGTTGTTATAGCGTTCGTAGACATCCGAAATTTTACGGCCATAAGCGATCGGATTGGCCCCGAAAGAACCACCCAACTGTTGTCGGCATTCAGAGAGCGCGTCGTCGAAATTGTTCAGGAACATGGCGGTGTAATCGAAAAGTTCATTGGCGACGGTGTCTTGATTGTTTTTGGGCTGAGTGGACCAATCAATCTTGCCGCACGACGAGCTCTTGCGGCTGCAGAACACCTCAGCAATGTGCTGTCTTCGGGTCGCATTCATGGACTCGAGCCTGATCATTCTACCGCCGACACTGTCGTTGCGCTGCATACTGGAAATGCCATTGCGGGTGTAGTTGGAGATTCACGTCATCTAGAGTTCGGCGTCTTTGGCGCTGTAGTGAACGAAGCCGCCCGAATCGAAGGTATCGCAAAATCCTTAGACATGCGAATTGTAGCATCTGAAGCAGTCTTTGAGACTAGCGAAACAAATCCAGAAGACTGGCTGGATTTGGGGGCAACCAAGCTCAGAGGGAGACCAGAACAAATAAGGCTGTATGGAGTATCCTCTTGAGGTTCGGGTGCCAGCTAAGACTAAACAGTCTGATATGATTGGTCGAAGTCGATTGTTAATGCATGATTGGTCTGGTTTCCAATGCGAGGATGCTTAAAAAAGCTGGCAGCCGTCAACTAAACTGCCCCAACCGAGTGGTTCGTTTTAGTCCTTGTGCAAATGAGAATTAGCTGCTCCCGCCGTCTGGACTACCCCGCTGGAGATTCTGCGGGAATTATGGCTCAGGGAGGTGATGCCGTTCTTTGAGGCCATATCTGCTATCCTGATCGGCATCGAGACTTGTACGACTGCCCACAATTGACGCTCCAGCTACAACGACTATGGCATGATGCGCGTCTCAGTCGGGCGAGAAAGTTGCCGAGCCAGAGATGAGGAGTCGTACCTTTCATCTTCGCGGTGACGATCAGCGACTACATGAAGGCGACACGCACACTAGCACTCGGAACCATCAAAAAACAATGACTTCCGGCCAAAGTCCACGCCGCCAAACGCTCGCTCGGCTGCTTTGTTCATCATGCAGGTCCGGTCATCGTCCTGGAAGCGCGTTCAGGTTTTCATCAGAGGGCAGGAAGCGTATCGGGCCGGGAAGCCCGAGACATTCAACCCGCATCCCGAGGGGATCATCGAGGGCGACGATTATCTCGGCCCGTGGGCCAACTGGCGCGACGGTTGGCGCCATGCGAAGGCCGTGGCCGAGTTCACCGCCCGCGAAGGCTGACCACCTTCGACTCCGCCTGCGTCACGTAATCAGCCCATTTCTGCATCAGGACACGCCGCCTATCGAGCAAATCGGAGCGCGCATAGGACCGCTCGACCTTCGACCCGATTATGTGCGCCAGGGCGGTTTCCGTGACTTCGTAGCTTCCCGCTTCGGTATCCTGCACCCACGTTCGGAAGGACGTGCGGAAGCCGTGTGTGCGCCCCGTTTCCCTGAGCCTATCCAGCACCTTCTTCATCGCCACGTCTGACACCCCCGCATTTACACGCGGGGCCGGGAAAAGGAAATCGTTGCGACGCTGCGCACGGCATTCATCGACTACGGCGAGAGCGGCCATCGAAAGCGGTATGCGGAAATCTGTGACCTTCCCCTTGTTCCCTTTCATGCGGTCGGCAGGCACCGTCCATACGTCGCCCTCTATCTCATCGAACCGCGCGCCCCTGACCGGCGTTCCCCGCGCGGCGGTAAGGATCGTGAAGCGCAGCGCCAGATAGGAGGGATGCGGCTTCTCGGATAGGCGAGCGTACAGGTCCGGGATCTCCTGCCACGGCGTTGCGGGAATCGGCGTTTCGACGGCATCGACATGGCCGAGCATGTGGCGGGCCGCGTCACAGATGAACGGATCGACCTCGTAGCCCGACAGGCGGGCGTGATGCAGTACCTTGCGCGTTCGGTACAGCGCCTTGTCGGCAGTTTCGTGCTTTGTGTGCCAGATCGGCTTGAGAGCGTCGTGTATGTCGCGCTGGTGAAGATCCGTGATGCGCCGCTTGCCGATCTTAGGCACCACATGATGCGTGAGGGGCGACAGCCAGCGCCCCGCCCCGCCATCGCCGCGCAGCCGCGCCTTGTAGCTGTCAAAGAACAGATCGAGCATATCGGCAAAGGTCGGATCGGCCCGGTTGGCGGCTTCGGCTTCCTCGTCGCGTTCGCGCTGCCGCTCTACCACCGGATCGCGGCCCGCCTTAGCGACAGCCTCCCATTTCGCCCGCTCTTTCCGGGCATCCGCCAGGGACAAAGCCGGGTAAGAGCCGAGGCCCATTTCCCGCCGCCGCCCGTTCATCTGGAATCGGTATTTCCATCGCCCGCCGTTGGCCCCGGCGATGAACAGCAAGCCGCCGCCGTCTTGGAGCTTCGTCCCTGCGGGCGCGTTCTTCACTTCTGCGGTCTTGAGCTTGTTCAGTCCTGCCATCCAGCCCCCACTTGGTGGGCATCATGTTACGACAATTCTGGACAGCCTCATACACCGCAGATGTTCAAAAACGCAACGGGCATTGAGATTTTGGACAATTTAGCACAAGTTACAATACGGATCAGGTTCCCACCGCCCGCACCATCCTCATGAAGAAACAGACGATCACCCGAGGGTTCAGCCCCCGAGGACCGTCCGCATCGCCATCAGGCCAACAGATCGAAGGTTTCTGCACCGATCTGAAGGTTGATCTCATCCTGCCCCTCGCCGTCGACGAGCGCCCACATGATCTGACCCGTCGGGCGATAAATCACGAACGCCTCTTGCACGTCGTCATCGCCCGAGCGTTCACCGTCCGGCGTTGCCGTGTGGGCAAGGTTGATCTGGAACTGGTCCACGGTTGCGGCCTGGCCGAAGACCAGCACATCCCCGTCGGCGGCGGTGTAGTCCTGTACCCAGTCGGAGCCATGGTCGAAAACCCCGAGGTGGAAGAACCGGTCAGCGCCGTCACCACCATTGATGCGGTCATAACCGAAGCCGCCATTGACGAAATCGTTGCCGTCACCGCCGAACACGAGATCGGACAACGCGCTGCCCGTAACGACGTCATCGCCCTCCTGACCTTGCAACTCGTCCGCGCCGAATCCACCGGCCAGCGTATCGTTGCCCGCCTGTCCATAGATCAGATCGTTGCCATAGCCGCCGTCCAGACTGTCATTACCGTCTCCGCCGAGGATCACGTCGCGCAAGTCGGCATCTGTTTCGCCGCCATTGATCACATCGTCCCCGTCACCGCCATTCAGCGTGTCGTTCCCGTCGCCGCCCTCGATCGTGTCGTCGCCGAGCTCGCCAAGTACCCGGTCGTCGCCGTCCATCCCGCGCAGCAGGTCATCGCCATCACCGCCCAGGATCGTGTCCAGACCGTCGAGGCCAATGGCCGTGTCGTTTCCAAGGCCACCAGTCAGCGCGTCCTGACCATTCGTACCCATGAGGAAGGCCGCTTCGTCACCTGCTGTCAGCACGACATCCGAACCGCCCATTTCCCACAAAAGATCGGTGTCCTGGGCAACCGGAATTCCATCGATGGACAGTTCGAGCGATCCAAGGTCGTCAATAGCACCATCGATCACCAGCAGATCCGTCCCTGCCCCATCCGCGAGGCGGATTCCTGTGACGTCGAGCGCCTGGAACAGACCGGTCAGAATGTCCGCACCACCATCAAGCGCCGTCAACAGCTCAGAGACCAGCCCGCCAACGCTGGACGGCATCGTGCCGGCAAGCTCGACGAGAAATGCGCTGGTGGTCAAAGTGACACCCGTGGGCATGATGTCGAAGGCCAGAACCTCCGTACCGCCGTTGGTCAGCGTCAAACCTTCCATGGTTACCGCAGACAGCGCGGTAACGAGATCGTTGCGTTCCTGCTCCGTCAGGTCGGCCAGCGAGTCGGGGTCGAGAATACTGGTCAATGCCAGAACACTGGAAAGGCCGGCAAGCTGATTGGGAAACGTCCCGGTAAGCTGGATGGCCTGCGCGCCCGACTCGAGGGTCAGCCCTGTCGGCGTGAAGGCCAACGCCAGTACGTCCGTTCCATCTTGCGCAATCGAAATGCCATCGAGCGTTCCGGTTGCGGTTCCATTCGAAATGGCCGCGAGGAACTGTTCCGAACTGGTCAGCGGCCCCATGCCTGCACCGTTGATGGTCGCGACGAAGTCACTGCCCGCACTATTCGGTATCGAAACGACAATTTGCGACGGGCTTGCCGAAATCGCGGATATCCCGTCCCCGGAAAGGTCCAGTTCGTTCAGCAGGTCCGCGTTGTCGAACGAAAAGCCAAAGATGTCACCAAGAGGATCGGACGAGTTCAGAAGCTGGTTCAGAAACCCGAAGAATTCAGACGAGATATTTGCGGTAGCCATTGTGCTCCCTCCATAACATATCAAACAGCGAATATATTATTTGCGATGCCCTGACCTTGATCCGTATCAATATCTCGGGATCGATGGCACTCAGATGACAAGGTCGAACTCGGACCCTTCGGCGCGAATCGTGATCATCTCCAGCTCCGCACCATCTGTGAGGGCCCACAGGATCTGCCCAGTCGGCTTCCAGATGACAAAAGCCTCGGCAACCTCGGCATCGCCCATACCGGCGGTGTTCGCGATGTTTACCTGGAAGTGATCGGCAGAAGCGACTGAGCCAAAAACAAGCCGGTCCCCTTCGGAAAAGTCCGCATCCAATATCCAGTCCGTGCCATGACCGGCATGTCCCGCATGGAAAAACCGATCCGCACCGTTGCCACCGGTCAGCTGGTCATGACTTCCCCATCCCCCGTTCAGGAAATCGGCGCCATCTCCACCCATAAGGTGATCGCGTCCGGCCTGTCCGCTTAACGAGTCGTCGTCCGCACCGCCGGAAAGCGTGTCGTTCTGGCTCCCGCCCCAGATCACGTCATTGTCATCCGCACCGGACAGAACGAAATCGAATACATCCAGGATGGAATCGATCCCCGGAAAGGAATCTTCGCGGTCGGGCTGGTCCGGCAGATTATCGGCTATCCGCAATCCAACCGTATGCAACATCGAGGCGACAGCCGAATTGGAGTTCATGGAAAAGACATCATAAGCAATCTCTGCTGCCTCGATGGCGCGCGTTTGCTGTCGCATGATGTCCCAAACGGCCAGTGGATCGCGCCCCTCGAGATCAAGAACTCGGCTGCCGACGCGTTCGCGATCCTCGATCGGCCGATAGTCCCTGCTGTCAGCGATCGGAACCGAGTCTTCGACAATGATCGGGCCAACATTGAAGATACCCGAAGGATACCCCCGCAACACCCATTCATCCTGCTCTGGCGAAACAAGGACGAGGTACAGATGATCATTCCCGGTATCACCGAACAGGTATACCGGTTGCGCCTCGATACGGATTTCCCATTCGCTCATGGCAGCATTCCCTGCGAAACCCGTGTGAGAGCCATTCTGGCAGCGGGTGGTTTTACCATAGCATAACCCGCAGGCGGTGTTCACCGAAGGCCAACCAGCCGCGGCAAGTCAGCGCTGCGCGCGGTTTCGGCGCCGGAACGAACCCAGAGTCGAAAATCAAATGAAAACAGAAACTTGAAGGAAATCGAGCGGTAGAGGCAAAGCCCTCAGGCTCTTGAGTTTGGTGCGGTCGAGAAGACTCGAACTTCCACGGGTGTTACCCCACAGCGACCTCAACGCTGCGCGTCTACCAATTCCGCCACGACCGCACTGCCCTGACTTGGTGTGAGGGGCGTATAGACGAGCGTCCGGGGGATGTGAAGAGGCAAAAGCAGGTTTTCGATTGATTTCCTTTGCCGCATCACCAAGTGGTGGCGTAACCAATTCAGACGCCCCGAAAGGTAAGCCAGAATGACCGAACAAATACCGCCGCAGGACCGTCCTGTACTTCAGGTCGACATCGTCTCGGACGTGGTTTGCCCGTGGTGCATCATCGGCTTTCTGCAACTCGACAGGGCGTTGGCCGCAGAAGGCATGATCGCGAATCTGAGATGGCATCCTTTCGAGTTGAACCCCGACATGCCGCTGGAGGGGCAAAACCTGCGCGAACATATCACCGAGAAATACGGCTCTTCGCCCGCCGATAGCGCGGCGGCCCGAGCCCGGTTGACGGAACTCGGTGCCGAACTAGGCTTTGCCTTTCGTTTCAATGACGACAGTCGGATCTGGAACACGTTTCGCGCTCACCAGCTTCTTGACTGGGCGGAAGGCCAGGGCCGTCAGCACCCGCTGAAACTTGCACTGTTCGAGGCCTGCTTTTCCAAGGGTCAGGATGTTTCGGATATCGACGTCCTTTGCGAGGCCGCCGCGCGCGCGGGGCTCGACGCGGATGCGGCGCGGGACGCTCTTTTGTCGGGCGATCACGAAGCACCCACCCGTGAAAAGCAGGCGTTCTGGACCAACCGAGGAATTACCGGCGTGCCGGGGATGGTCTTTGCCGGTCGCTACCTCGTGACAGGGGCGCAGGGTGTCGACACCTATCGGCAGATCCTGCAACGCTGCCTGGCCGAGGCGGCCTGACCCTTCCCCCTGCCCCGGCACTGGTTTATGCACCTGCCATGGAATGGAAGATTACCGACGGCCTGACCGACTATGACGAGGCGCTCGCCTTCATGGAGGCGCGCGTCGCCGATATTTCCGAGGGCCGCGCCGACGAATGCATCTGGTTGCTCGAGCATCCGCCCCTTTACACCGCCGGAACATCGGCCCGGGTCGAAGACCTGAGAGACCCCGATCGCTTCCCCGTCCATGAAAGCCGACGTGGTGGTCAGTACACCTATCACGGACCCGGACAGCGCGTGGTCTATGTCATGCTCGATCTCAACCGCAGGGGGCGCGACATACGGAAGTTCGTTCAAGATCTCGAAGCATGGGTGATCGCGACACTGGCCGAGTTCAACCTGCGCGGCGAGATACGTGAAGGGCGTGTCGGCGTCTGGGTGACACGACCGGACAAGCCGGCCACACCAGGCGGCACCCCGGCCGAGGACAAGATCGCGGCGATCGGCATCCGCCTGCGCAAATGGGTCAGCTTTCACGGTATCTCGATCAACGTCGATCCGGATCTGGAGCATTTCTCGGGGATCGTTCCCTGCGGCATCAGCGATCACGGCGTAACGTCGCTTGTCGATCTGGGCCTCCCGGTGACGATGGATGACTTGGATGTTGCTTTACGCCGCGCCTTTGACGCGACCATGCAAACGCAAAGCTGAACGTCCCTGCACGCTCAGGACTTACCGTTCAGTTCGTCTATCGCATCGAGAACACGATGCGGCTCCTCGTAAAGCAGGAACTGGCCCGCCTCGGGCCGCAGTCTGAATTCCACATGCGCATGCACTTCGGCAAAGGCACGAGTGGCCTCGGCCGGGATCACCGGATCGCGTGCGCCGTGCAGATGGATGACCGACGCGCCGCCGCCGCGGATCTGGGGAGTCCAGTCACGGACCATAAGATGACCGTCCGACACGAAGCCGCCAGCGCCGGACTGCACCGCAAAGCGATACCCTGCATGCATCAACTCCTCGACCCCGAGCCTGTCAATGACCCGACGCTCGTGACTGCCGGGCAGGTACAACGTATCCATCAGCTTGCCGATCCGGTCGCTGTCGATCAGCGCCATGCCCGCACGCACAAAGAAAGGCAGAAGCGCCGGCGCATAGCGGGCGGTATAGGACATCACGCGCTGGCGCGGCGCCATTTGCGAGATCTGCTTCATCCGCAGGATCGGTCCGCCACCGGAAACGGCCACCATTCCTGCCACTTGGTTACGCAGCCGTGCGCACAGGACGTGGCCGAACAAGGCACCGGCCATGTGCCCAAGGATCACCGGTTGCTCCAGCTCTTCCCGGTCCATGAGTTCGCGAACATGTGCGACGATGGCATCCACCGCAGCATCGGGAGAGGGCACGCCGCTGGACAGGCCGTAACCGGGTCGCACCGGGGCAAGAACCCTCATGTTGCGTTGGCGAAACCGTGACTGCAGGTATTGGAGCGGCGCCATCCCGTCGAGCATGCCGTGCAGGTAGATCACCGGTCGTCCGCGCGGATCACCGCAGCGGTACAGCTGCATGTCCAGCCCGGTACCCATCCGCAGGTTTTCCGACGGTAGTACCACCTTGCCGGGATGCCCGACCCGCCCCCGGACCTCGGTGTCGACGAGGTAGGCAACAAGGCGGATCAGCTCGACCTGCCCCGGCGCACCTGTTTTGGCCAGGACAGACTTGGCCTGATTGCGAACAGTGTGTTCGGATTTCCCCGAAAGCGCCGCGATGGCCCGCAGGCTTTCCCCGGCCATCAGGTTGCGAACCACGTCGACCTCGGCCCTCGACAGGCCGAACGACGTCACCAGCATCTGCTCAGCCTCGTCGGTCCATTGGTAATCGAGCCCTTCGATCACCACCTGGACGGGTGCACCTTCGTCTATGGCGATCCGTGCAATGAGGTGGCGCGGGCGAATATCAGTCGTCAGAACAATGGGATGGGCGGCCGCGTCGCCATCGCGCGCAGCCTTGAGGAGGCTTTGCAGCATCTGGGCGCCATGGCCGGTAAGATGGGTACACAGATCATCGAGCGTACCGCCCTCTCCCATCGCCGAGCGCGCTTCGTTTCCGGCGGCGAGGATGCGGCCATCAGGTGCGGCGAGAATCGCGAAACCTTGTGTCTGCGCGACACGGCTGCGCAATTCCGCGCGGGGAACCTTGCGGCCGATCTGTTCCAGGATGTCATGGGCACGGGCGAAATGGGCCTGTAATTCGGGGTCGATCTCCATCCCGCCTTGTGTGTCTTGCGCGTCGAGGCGAGCGGCGACAGAGGGTTCACGGAGAATCGCACCGATATGCTCCTCCCAGGCTTCCATGAACATCTCGTAGAGCTCAGGGCGCAGCACAGTTTCGTAAATCGCGGCGATCACCTCGTCGCGGGATACGGTCGTGCGGTCTGACGTCTCGTCTCGAATCTCGGAGCCTCCGATGTCCTCTGACCAAAGGATATTGGTCGTTCCCGGCCAAAGAAAAGCCCCGGAGATCCAGCGTGTTGTACCGTTTTGATCCATTTGGATCATGCGGGACCGGATCCTGCGGTGCTACCTCCTTTGAACCGCCTGTGAGTGAGGGGCGGGCCGGGTGGTTGGCTCGGGTGTTGCATTAATGCGTGATCTGCCGCTCCGGTTCCACGGAGCGGCAATTTCATGTCGGAGGCGCACTGGCACTAATACGCAGAAGTGCGCTGTAATTCCATGTTTTCAAAAGAAGAAAATGACTTCATCAACCTGCGAGCGCCGCGCGGATCGCCTCGGCATGGGCAGCGATGGCGTCCTTGTCACCCATCTGGCCAGGGGCACGGGGCTTCACGCCCTCATGCCGGGGAAGGACGTGGAAATGCAGGTGGAAAACCTCCTGCCCGCCGGCGGCCTCGTTGAATTGCTGGATCGTAACCCCTTGCGCTTCCATGGCTTTCTGGGCGGCCTTGGCCAGTTTCTGGGTGGTCGCAATCACCGCCGACAACTGCTCGGGCGTGGCGTCGAGGAGGTTGCGGCACGGTGTCTTGGGAATCACCAGCAGATGCCCGTCGACGCGGGGCATGATGTCCATGAAAGCAAGGGTTTCATCATCCTCGTAGACGCGGGTCGAGGGGATTTCGTCGCGCAGGATCTTGGCGAAGATGTTGTCGGGATCATAAGTCATTGCAGCAGCCCTTGTTGCGAAACGGCGGTTGCCAGAGGTGTGGCCGAGCCCGGCTGCTGCGTCAAGCGACCCGGCCCGGTTTCGGACCGGGCCGGGTTTGGTACCCCCGTTTTGACCGTTTTGTACCGGTGTCAGAGGAGGGATTGACCATTTTGTACATGGCGGTACCCCCCTTGCATGGCTCGCGGCCCGGCGCTTATTGGGCCGGCACCAGCGTCTCGGCAGGGCGGCGGAAATGCTGGCGGTTGAGACGCAGGACCAGCGCGATCATCGAGACCTGGAAGAGCAGCGCGATCGCGGTGACCGACCAATAGGCGGGGCCGAATTTCTCGATCAGTCCGGCGCCGACCAGACCCTTGTTGGTGAAGAAGTGCAGCATCACCGAAAGGGCAACGCCGGGACACACGAGCGCGTAGGAGCCGGGCGACAGTTTCGAGCCGAAAACGAAGTCACGGAAGTAGTGTTGCCGGCGCAGGACGAGCAGGCCGAGCATCAGGAACAGGATCTGCACCGTCAGAAGGCGGGCGAGAAAGACCATGGTTTCAGCGGCTGTGCCATGCGTGTCGAAGGCGGCGTGAAGGCCGTGATTCTGGCGCAGGAAGAGAATGCCCAGAACGGTCAGGATCGGAACGATGACCATGAGGGTCGGACCGGCCTCGCGCGCGGTGCCGAAGCGCAACATCGAGCTGAAAGCCGTGACGGAGGCAACCACGGTATAGGTGATGGCGGCGATCCCGAAGAAGGTCGACAGGATCAGCGATGCGCCGACGGTCAGGGAGTTCGTGCTCATCGCGGCGGGAGCAGCAAGGCCCACGCCGACCATGGACAACGCGAAGGCCGGAAGCAGCTGCGCAAAGGAGTTATGAGCGGTCATGTCGAACACGCCGCCCTCGGTCAGGACGCGACCCAGGAAATCGCCGATCAGGCGAAAGGCCCAGATGCCGAGACCAAGGAAGGCGACCAGCGCCAGCGGGAAGAGGTATTCGACCAAACCCCAGAGCCCCGGCACGAAGACGAGGCCCACGATGAACATCGCGTTGATCGTCATCGCCGAGGCCAGCGGCGCGGCCAGCAGGGTGGTTTCAGCGTTTGAGCTGCGCAGCGCCTGGTATGACGGGCTGCGGCGGAATCGCGACAGCGCCGAGAGGTTCCAGAGCAGCGAGCGGACGTTGAGAAAGGCGAAGACCGCGATGCCGATCATCGCCAGCAATGCCGCCGATTTGAGCGCGACAGAGCCGGTCGCAAAAACGGTTTGAAGGTCTTCGAACACGGGCACCGGCTGACCGGGATGCGGTACCCAGAACATCAAGTACATGAAAAAGGTGACGGCAAGCCCCCCTGCCCCGAGCGAGGCAAGGAAGTAGAGCGGCGAGTAAGTCTCGGCCGGTTTTTCGGTGGTCATGGCGGTCATGGCGTGGGTCCTCTCGATACATGCCGGATTTCGCATAGATTAAATTCTGATTTTTGAATGTGTATTGATCTGGATCAAGCCACCGCACTGGCCGGTGGGCGCTGCGCGGCCTAACCTTGGCGTATGCGACGCCGCCTGCCCTCGATCCTGCTGACGATTCTCGCGCTGAACGTGATGTGGTTCGTGCTCTACTCGGCCGGGCTGGGCCTGCAGGCGCTGGTGGCGGATGCTCCGGCCGCTTTGAGCCGGGTTTTTGCCGAGGTGCCGGGCGTCACCGACTGGCTGCTGGCGCTGCACATGATCGCCGGGGCGGTGTTGACGCTGGGCGCGCCGGTGCAGGCGCTGCCCGTGCTGCGGCGCAGGTGGCCGGGACTGCACAGGCGCTGGGGGTATGCCCTGCTGGCGCTTGCGCTGGTGACCGGCTGCGCGGGGCTGGCCTATATCGCCGGGCGCGGCACGGTGGGCGGATGGTGGATGAGCCTGTGGTTCGCCATCTATGGCGGGCTGATCATGGTGGCGGCGGCCAATACGGTCTATCACGCGCTCAACAAGGACATGCGCCGCCATTTCGAATGGGCCACGCGTTTCGTCATCCTTGCCGTGGGGTCGTGGATCTTTCGGATGCACTATGTCC
Source organism: Lutimaribacter marinistellae (assembly GCF_042648365.1). Lineage (NCBI taxonomy): Bacteria > Pseudomonadati > Pseudomonadota > Alphaproteobacteria > Rhodobacterales > Roseobacteraceae > Lutimaribacter > Lutimaribacter marinistellae. The sequence continues at coordinate 228,590 of NZ_JBHRXI010000016.1, read as the reverse complement.
TGTGGTTCGCGCTGACTGGCGGGGCGGGGTCAACACCCGGTCTGACGGGGCCGTTCGACCGGATTCAGGTGGTTGCGTTCTTCGTGCCTTACCTGCTGCTGGCCGAGATCCTGCTGCGCCGGGGGCGCCGCCGCCGGGGCGTGGCGTGAGCGCGGCCGCCACCGCAAGGGGGTGCGGCCATTTATCTTGATCCAGATCAAACTCCGGACTTGAGGGCGGAGCGGACAAATTCTAAAACCGGCAGGAATCCGCGTGCCCGTATCCCCGGGTGCGCGTGGCATTGCAACAGGAGGCACCTTAATGGCGGACGCAGCCATTCATGGTCACGAGCATGAAGACCAGCGCGGTTTCTTTACCCGCTGGTTCATGTCGACGAACCACAAGGACATCGGGATCCTTTACCTGATCTTCTCGGCCCTTGCGGGCTTCATCTCGGTCGCGCTGACCGTGTTCATGCGCCTAGAGCTCATGGAGCCGGGCGTGCAGCACATGTGCCTCGAGGGCTTCCGCCTGTTCGCGGGCGACGGTGAGTGTACGCCGAACGGCCATCTGTGGAACGTGATGATCACCTATCACGGCATCCTGATGATGTTCTTCGTTGTCATCCCGGCGCTGTTCGGCGGTTTTGGCAACTATTTCATGCCGTTGCAGATCGGCGCGCCGGACATGGCGTTCCCGCGGATGAATAACCTGTCCTTCTGGCTGTATGTGGCCGGCACCTCGCTGGGTGTCGCCTCCATGCTGGCACCGGGCGGAAACGACCAGGCCGGTTCGGGCGTGGGCTGGGTGCTTTACGCGCCGCTGTCGACGACCGAGGGCGGCATGTCGATGGACCTGGCGATCTTTGCCGTGCACGTGTCGGGCGCAAGCTCGATCCTGGGCGCGATCAACATGATCACCACCTTCCTGAACATGCGCGCGCCGGGCATGACGCTGTTCAAGGTGCCGCTGTTCAGCTGGTCGATCTTCGTCACCTCGTGGCTGATCCTGCTGTCGCTGCCGGTTCTGGCGGGCGCGATCACCATGCTGCTGATGGACCGCAATTTCGGCTTTACCTTCTTTGATCCTGCGGGCGGCGGCGATCCGGTCCTGTACCAGCACATCCTGTGGTTCTTCGGCCACCCGGAAGTGTACATCGTGATCCTGCCCGGGTTCGGCATCATCAGCCACGTCATCGCCACCTTCTCGCGGAAGCCGATCTTCGGCTACCTGCCGATGGTCTGGGCGATCATCGCGATCGGTGTGCTGGGCTTTGTCGTGTGGGCGCACCACATGTACACGGTCGGCATGTCGCTGAACCAGCAGGCCTACTTCATGCTGGCGACGATGGTCATCGCGGTTCCGACCGGCGTGAAGGTGTTCAGCTGGATCGCGACGATGTGGGGCGGCTCGATCGAGTTCAAGACGCCGATGCTGTTCGCCTTCGGCTTCCTGTTCCTGTTCACCGTCGGCGGTGTGACCGGCGTGGTGCTGAGCCAGGCGGGCGTCGACCGGGCCTATCACGACACCTACTACGTCGTGGCGCATTTCCACTACGTGATGAGCCTGGGTGCGGTGTTCGCGATCTTTGCCGGCGTCTACTTCTACTTCGGCAAGATCACCGGGCGCCAGTATTCCGAGTTCTGGGGCAAGATCCACTTCTGGCTCTTCTTCATCGGGGCGAACGTGACCTTCTTCCCGCAGCACTTCCTGGGCCGCCAGGGCATGCCGCGCCGGTACATCGACTACCCCGAGGCGTTCGCCTACTGGAACTACATCTCGTCCTGGGGTGCGTTCATCTCCTTCGCCTCGTTCCTGCTGTTCTTCGGTATCGTCTTCTATGCGCTGTTCCGTGGCGCGCGGGTGACCCAGAACAACTACTGGAACGAGTACGCGGATACGCTGGAATGGACCCTGCCCTCGCCGCCGCCCGAGCATACGTTCGAGCAGCTTCCCAAGCGTGAGGACTGG
>NZ_JBHRXI010000016.1:110527-226630 GCF_042648365.1 Lutimaribacter marinistellae | reverse complement strand
CTCTCTGACCTCGTTTTCGGCGGAAATGGTAACGATTTCGTCAATGGCGGCTTCGGGTACGACCGGATCAATGGCGGCGCGGGCGCGGACAGCTTCTTTCACCTGGGCGTGGCCGATCACGGCTCGGACTGGGTGCAGGACTATCTCGCGGGCGATGGCGACGTGCTGGTCTTCGGCCAGGTGGCGACGGCGGCGGATTTCCAGATCAACCTCGCGCACACGGCGACGCCCGACGGCGAGCGCTCGGGCGAGGACGCGGTGCAGGAGGCCTTCGTGATCTACCGCCCGACGGGCCAGATCATGTGGGCGCTGGTCGATGGCGAGGCGCAGCTGAACATCAACATCCAGATCGGCGGCGAGATCTTCGACCTGCTGGCGTGAGCCCGGTCACGGCGCCCTGTCGCGCGCACGACAGGGCGCACCCTAGGCCCAACCGGCCACGCGCATCTGCGATGCGCACCGGACGGGCGGGAGCCCCACGCACAGGTGGGTCACATAACGGCTTCGAACAGTTTGCGTGTATTGGCCTCGGTCATCTCCACCGGGTTTCCGCCTGTCGACGGGTCCTTCAGAGCGTCTCGTACCAGGATGTCGAGTTGAGCGTCCGTCACGCCCAGTTCGCTCAGGGTCTTTGGAATGCCGAGTGAGGCGTTCAAATCGTTTACGTATGTCGCAAATCCGTCGAACCCGCCTTGGATGCCAAGGTAGTCTGCTGCGCGCGACAGAAGGCCCTCCACCTTGGGGCGGTTGAACTGCAGTACGGCAGGCATGCATACGGCATTGGTGGTGCCGTGATGCGTGTGGTGATGTGCCCCGATCGGATGGGACAGTGCGTGGATCGCGCCCAAGCCTTTCTGAAAAGCGGTGGCGCCCATTGCAGCTGCGCTCATCATGTGCGCACGCGCTTCGAGGTCCGTCCCGTCGGCATAGGCACGAGGCAGGTAATCCTTGACGAGCCGCATCCCCTCAAGGGCGATGCCTTGGCTCATCGGGTGATAGTGCGGCGAGCAGAAGGCCTCCACACAATGCGCAAAGGCATCCAGCCCGGTGCCTGCCGTGATGAATTTCGGCATACCCATCGTCAGCTCCGGGTCGCAGATGACCACGGCAGGAAGCATCTTGGGGTGGAAGATGATCTTCTTCTCATGGCTTTCTGAATTGGTGATAACGCCAGCGCGCCCGACCTCGGACCCGGTGCCAGCGGTCGTCGGTACGGCGATGATTGGATGGATTCCTTCAGGATCCGCTCGTGTCCACCAGTCGCCTATATCCTCGAAATCCCAAAGAGGTCGCGACTGCCCGGCCATGAAGGCCACGACTTTGCCAAGATCGAGACCCGAGCCACCGCCAAAGGCGATGACACCGTCGAAACGGCCTTCTCGATACATCCTGAGACCGTCCTCGACGTTTTTCTCATTCGGGTTCGGGTCAACCTCGGAAAAGATAGCACGGCCCAGACCGGCCGTTTCGAGCAGGTCCAGCGTACGCGTTGTGATTTCCAGCCCAGCCAGCCCTTTGTCGGTGACGAGCAGCGGCTTGCTGATGCCCGCGGCGATGCAGGCTTCTGCAATCTCGGATATGCGGCCCGCGCCAAAGCGGATTGCCGTGGGATAAGACCAGTTTCCAACAAGGTTCATGTCTGTCAGCTCTTCTTGAGGTGATAGGATTTCGGACGTGTCAGTGCCTGGAAGCCGAGCACCGAGAGGCCCGCCCCATGGCCTGTATCCTTGCACCCGGTCCAGCACAACGCCGGGTCGAGATAGTCGCAACGGTTCATGAATACGGTGCCTGTTTCCAGACGCGCGCCGATGGCATCCGCCGCCGCGACATCGCGTGTATAGATTGCTGCCGTCAGCCCAAACCGGCAATCGTTCATCAAGGTGATGGCTTCTTCGTCGTCACGTACTGGCATGATGCCGACAACCGGACCGAATGTTTCCTCGCGCATCACTTCCATGTCGTGCGTGACGTTGGTGAGGATCTGCGGTGTCAGATAGGCGCCGCCATCATCTTCGGAAAACCTTTCGATGTGGGCGGTTGCTCCTTTGGCGATTGCATCTTCGATCTGGTCGCGCGCCACCTGCGCAAACCGGACGTGGGCCATCGGGCCGATCGTCGTTTCCGGGTCGAGCGGATTACCCAGCCTGTAGCTTTTGACGAGTGCGACCGCTTTTTCGACAAACTCATTGTAAAGCGAACCGTGCACATAAATGCGCTCGATCCCGCAGCAACACTGGCCCGAGTTGAACATGGCACCGTCAAGTAGACCCGCCACCGCGTCGTCGAGGTCGGCATCTGCACGCACATAGCCTGGGTCCTTTCCCCCAAGTTCGGTGGAAACAGGGATAAACGTTCCCGCAGCTGCGCGCTCCATCGCCTGCCCACCGCGCACGGAGCCCGTGAAGTTGACGAAGTCTACGTGCCGCCCGGAGATCAGTTCGCCAGTTGTATCATGGTCAAGTACGAGATTCTGGAACACGTCATCCGGTACGCCTGCGGCGTGGAAGGCTTCCGCCAGTCTTTCGCCAACTTGCAGTGTTTGCGCGGCGTGTTTCAGCAACACCGTGTTGCCTGCTATTAAGGCGGGCGCAACGGTGTTAATCGCCGTCATGTAGGGATAATTCCAAGGCGCCACGACCAGCACCACACCATGAGGCTCGCGCGTGATCTTGCGCACAAACGCATTGCTGTCTTCGATCACCAGCGGGGCAAGCGCCTGCTCGGCAATCCCGGCCATGTAGCTGGCCCGCTCTTCAAAGCCGCCGAATTCACCGCCATAGCGGATCGGGCGGCCCATCTGATGTGCCAGCTCCTCTGCCATGCGATCCGTGGTCTTGCCCACCTCGGCTACGGCCGCCCGCACCAGTTCGACCCGCTCGGCCAAGGGGCGTGCTGCCCAGACCGCCTGAGCCTGCGCGGCGCGATTGGCGGCATCCACGGACTCATCACGAGAGAGGACAGGGCGTTCCAGGTAAACCGATCCATCGATCGGAGAGATACATTTGACTGTCTGAGCCATCGTTTTCCTTTTTTGGCGCCGTCGCGCCATTTGTCTTGCCGGCAGTCTCGAGTTGCGGCGACCGCACCCGCGAGGGGGATCGCTTATCGCGGTTTCACGCCTTTTCGAACCCGCGTGCGACCTCCCAATCGGTCACGATGCGGTCGAATTCCTCCTGCTCCCATTCTGCGCACCGGGTGTAGTGATCGATTACCCAATCGCCCATGGCATCCCGCAGCATGGCGGAGCTACGCAGCGTCTCCACGGCGTCGCGCAATGTGCGCGGGATCTCTCCGGCGTCAGCATTTTCGTAAAGATCGCCTTTGGTTGGGGGCGCAAGCTCAAGTTTCTGTTCAATCCCCTTGAGGCCCGCTGCCAACAGAGCGGCCTGCGCGAGATAAGGATTCAGGTCCGACCCGCCGATGCGGCATTCCATGCGCACGGACTTGGTGTTTTCGCCGCACAGGCGGAAGCCCGCCGTGCGATTGTCAACGGACCATACCGTTTTCGTGGGGGCGAAGGTGCCCTTCATGAAACGTTTGTAGCTGTTCACATAGGGCGCGAGAAAGGCGGTGTATTCGGGCGCGTAGGCGATCATGCCAGCGCAGAACTGACGACCCAACTGGCTCAGACCGTGCGCGGCGTCGGGATCGTGAAATGCCGCCTCGTCCCCACGCCAGAGCGACAAGTGCACATGGCTTGCAGAGCCGACTCGGTCGTGGCGCCATTTCGGCAAGAACGAAGCCGCGTGGCCCTGCATGTGAGCGATTTCCTTGACCGCGTGTTTCGCGATGGTGTGGTGATCAGCGCAGGCCAGCGCGTCGGCATAGCGGATGTTGAGCTCTTCTTGACCGGCTTCGGCCTCGCCCTTGGTGTTTTCGACGGGGATGCCGGCGGCGTAGAGGTGATTGCGCACGGGGCGCATCACGTGCTCTTCCTTGCTGGTCTGCAGGATATGGTAATCCTCGTTATAACCAGAGATCGGCGTCAGGTCGCGAAAACCGTTCGCCCGAATCTCGTCAAAGGTGCCTTGGAAGAGGAAGAACTCCAACTCGGTCGCCATCATCGGTGTCAGACCCATCGCCTCCGCCCGCTGGATCTGGTGCTTGAGCACCTCGCGCGGCGAGTGTGGCACGGGCGCGTGCGTATGATGGTCAAGCACGTCGCAAAGCACCATCACAGTCCCCTCGAGCCAAGGCAGGGGGCGCAGCGTCGAAAGATCGGGCTGCATGACGTAATCGCCATATCCCGATTCCCAGCTGGTGGCCTGGTAGCCATCGGGCGTGGCCATTTCGAGATCGGTGGCCAGCAGGTAATTGCAGCAATGGGTTTCCCGCCACGCGGTGTCGACGAAATTCTGCGCGTGGTAACGTTTGCCCATCAGCCGGCCCTGCATATCGACAAGGCAGACCAGGACGGTGTCGACTTTGCCCTCGGCCACCTGGGCCTTTAGCGTCTCGAATGTCAGCATTTAGCGACCTTTGGGTTGAGGCCGGCCCGCCCGATGCGGACCGGCTGTTGTCGGTATCAGGAGTAACGGTAGGGCCTGCCGGCCTTTTCCATGTCCTCGTTATACTGCTTGAAGATCTGCACGACCTTTGCCTTGACCTCTGACTCGGCAGCGATCTCGTCCCAGAAGACGCGGGCCGCCTTTTCGACCTCGGCCCATTCCGCGTCGGGGATCGAGGTCAGCTGCATCTTGTCGCCATTGACACGCAGCGACGCCTCGCCACCCCAATACCACCACTGACGATAGTAGTGAGACTGATCGCAGCAGACGCGGAACAGTGTCTGCAGGTCTTCCGGCAGCTCGTTCCAGCGATCCATGTTGGCAAAGAACGATCCGGCCCATGCGCCCGAGATGTTGTTGGTCAGGAAATAGTTGGTCACGTCCGCCCAGCCCACGGTGTAGTCCTCGGTGATGCCCGACCATGCGATGCCGTCCAGTTCGCCGGTCTGAACCGCAACTTCGATATCCTCCCAGGGCAGGGTGACGGGAACCACGCCAAACTGCGTCAGGAAACGACCTGCCGTCGGGAAGGTGAAGACCCTTTTGCCCTGAAGGTCGGCCAGCGACCGGATCGGATCCTTGGTGGCGAAATGGCATGGATCCCAGGCGCCGGCCGAGATGTGTTTCACGCCGACCTTCGAATACTCCGCATCCCAGATCTCGTTTAGCCCGTACTGATTGAACAACACCGGCACGTCGAGAGAGTATCGCGACGCGAAGGGGAAGTAGCCGCCAAAGACAGTAACCTCGGTCGGCGAGGCCATGGAATCGTCGTCGGACTGCACCGCGTCAATGGTGCCGCGTTGCATCGCACGGAACAACTCGCCAGTAGGCACCAGCTGATCGGCATAGAAAAGCTCGATCTGCATGCGGTCGCCGGCAATCTTGTTGAACATCTCGATCGCAGGGTCGATGACATGCGCTGCCAATGCGGGGCCTGCATAGGTCTGCATCCGCCAGCGGATGGTGGATTGCGCCAAAGCGGGTGCCGCGAGTGCGGCGGCCGGTGCGCCGAGCGCAGTGGTCTTGAGGAAATTGCGTCTGGTCGTCATGTCGTCTCTCCTTGTTGAACGGTTTTGTCTCTGCTCATTTCTTGTTTTTGTACTCTACGTGGGCAGAACTCTTTCGTGACCCGGGCAAGCCGAGCAGGTGGCGTAGCGGGTCGGTATCCTCTGTCCCGCTGGTGGTGAAACACTGACACCCGCAGAGCGCGCGAAGGCATAGGTTGCTGTCGCCCACGCCACACTTCGACAAAAGTGTCGAGCAGATTCCCGGATACGGTCGAGGATTTCCATTTCAGTTTCCATAGACGGCTCCGGGCAGCCAAAGCGCGATCTGCGGAAAGGCCATGATCGTTGCCAAGGCGACCACCATCACGATCACGAAGGGCAGGATCGATCCATAGATGTCACGCAGGGTAATCTCGGGCGGGGCCATGGCGCGCATCAGAAACAGGTTATAGCCGAAAGGCGGGGTCATGTAGGCGATCTGGGTCGTGATTGTATAGAGCACACCATACCAGATGAGATCGAACCCCAGCGCGCCCACGAGCGGCACGTAAAGCGGCGCGACGATCACCAGCATCGCCGTGTCGTCCAGAAAGGTGCCCATGAGGATAAAGCTGAGCTGCATGAGGATCAGGATCATCCAAGGATTGAGGCCCAAGCGTTCGGTGAAGAGGTCCTCGATCGCGCGCACGGCGCCCAACCCGTCGAACACTGCGCCGAACGCCAGCGCAGCCAGGATGATCCACATGAACATGCAGGTGATGCCCAGCGTCGACCGAACTGATGTCTCGAACACCGCCCGCGTCATGCGGCCCTTCAGTACCGCTGCAAGAAAAGCTGTTAGCGCACCAATCGCCGAACTTTCCACCAGCGAAGTCCAACCGTTGACGAATGGCACCATCATCGCGGCGAAAATGCCCAGCGGCAGAAGCCCCGCGCGCAAAAGGCGCAGCTTCTCTGCTCTCGGCACGTCCCGTTCCTCAGGTGGCAGCGCGCGGCCGAGGTCCGGGTTCAGCCGGCAACGGATCGCGATATAGGCAATGAACATCGCCGCCATCATCAGCCCCGGAACCACGCCTGCGAGCCAAAGCTGCCCTACCGGCTGACGCGCGATCATAGCGTAAAGGACAAGCACGACCGATGGCGGTACGAGGATGCCGAGCGACGATCCCGCCTGGATCACCCCGGTAACCATCCGCTTGTCATATCCGCGCTTGAGCAATTCGGGCAGGGCAATGGTCGCGCCGATGGCCATGCCCGCCACGGAGAGACCGTTCATTGCCGAGATCAGGACCATCAGCCCGATGGTCCCGATGGCAAGTCCGCCATTGAGCCCGCCCATCCAGACGTGGAACATCCGGTAAAGATCGTCTGCGATCTTGGACTCGGACAGCACGTAGCCCATGAAGATGAACATCGGCAGAGTGAGAAGCGGATACCATTTCATCAGTTTCATCGCGGCCGAGAAACCCAGGTCATATCCGCCGCGATCCCCCCAGAGGAGCAGGGCTGCAACGACGGCGACGAACCCGATGGCACCAAAGACGCGTTGCCCGGTCAGCAGCATCAGCATCATGGTCGAGAACATGAGGATCGCGATCAGTTCGTAGGACATCAATTCGCCTCTCGGGGGTAGTCATGACCCTTGAGCCGCAGGATGTCCTTGGCCAGTTCGCTGAGCGCCTGAAGCAGCATCAGGAAGATACCCAGCATCATGATTGACTTGATCGGCCAAAGATAAGGCCGCCACGCCGTCGGGCTGCGCTCTCCGTATTGCAGTGAGTAGCTGAGACTGTCGTAGCCACCATAGAGAAGTACGCCCAGGTAGAAGATCAGGAACAGCACGGTGACCGCGTCGGTCCGCGCCTTCTTGCGATCCGACCATTCTCCATAGAGCAGGTCCATCCGCACATTCGACCCCATCTGGATCGAATAAGGCCCGCCCAGAATGTAATAGGAGACCATGGCGAACTGCGCCATTTCCAGGGTCCAGAGTGAGGGCAGGAAGAACGTCTTGGAGATTGATGACCATAGAAGAATGGCCATCATGACAAAAATGCCATACATCACCACGCGACCGATCCATCGGTTCATCCGGTCGATGACTCGTACATAGCTTTGCAGAAAGGTCATGGTGTTGTCCTCATCTGCCGTCTGCGTCGTCGTCGGGGACAAGGTCGCGCATGATGCGCAGGAGCATCGGGGTCAGCAACCCGGCCATTCGATTGACCCCTTGGGCATCTGCCAGCAGATCGTTGCGAATCTCGACCATCACGTTCGGCAGTCCGCGTGGGATGGCATGCTCACGTAATGTATGTGTAACGCCATCTGCAGCCGAGTAAGGCTCGTTGAGCGCGCAATGGAGGCCAGAGCCTTCTGCCGCGGACAGTAGGGCCCGGGCAGCACGGTCGTCAGTATCGTGAAGGATGCCAAGTTCAACTTCGCGCGCCTGACCCAGATAGACGGGCGTGAAACTGTGAATCGTGATAACTAGCGGTGCTGCAAGGCGGGCGTTCAGTGTGTCGGACAAAAGCTCACGAAACGGCAGGTAGACGGCTGCCTCGCGAAGATCGCGGTCGGCTTCAGTCAATCGAACGTTCCCGGGTACGGCGAAGACCTCGCTTTTGACCGGTATCGCATCGGGCGCTTCTGGTGGGCGATTGCAATCATAAACCAGCCTGCTTGCGCGGGAGTACACCAACGGCGCGTCTAGTGCCCCGCATAATTCCACGGCCAGTTCAAAAGCGCCAATATCCCATGCGGCATGGGATCGTGCAGCTGTCTGTGACAGGCCAAGGCCATCAAGTTTCGCCGGGATAAACCTGCTCGCATGTTCACAGATCAGAACGGCTCTGGCCCGGCCGCCCGCGTTCAACACACGCGCGGCGGGCCCCTCGGTCGGGCCCAACAGGAATGACTCGGGTTCCATGCTCATGTGAAGCATTGGTTACAGCGGGCGCGGGGATGTCAACAAAATTTCTGTACAGAGCGTTACAAATGGTCATACCTTGTAAGAAATGCTCCAAAGCGAGGATCGCGGCGTGGTTCCGACCACCAAACTCGTCAAGCAGATGATCCATGACCGGATGGACGGGCTCACCCGGTCCGAGCGGCAATTGGCTTCGGTCCTGCTGCAGGATTACCCCATGGGGGGGCTGCAATCGATCACCAAGCTCGCAGGCGCGGCCGGCGTGTCCACGCCCACCGTGATTCGCATGGCGCGCAAGCTGGGCTTTGACGGTTTTCCCGATTTGCAGGATGCGTTGCGCGAAGAAGTTGCGGCACAGATCAAGAAGCCGATCTCGAAACGCGATGCCTGGATGGTGGACGAAGGGGCCGAGCATCCTCTCATGCGCTTTGCGCAGGTCGTATGGACCAACATGCGCCACACGTTGGAACGAATCGACACCAAGATGTTCGACAAGGTTGCGCGGCTTTTGGCCGATACGTCGCGTCCGCTCTACGTCGTGGGGGGGCGCATCACACGCTCGAATGCGGATTACCTGTTCAACCACATGCAGATTATCCGGCCCCATGTCACCATGCTCGGCAACTCCGCGAATGTTTGGCCACAATACCTGCTCGACATGGATGAACGGTCCGTATTGGTGGTGTTCGACATCCGCCGCTATGAAACGCATTTGGAGAAGCTCGCACAGATTGCCAGCGAACGCGGCGCCACGGTGGTTCTCTTCACGGATCAGTGGGGCTCTCCGATCGGGCGGTGTGCAGACTCCACGTTCAACGGGCTCGTTGAGGCACCTTCCAGCTGGGATTCGACCATTGCGCTTCAACTGATTGTCGAGGCGCTGATTGCAGAGGTTCAGGAGGCTCGATGGGAAGAAAGCAAGGAGCGGATCGAAGAACTCGAAGCCATGTTCTCCTCGACCCGCCTGTTTCGGAACCAAGGCTGAACACAAAGAGTCTCGACGCACGCAAAGCGGGTGCTATTGTCAAGGTGTCGCGACGTAAGGCGACTGATTTTCAAAGGGACTTTAACCATGAATATCAAGATCTCCGCTTGCACCTTCGCTCTTGCCGCAGGACTGGCCACGACGGGCTTCGCTCAGACCTTCGTGCAGTTCGGCTCTGCCGGCGGCTGGACCGTGTTCACGAACACCGATGACAAAACATGCGTTGCAGAGCGTTCCGATGGTGACCTTCTGGTCCAGATGGGTGCCCTGGCCTCCAAGGACGTGGGCTACATCGGTGTCTTTACCCGTGAAACGCCCGAGGGATTGCAGCAGGGCGCTGACCTGATCGTCACGTTCGACAACGGCAACAATTACACGGCCACAGAAGAGGACATTCTGGAAAACAAGCAGGGCTATTCCGGTGCCTTTATCGAGGCCAACAACCCTGCCTTCATCGCCGATGTCGCGAATGCGCAGACCATGAAGGTCGTCGACACCGACCGCTCTTTCGAGCTTGACCTGACCGGTACCAAGGCCGCGATGGAGATGGCCTTTGAATGCGCAATCGCTGCTAACAGTTAAAGCCATGCAGTTTGTCGGCGGCCGGTTCGCCAGCCGCCGACCATTGCCGCAAAGAGCGGATGCTGGGTTTCGCGAACTGCGGCGGCCCCTGTCCCAAAGGCCATCAAAAAATTCCTCCCATCATGGCCTCTTGGTCCATAGCCCGTCGTAGGACAGTAATTGAACACCTCGAGACGTGGCTGTTCGTCGAAAATCGTCGACTACTCCGCCAAACAGGTCACGGCTCAACACGAAGTTTTTTGCGAAGCCACCAAAAAATCGGAAGAGGCCGCTTGACGTGCTTCGGCACTGGCCATAATACACCGCAACGTTCTGCAGCCGACCAGCATCGGCGGGAACGGGCAGCGGGCGGTTGTAGCTCAGTTGGTTAGAGTACCGGCCTGTCACGCCGGGGGTCGCGGGTTCGAGCCCCGTCAACCGCGCCATCGCTGCCAGCCCCGAGGATCCGGGCAAATGGTTCCTAGATCGAGACAGACCCGGCACCGGGTCATGCGCGGTTGTAGCTCAGTTGGTTAGAGTACCGGCCTGTCACGCCGGGGGTCGCGGGTTCGAGCCCCGTCAACCGCGCCACAGTCTCGATGAATTCGCAGATAGACGCATCTGTGCGACAGGCGCCCGGTTACGAGTGTGGCTTGCTTGACTGATATCCTGCGTGTGGCAAAAGTCCGCGAACAGAGTGGCAAGGGCCGGGGCAACCGGTCGGGGCGGGCAACATGCAGCAGGACAAGGTCGCAATTCTGACAACCGTGCGTGACGACGATTTCTTTCTCAAGAAATGGGTCGATTACTATGGCGGGATGTTCGGGAAAGAGGCGCTCTACGTCATAAACCATGGCAACCAAGCGGCGGTTCGCAACATTGCGGCAGGGTGCAACCTGTTCCCGATTCCCGATGGGGATCGTCGCAAGTTCAACGTGCTCAACTGGCGGACCAAGAACCACCTGATGCAGGCGCTCTTGCGTTGGTATCATGTCGTGATCGTCTGCGACGTGGATGAATTCGTGGTGATTGATCCGGCAACCGGACATGATCTGCGTTCTTGGCTCGACGCGAATACCGGGCGCACCGTACGGACAGCCATGGGGCTTGAGGTTACGCATCTGCCATCAGAGGAACCGGAGCCGGTAAATGGATCCATCCTGGGTCCCCGGCGCTGGGCGCAGATGAATTGTTTCTACGCAAAACCCTGCATCATTTCGCGGAAGACGAAGCTCAGCAGGGGGGGGCACTACGCCGAACACGACACGCTGGACATGCCCGACTGCCTGTACATGTTCCACATGAAGTATTGCGACTACGATCTTTACGTCGACACACTGAACCGACGCCGCGCGATCATTGACGGGATGAATATCGAAAGCACAAAGGACACGACGACCAACATCCAGTGGTTCGCACAGAACCGGGACGATGATGGCACCTTTCGTGCCTTTGAGGAGCGTCCGCGCGACAGATCGTGGGATTTCTCGCCGTACCGCAAGCAATTTCACGACAGCTGGGGGCCGCGCGGTCACAATCTCTATCACTTCAAGCGCGCCAACCCGAAGGAGCTGTTCCAGATCCCGGAACGCTTTGGCGGCATTTGTTGAGAGGGCAGGCCGCGCTGCCCTCTGCATTTTTTCGGCTTTCCCGGTTTACATCGTTGTGAGCCGGGCAGCCTTCACCTTGTAAGAGCGTCGAGGATTCGGGCCCAAGAACGCATGCCCTTGTGAAAGCTTTCCACGTCGTATTTCTCGTTGGGTGAATGGATTGCGTCGTCTTCGTTTGCGAAGCCGACGAGCATCGAATCCAGGCCAAGCACCGAACGGAAGAAGCCAACAACCGGGATGGATCCTCCCATGCCGGTAAACACGGCTTCGCGATTCCATTCGTCCGACAAGGCGCCGCGCGCCGCCTCGAACTCGGATCGGGCGATGTTCATGACCGAAGCACGAGACCCTTCAAGGTCATTGTCCCAGCGCACACCGGCATCAGGTGACAACTGTGCCTCGACATGCGCTCGGATCGCATCGCGCAGCTTGTCGGGGTCTTGGTCGCCGACAAGCCGGCAGGTGATCTTGCAATGAGCCTCTGCCGGAATCACGGTCTTGGAACCCGCGCCACTGTAACCGCCCCAAAGGCCATTGACCTCAAGCGTCGGGCGCGCCCATTGCTGTTCCAGCGCGGAGTAACCCTTTTCTCCGTGCGGCTTGGAATACCCGACGGAGCTCAGGTAATCCTTCTCATCGAAGCCGCAGGTCTGCCATTGGCGCAGTTGATCCTCGGGGACTTCGTGAACGCCCTCGTAAAAGCCGCCCACCGCAACACGGCCAGTTTCCTCGTCATAAAACGATGTGACGATGCGGGCCAGTTCTCGCAGCGGGTTCAGGCCGGGGCCACCGTAATGCCCCGAATGCAGGTCGATCCTTGGACCGGTAATGGTGAACTCGTCCTTGAGCATGCCGCGCAGTTGCGATGCGATCGAAGGCACGCCCCTTGCGACCATCGATGTATCGCACACCAGCGCAAGATCGGCCTTCAGCTCATCTTTGTTGGCTTCAAGGAAGGGGACGAGCGATGGAGAGCCCGATTCTTCTTCGCCCTCGAAGAAGAAGGTGATGCGACAGGGCAGGGAGCCGTTGACCGCCTTCCACGCGCGGCAAGCCTCGACGAAGGTCATCAGCTGGCCCTTGTCATCCGAGGCTCCGCGCCCGCGGATCACCCGGCCTTTCTCGGTGTTTTCTATGGCCGGGTCGAAAGGGTCGCGGGTCCACAGGTTCAGGGGGTCGACGGGTTGTACGTCGTAGTGACCGTAGAAGAGAACATGAGGGGTGTCGGTATCTTCTCCCACGTGCCCGACGACCATAGGATGGCCGCTGGTCGGGCGCTTTTCGGCATCAATCCCGATGGCACGCAAGTCCTCGACAAGCCAGTCGGCGGCGCGGTCCACATCGGCCTTGTAAGCCGGGTCGGTCGAGATCGATGGAATTCGCAGGAACTCCATCAACCGGTCGGTTGCGGCGTCGAGATCGCTGTCGATGCGCGACAATACGGCGTCGAGGGACATGAGGATACTCCGTGTCATTTTGATTGTGGCGGAGCCTAACAGCCCACACGGTGAGGTCCAGTGGTGGCGCCAGGCGCCCTATAGGAAACAAGTTTGCGACAAATGCGGCATCCTGCGTCGATTCCCCGCGTATCGTCTGGTCCAGCCGCGCTTGAGGCTGCCACGCCAGACTTATATTTGATGTAAATCAATGCTACCGCCCCCTTGGGAACGGTAGGCGGTTGAACGGCACTACGAAAAGATATAGTCATTCACGAACGTGAATTTATGCGTATGTGGAGACAGGGAATGCCCCCAAGACGTCGGGTCAGGGGCTGAACGACCAAGGAGACCTCGGTGGATTACAACGCCCAGCTCGAGACTGCCATCGCCAGGCTGCATGACGAAGGACGCTACCGGACCTTCATCGACATCGAACGTCGCAACGGACACTTTCCGCATGCTGTCTGGACAAAACCCGATGGCTCGGAGCAGGACATCACCGTTTGGTGCGGCAATGACTACCTGGGAATGGGGCAGCACCCGGTCGTTCTGGAGGCAATGCACGAGGCGATCGACGCAGCAGGCGCGGGATCGGGCGGCACCCGCAACATCTCGGGCACCACGGTTTACCACAAGCGTCTTGAGAGCGAACTGGCCGATTTGCACGGTAAAGAGGCCGCGCTGCTGTTCACCTCTGCCTACATTGCGAATGACGCCACGCTTTCGACGCTGCCCAAGCTGTTTCCGGGCCTAATCATCTATTCCGACGCGCTCAACCATGCCTCAATGATCGAGGGCGTGCGCCGCAACGGGGGCGCAAAGCGTGTTTTCAGGCACAATGATGTGGATCACTTGCGCGAGCTGATGGCTGCGGATGATCCTGCCGCGCCGAAACTCATCGCGTTCGAGTCGGTCTATTCGATGGACGGCGATTTCGGTCCCATCGAGGAAATCTGCGATCTGGCGGACGAATTCGGCGCGTTGACCTATATCGACGAGGTTCACGCTGTTGGAATGTACGGTCCGCGCGGTGGCGGTGTAACAGAACGTGATCGTCTTGCTCATCGCATCGACATCATCAACGGTACCTTGGCAAAGGCCTATGGTGTGATGGGGGGCTATATCGCCGCCTCTCACAAGATGTGCGATGCGATCCGCTCCTATGCGCCGGGGTTCATTTTCACCACGTCGCTGCCACCAGCGGTGGCTGCTGGTGCCGCAGCTTCGGTCGCGCATCTAAAGCGTTCGCCCGAACTTCGCGAACAGCATCAGACACAAGCCAAGATCTTGAAAACAAGGCTGAAAGCGATGGGTTTGCCCATCATCGACCACGGCAGTCATATTGTTCCGGTGATCGTTGGCGATCCGGTCCACACAAAGCAGCTTTCAGACATGCTGCTCGATGGCTACGGCATTTACGTTCAGCCGATCAACTTCCCGACCGTCCCAAGGGGTACCGAGCGTCTGCGCTTTACCCCTTCGCCAGTGCATGGCCCGAACGAGATGAACAAGCTCATCCGGGCGATGGATGAGCTGTGGTCGCACTGTGCGCTGAATCGCGCCGAACTGGCCGGATGACTTCACGGCCCTGTGTCCAAACTCCGGCCTCCATGTTAAAGTTGCAGGAACAATAAGCGCTGACGAATCGTTAACGGATGATTCATGGCGTTGCGGTTAACTCGCGGCAGGAGCATGGGGCGGCAGGAATGATTGGGCGCAGGTCTCAGCGCATTGCAGAGGAGCACGAGGTCGAAAAACCGCGCGGTTTCGACGACTTCGAACTGCGCCTTGGCGACATCATGCGCGGCGAACGCGCAACGATGGGCAAATCCCTTCTGGACGTTCAACGTGAGTTGCGGATCAAGGCGAACTACATCGCCGCGATCGAAAATACGGACCCGGGTGCATTCGATACACCCGGCTTCATTGCTGGCTATGTCAGGTCTTACGCCCGCTATCTTGGCATGGATGCCGAAAAGGCATTCGCGGCGTTCTGCGAAGAAAGCGGATTCGAGGTTGCACATGGAATGTCTGCGCAGGCTTCCGTGGTCAAGAAACCTTCTGCCGAAATGGCCACGAAAAAGCCGGTCGTTCGTGACCCGTTTACTGCCCCTAACACACCCTTCGTGCCCGGCCGCGAGTCGGTTTTCGCCCAGATCGAGCCACGCGCAATTGGCTCCTCACTTGTGCTTCTCGCACTGATCGCTGGCATCGGGTACGGTGGCTGGTCCGTTTTGAAAGAAGTGCAGCAGGTCCAGGTCGCGCCTGTCGATCAGGCGCCGGTAGTCTTGTCGGATCTCGACCCTTTGCAAGCCGCGCAGACGGTGCCGGGCGACGACGAGCAAGGGCAGGGCGGCATGGTGTCGCCCAAGGCCGAAGCGTTGGATCGCCTTTACCGGCCGCAAGCGCTGGATGTTCCGGTGCTTGTCTCGCGCGATGCGCCCATTTCCACACTTGATCCGCGCACGATGGGAAGTTTCCGGGCGCCTGACCTGCCCGAGATACAGGTTACAAGTGATCAGTCCCGTCCGGGTCACTTCCTGGGCGAGGGCGTTGCCGATAGTGTCGCGAGGGATGTTGCTCTGGCGTTGGGCGGATCGGCAGAACCAGCGCGACCGCAGGTTCTGGAGGATGCTGCCCCCTCACTCACTATGGTCGCGGTTCGCCCCTCTTGGGTTCGAGTAACAGCCGCCGATGGCAGCAGCATTTACGAAAAGATCATGGAGCCGGGTGAAACCTATGAGGTTCCACTGACCGAGGAACCGCCGCGCCTGCGGACCGGCGACAGCGGTGCCATATACTTTGTGGTAAACGGCGAGAATTATGGCCCGGTCGGCGGTCGCGGTGAAGTGACCGGCAACGTGGCACTGTCCATTGCCGAGGTCGAAGGTGCCTATCAGGTCGCCGATCTTGAGCAGGACGGCGACCTCGCCCGTGTCGTTGCAGAGTTGCAGGCCCCGGCTTCTCCTGATCAGGCCCCTGCAGCCGACTAGCACGGTTGCCCGTACCCTGCATTGCGCCTATGTAGCTCAACATATACCGGAGCTGACACGGGACCCTTTCTGATATGTCTCTGAACCACGTGCGCCCTTGGCGGAACATCTACCGTCGAAAAAGTCGACGCATCATGGTGGGTGATGTCCCGGTCGGTGGCGAGGCTCCAATCAGTGTCCAGACCATGACTAATACGTTGACGACGGACGTTGCTGCGACAGTTGCGCAGGTGCAGGCGGCCGCCGAGGCCGGAGCGGATATCGTTCGTGTTTCGGTCCCTGACGAAGCTTCGTCACGCGCGTTGAAGGAAATCGTGCGCGAAAGCCCTGTGCCTATCGTCGCGGATATCCACTTCCATTATCGCCGCGGTATCGAAGCGGCCGAAGCGGGCGCGGCATGTCTGCGGATCAATCCAGGGAATATTGGCTCGCCGGAGCGGGTTCGAGAGGTGATCTCGGCCGCTCGCGATCACGGGTGTTCGATCCGGATCGGCGTCAACGCCGGGAGTCTTGAAAAGCACCTGCTCGAAAAATACGGTGAGCCATGCCCGGACGCGATGGTCGAATCCGGGTTGGATCATATCCGCATCTTGCAGGA
The DNA here is from genome assembly GCF_042648365.1 of Lutimaribacter marinistellae. Classification (NCBI taxonomy): domain Bacteria; kingdom Pseudomonadati; phylum Pseudomonadota; class Alphaproteobacteria; order Rhodobacterales; family Roseobacteraceae; genus Lutimaribacter; species Lutimaribacter marinistellae. Next base: position 210,000 of record NZ_JBHRXI010000016.1, on the reverse strand, counting down.
TCACGATTTTCACGAATTCAAGATCAGCGTGAAGGCGTCGGACGTCTTCATGGCGGCGGCAGCTTATCAACAGCTGGCCGAGCAAACTGATGCCCCCATACATCTCGGGATTACCGAGGCGGGTGGGCTGATGTCGGGGACGATCAAGTCGGCCATCGGTCTGGGCAACCTGCTGTGGATGGGTATCGGCGATACCATCCGTGTAAGCCTGTCCGCTGACCCGGTTGAAGAGGTGAAGGTCGGCTACGAGATCTTGAAATCTCTTGGCTTGCGTCACCGCGGGGTGAATATCATCTCCTGCCCGTCCTGTGCACGGCAGGGGTTCGACGTGATCAAGACGGTCGAAGCCCTCGAAAAGCGGCTGGAGCACATAAAGACGCCGATGAGCTTGTCCATCATTGGCTGCGTGGTCAACGGCCCCGGAGAGGCGCTGATGACCGATGTGGGCTTCACCGGCGGCGGTGCGGGCTCCGGGATGGTCTACCTGGCTGGCAAGGCAAGTCACAAAATGACCAACGACCAGATGATCGACCACATCGTCGAGCAGGTTGAACGGCGCGCCGAGGAACTGGAAGCAGCGCCTGACGCAGCCGAGTAAGCGCCGCGCAATAGTGCGCGGCGTGTCTTTGGTGTTTTACTGGCCGATTGTCGCGATCACTCGCGCTCCGCTCGGATCGCCTCGACAATGTCGAGCATCTGGTCGGCCGTCATGTAGCCGCGCATCAACTGATCGCCCATGACAAAGCTGGGCGTGCCCGAGATCTGCAGTCTTTGGGCCAGCGCATGGGTCTGGGCAATCTCCTCAGTGACCTCGTCGCTATCCATCCGTGCGAGGATCGGCTCGGGGTCGAGTCCCAAACCTTCGGCCAATCGGCGCAGGGCGACGTCGCCGATTTCGCCGCCGAATTCCATCAGGGCATCGTGGACCTGTTTGTATGCCGCGTCTCCCGCAACCTGTTTCGTCGCAACGGCAAAGCGCGAGGACATCATCGATGCGTCGCCAAGGATCGGGAATTCCTTGATCACGAAGCGGATATTGTCGTCCATCTCCAGCAGCTGCGCAACTTCGGGCACTGCACGGCGGCAGTATCCGCAGCGGTAATCCATGAACTCGACCACGGTCACGTCACCTTCGGGGTTTCCACCGACCCATGAGAAACCGTCATCAAAGATCTCGTCCGCGTTGGCCGCAACCAGTTGTTGATCGGCCATCGCTTCGGCTTCGGCCTGGCGCTGTTCCAGTATCTGGAACGCCTCGAGAAGGACTTCGGGGTTTTCCAGCAGGTAGCTGCGCACCTGCTCGCCGAAAGCTGCCCGTTCGGTATCGTTCAGCGCGTCAAGATCGAGCGCCGCGACGGGAGCGGCAGTCAAGGTCAGCCCTAGCAGGGCCGGGGTCGCAAATCGGAGCATCATCGTTTCCTTTTCTCTGCTCGTTCGGATGCCAGAAGAATATCCTGCGCGCGCTGCCAGCCCGGGGATCCTTCGGGCAGGCGGCCGATCGCTCGTCTGGCGTGAATACCCGCATCCGCCAGATCGCCGATAAGCGCATAGCGTTCTGCGGTCGTGACGGAGGCCATTCCAGCATCGCCGGTTTGGGCGTAGGCCAGTGCAAGGTCATGCATGAGCCGCGCGTTGCGCCAGTCGCGGGCGCGTGCCATTTCAAGAACCTCAAGTGCCGCGCGCGGTTGTTCCGCCAAAAGAAGCGCACGACCATACCCGGCACCGATCAGCGCATCGCGTGGGGCGAGCTCCTGGGCACGCGCATAGGCCTCGCGTGCGGATCCGATCCTGCGATTCTCCAGCAGGATCTGACCTTTGAGTTCATAGTAGAATGCGTCCTCGGGGCGTATCGCCAGCGCTCCATCGATGGCTGCCAGTGCGCGTCCGAGGTCTCGATTTCGGTGGTGTGCAATAGCTTCGCGCATCAGTCGGATGTCGCGATGGCTTTCTTCTGCTGCCCGCAACAGGGTCCATTTCGGAGACCGGGTGAAGGCGCTGGTCTTTCCCTTGATCCGCGCAAACCAGTATTCGGCGCTTGCGTTCGGTAGGGCCGGATCACCGTATGCATCAAGAAAATCCTGTGCCGCGCGCATCCTGTCCCGTGACAGCGGGTGGCTGCGCATGTATGGGTCTTGATTGACGGGTGACAGCAGTTCCTGCCCCGCGAATTCCTCGTGAATATCGACCAAACCCTGAACGGTAATCCCGGACCGGTGCAGGTAGCTGGCCGCAGAGCGGTCTGCCGATGCTTCCTCGGCCCGCGTGTGGCTGAGGAAACCGCGCATTGCCGAGCTTTGTGCCCCGAGCGCGATGCCGCCTGCGGCCTCACCAGCGCCTGCCGCCGCTGCAAGAAGTGCGAGCGCGGTGCCCAGCGAGGCCATGCGGCCGGCGGCCTCGAGGTTGGCCATGCGCCGCTGGATGTGACCGTTGGAGATATGTGCTGCCTCATGCGCGATCACCGCCTGCAGCATCTCGGGGCTTTTGACCTTGAGAATGAGGCCGTAGTTCAAAAAAATCGCGTTATGGTCGATCACAAACGCATTGAAGCGGTCGTTGTCCACCAGCAGGATCTGGACACGGCGTGTGTTCAGCCCAGCTGCGCGTAGGATGGGAAAGGCAAGTTCCCGCAGCCCGTTTTCGATATCGGGGTCCCGCAAAAGACCGATCGCGGCGGAAGAACCCGCCGTCACCAGCCACAGGACGAACGTCATCAACAGCGCCGGGATTGACGTCAGCCGGAGAAGGCGTGCACACACCATGCGCGCAACATGAGAGAAGGCCATGCGAAACTCAAGCCGATCCAGGGTCGATCCCTTCATTGTGATGGATGTAATGGAGGCCGCGCGACGCGCCGAGGAGGAAGGCCGCCGTGTCATTCATATGGAGGTTGGCCAGCCGGGCACCGGCGCACCCAAGGGGGCCCTGGCAGCCTTGGAAAAAGCGATGCAAGACGGGCCTTTGGGGTACACAGTTGCGTTGGGCCTGCCTGCATTGCGCGCGCGGATCGCACGAATGTATGCAGAGTGGTACGGCGTCGATCTGAACCCCGATCGCGTGATCATCACGCCCGGCTCTTCGGGCGGATTTCTGCTTGCCTTTACTTCGCTCTTCGACGGCGGTGACCGGGTGGGGATAGGGGCACCGGGGTATCCGTCCTATCGCCAGATCCTTCGAGCGCTTGGGATGGTGCCGGTTGATCTCCCGACCGCGGCGCAGAACCGCTATCAACCCGTTCCCGAAGACTTCGACCAGATGGATCTCGCCGGGTTGATGGTGGCATCGCCTGCCAATCCCACCGGTACGATGCTGGATCATGCCGCTATGCGCGCATTGATCGAAGCATCGCATGAGCAGCGGGCAAGCTTTATCAGCGACGAGATCTATCACGGGCTGGAGTATGAGAAAAAGGCGGTCACCGCACTGGAGATCACGGACCAGTGCTATGTCATCAATTCTTTCTCCAAGTATTTCTCGATGACCGGCTGGCGGGTCGGCTGGATGGTGGTACCCGAGGACCATGTGCGCACTGTCGAAAGGATCGCGCAGAACATGTTCATCTGCGCGCCGCATGCAAGCCAGATAGCGGCGCTCGCAGCGATGGATTGCGAAGACGAGTTGCAGGCCAACATGGATGTGTATCGTCGCAACCGTGACCTGATGCTCGAAGGTTTGCCGAAAGCCGGGTTCGATCGCATCGCGCCGCCCGATGGGGCGTTCTACGTCTATGCGGACGTCTCTCATCTGACCGATGACAGCCGCGCATTCGCGGCGGAAATCCTCGATCAAGCCGGGGTCGCGGTGACGCCGGGCCTCGATTTCGACCCCGAACGGGGGGGAGGCACATTGCGTTTCTCCTACGCGCGTGCGACGGCGGATCTGGAAGAGGGGCTGGAGCGGCTGTCTCGGTTCATGGCCGCGCGCGTCTAATCTTCGCAGATGGGCTTGCCTGCGCTATGCTGCGGGGCGAACGGATGACAAAAGGCCGGTGGGAATGAGCAGGATCCTTTGGGCGGTGGCGCTATTCTTGGCGCTTTGCGGTGCAGGCTGGACGCAAGGCTTCAGCGGTTTGGCGCGAATAGACCCGGAAACCAGCCGCGTGAGCGATGCTGGGCGTTCTGGCGTGACAGTTGAGCTGGGCTTGAGCCAAGGTGTGCCTTATCGCTTGTTCACCTTGGCGGAACCGCCGCGGCTGGTCCTGGATTTTCAAGAAGTCGACTGGACCGGGCTGTCGAACGACACCCTGCTGCAAACCGATAGAGTAGGTGAGGCGGCGTTCGGGGGCTATGTTCCGGGCTGGTCACGCATGGTACTGGTTCTGGCCGAACCGCTGGCTGTTGAAACCGCCGAATTGAGCATTGACGATGTTACCGGTGCTGCCCGCCTGTCACTCGCCTTGGGCCCAGTGTCAGCAACCCAATTCGCCCAAACGGCTGGCGCGCCGCGTGATGCGCGCTGGGATTTGCCCGATCCCGCCCCTATCGCGCCCTTGCCACGAAAAGCTCGGGATGCTGCACTCCGGGTGATGCTCGACCCGGGACATGGGGGCATCGACCCGGGGGCCGAGGCGGGTGCGGTCAACGAAAAGGGCCTGATGTTGACTTTCGCACGCGAGTTGCGGGACGTGCTGCTACGTTCGGGTGGGTTCGAAGTTATCATGACCCGCGATGATGATCGTTTCGTCTCGCTGGAACAACGCGTGGCCATGGCACATCGCGCCGAGGTTGACGTTTTCCTGTCCCTGCATGCCGATTCCCTTTCCGAAGGGCTTGCGCATGGCGCAACCGTTTATCTTCTGGCCGAGGAGGCCTCGGACGTGGCAAGCGCCAAGTTGGCTGAACGACATGATCGTGCCGAGTTGTTGTCGGGGCTCGATCTGACAGCGACCGACGATCAGGTGACAGACATTTTGCTTGACCTTGCACGCGCCGAAACCGCCCCCCGTGCCGAGGCCCTGGCCAATTCGCTGGTCGACGGAATGGCCCAACAAGGCGGGCCGATGAACCGCCGACCGCTTCGGCAGGCCGCGTTCTCGGTGCTCAAGGCGGCCGACATTCCGTCCGCATTGATCGAACTGGGTTTCATGTCCAGTCCTCGTGACCTGCGCAATCTGCAGGATGCGGAGTGGCGCTCGGGTATGGCGGTGGGAATACGCAACGCGCTTCGCAAGTGGCGTGAAGAGGATCAGGCGCGCAAGGCATTGGTGCGGCAATAGCCATGGCCCCGCGCGACGTTGCGCTCATACATGCCGAAAATGGTCCATGGGTTTTGACCCGTAACTGTGGCATCCTTATATAGGCGGCACCGCGGTAAAAGGGCAGTTCAGTGTTCCGGTTCATCTTCTCCTTCCTTGGGGCTATCTTCAGCCTCGCGACGCTTGGTGTTTTCATGGTGGCGCTGACGATCGGCGGCGTGTTCTGGATGTACGGTCGCGATCTGCCCAGCCACGAGTCGCTGGCTCAGTACCAACCGCCCACGATCAGCCGTATCTATTCCGGCGAAGGCAACCTGATCGACGAGTTCGCGCAGGAGCGCCGCCTGTTCACGCCGTCCGAGGACATCCCAGACCTGGTGAAGCAGGCCTTCATTTCGGCTGAAGACAAGAATTTCTATACCCATCAGGGGTATGATCTGCGCGGCATCGCGGCCGCCGGTTTCGAGGCGGTGCAGACCCGGGGTGAGACAGTACGGGGTGCGTCGACGATCACCCAGCAGGTGATGAAGAACTTCCTGCTGTCGGGCGACCGTCGCGCCGAGCGCAAGATCAAGGAGATCATTCTTGCCGCACGGCTGGAACAGACGCTGGACAAGGAACAGATCCTCGAACTCTACCTGAATGAAATCTACCTCGGCCAGAACTCTTATGGCGTGACGGCGGCTGCGCAGACGTTCTTCAACAAGACGCTAAGCGAACTGGCCCCGCACGAGGCCGCAATGCTCGCCTCGCTCCCCAAAGCGCCCTCGGATTACCATCCTGTGCGCAACAAGGAGCGCCTGTTGGCCCGACGCAATTTCGTGCTGAAGGAGATGTACGAAAACGGCTACATCACTCTCGCGACCTACGAAAGCGAAGTCGAAATGCCCTTGCGGTCCGTCCAGAACGGCGATTTCGAAAGCTTCCGCACGGCATTGCCGCCTCGGGATTATTTCACTGACGAGATCCGCCGGCAGTTGAGCGAGGATTTTGGCGAAGGCGAATTCTTTACCGGTGGGTTCACGGTGCGTGCTTCGATTGATGAGGAAATGCAGGTCGAAGCTGCTTCTGCGCTGCGCGAGGCTCTTGAGAAATACGACCGGTCGCGCGGCATCTGGCGTGGAACCAAAAAGACGGTTCCAGTTGAGATGCTCGATGATGAAGCGTCATGGCGCGACGCGCTTTCTGATGTGGACGTGGCGCGCGACATCGTGCTGCCGACGCGCTGGTATCCTGCGGTCGTGCTCAACGTGGCCGAGCAGAGCCTGACTGTCGGGATCGAAGATGGCCCCGCTGCGGGTACGGTTCCACGTTCCGACATCAAGTGGATGCGTGGAAACTTCTTCGACAACTTCAAGCGTGGCGATGTGGTTCTGGTCCGGGAGACCAGCGATGGCTGGTCGTTGCGGCAGGTGCCCGGCGTTCAGGGCGGTTTTGTTGCTATGGACGTGAATACCGGTCGCGTTCTGGCGATGCAGGGCGGGTTCAGTTACCAGCACTCGGTGTTCAACCGTGCGACACAGGCGCAGCGCCAGCCTGGGTCGTCTTTTAAACCGTTCGTATATGCAGCTGCTCTTGATAGCGGGTACAGCCCCGCGACGATCGTCGTTGATGCGCCCATCGAGGTGAACACGCCGCAGGGACTGTGGCGGCCCAAGAATGCCTCGAACAAGTATTATGGCCCAACGCCGCTTCGTACCGGGATCGAACGGTCGCGGAACCTGATGACCATTCGACTTGCGCAGGAAGTCTCGATGCAGGTTGTGGCAAGCTATGCCGAGCGCTTCGGCGTTTATGATGACATGGGCGCATATCTTGCAAATGCGCTGGGCTCGGAAGAAACGACGCTCTACCGCATGGTTGCCGCTTATGCGATGTTTGCCAACGGCGGCGAACGTGTCGATCCTACACTGGTCGACCGGATTCAGGATCGCTACGGTCGCACCATTTATCGCCATGACCGCCGGGACTGCGTCGATTGCAACAGTGATCGCGTCGGTCGGAACGCGGCACCCCGTATCGTGACCAACCGCGAACAGGTGATGGATCCCATCACGGCCTACCAGTTGACTTCGATGATGAAAGGCGTGGTTGACCGTGGCACGGCCAGCAGCACGGTGAAGCTGCCGGTGCCAACGGCCGGAAAGACCGGTACGACCAACGACGCCAAGGATGTATGGTTCATCGGATTTACGTCGAACATCGTCGCGGGATGTTACATCGGTTACGACCGGCCCCGGCCTTTGGGCCGCGGCGCCTCTGGCGGGGGTATGTGCGGTCCCGTTTTCCAAAGCTTCATGGAGAAGGCGGTGGCCAAGTATGGCGGCGGACCGTTCGATGTTCCGTCGGGCGGGCACTTCATCAAGATCGACCGTTTCAGCGGCGCGCGCCTTCCTGACGATGCGAACGGTGATTATGTCGTTGCCGAGTATTTCCGCGATGGTGAAGAGCCGATCTTTGGCCTTACCTATGACGGCGGTTTCGCCATGGGCTCGAACTTGCCGCTGGTGGAGGAAATGCAGCAAGCCGGTCGCCAGGTCACCACATCTACCGGGCAGAAAGCGACGGTCGGGCCGAAGGCAAACTTCGGCACCATCAGCTCCGGTGGTCTTTACTGACAACGAAATCCGACAGTTTGGTCGCGATCTTGGTGGGGCTCAGTTCCTGCAAGTCGAAAACGAGTTCCGCCGCTCTCTGAACGGCTCGCGTCTTGTGATGGACAACAGCTCTTGTTATCAGGCGGTTCTGATATCTCAACGTGGAAAGTGCACCCATGCGCGCCGAAATCCAGAACATCGTGGCCGACATCAGGAATTCGTTGGAGCTTTTGGCTCAACGTCTTGATTATGAAACGGCACCGCATCGGCTGGAGGAGTTCAACGCACGCGTTGAGGACCCCAACCTCTGGAACGACCCGGAAGCCGCGCAGAAGCTGATGCGCGAGCGCCAGTCGCTCGTCGATGCGATCGGAACGTATGAAGGTCTCAAGAGCGATCTCGAAGACAATGTCGAGTTGATCGAGTTGGGTGAGATGGAAGAGGATGACGAGGTCGTCACCGAAGCCGAGAATTCGATCCGGGCACTCAAGGAAACGGCTGCCCAGAAAGAACTCGAGGCGCTGCTGGACGGTGAGGCGGACTCCAATGATACGTTCCTGGAGATCAATGCCGGGGCAGGCGGGACAGAGGCTTGCGACTGGGCGCAGATGTTGCAGCGCATGTATGTCCGCTGGGCGGAAAAGCGCGGCTACAAGGTCGAACTCCAGTCCGAAGAAGCAGGCACAGAGGCCGGGATCAAGTCCTGCGCTTACAAGATCTCGGGTCACAACGCCTATGGCTGGTTGAAATCCGAATCCGGCGTGCACCGCCTGGTGCGCATTTCGCCCTTCGGCAAAGGCACGCGCGAAACGTCTTTTGCGTCGGTCTGGGTCTATCCGGTTGTCGACGACAACATCGAAATCGAGGTGAACCCGGCTGATATTCGTATTGATACATTCCGGTCTTCGGGTGCAGGTGGGCAGCACGTGAATACCACGGACTCTGCCGTGCGGATTACGCACGCACCCACTGGGATCGTGGTCACATCTTCCGAAAAGTCGCAGCATCAGAACCGCGACATCGCCATGAAAGCGCTGAAATCGCGTCTGTATCAGATGGAACTGGACCGTCGAAATGCCGAGATCAACGCGGCGCATGAGGCCAAAGGTGATGCGGGTTGGGGTAACCAGATCCGCTCCTATGTCCTTCAGCCGTACCAGATGGTCAAGGATCTGCGTACCAACCATGAAACCTCGGACACCAAGGGTGTTCTCGATGGTGATCTTGACGATTTCATGGCGGCGACCCTCGCGATGAACGTTGCTGGCAAGAGCAGGGCCGACGCCCAGGGCGAGTGACGCGGCTTCCCTCGTTTTTCCAGGTTCAAAAGCAAACCTCCGCTCGCTAGTCTTGATCTGCAAGACTGCGGGAGGGACATGGATGGAGCCGGACAAACTGGCCGGGTGTGAAGCCGTTGAACTGACGGCCGCGCTTCGAGCGGGCAAATTGAGCGCGTCGGACGTGATGCGGGCGACGCTGGACCGCATCGCAACTGTAAATCCCGAGGTAAATGCAATCGTCGCATTGCGCGATGAAGACTCGTTGATGGACGAAGCGCAGCGTGCGGATAAGGCCGAGTCCCGCGGGCCGCTTCACGGGCTGCCAATCGCCGTCAAGGATCTGGTCAATGTACGCGGTATCGCCTCGACGCAGGGATCGCCGCTGTTTGCGGATACGGTGCCGACCGAGGATGACATCCTGGCCGCGCGTTTGCGATCGGCGGGCGCCATATTGATCGGCAAAACGAATACGCCTGAGTTCGGTCTTGGGTCGCATACGTTCAACCCGCTCTACGGTGCCACGCGCAACCCCTATGGTGCTGGCCGGTCCTGCGGCGGCTCATCGGGCGGTGCGGCCGTTGCTTTGGCCACCGGTATGCTTGCGTTGGCGGACGGCTCGGACATGATGGGCAGTTTGCGCAACCCGGCCGGTTGGAACAATGTTTACGGCTTTCGTCCCAGTTGGGGACTGGTACCTACCGAGCCTCACGGAGATACGTTCCTGCATCAGCTTGCGACCCTCGGCCCAATGGCCCGAAGCCCGGCTGACCTGGGTCTGCTGCTTGACGTCATTTCGGGACCGGATCCGCGTCAGCCGCACGGCATGATCACGAAGCCGGTGAGCCCTGTTTCGCCTGCTGACCTGGAAGGGCTTCATATCGGTTGGCTTGGAGACTGGGGCGGTGCCTTTCCGATGGAGGACAACATTCTTTCGCTGTCGGAGGGCGCCTTGGCAGAGTTCGAGTCGCTTGGAGCCCGGGTCGAAACGCTTGCCCCGCCATTCGACGCCCACGCGATGTGGGACAGTTGGACAACGCTACGTTCATGGTCGGTTGCAACGGGCCTTGCACCGCTGGCCGAACACCGAGAACTGCTGAAGGACAGCGCTCAATGGGAGCTGGATCGGGGGCTTGCCTTCTCGGCGATGGATATCCACCGGGCCAGTGTCATCCGGTCGGATTGGTTCAAGACCGCGGCGAAGCTTTTTGAACGCTTCGATGCGTTGGTGCTGCCCTCAGCGCAAGTCTGGCCTTTCGATGTGGATCGTCACTGGCCCACCGAGATCGCCGGGCAAGGGATGGATACGTATCACCGCTGGATGCAGGTGGTTGTACCGGTCAGCCTGATCGGTCTGCCGTGTCTTGCCATTCCTGCCGGGTTCGGACCGCAAGGATTGCCGTTGGGCCTTCAATTGTTCGGGCGGCGCGGCAGCGACGCGCAGCTTCTAGGCATTGGGGCGGCGTACCATGCGCGCACGGGCTGGCCGCAAAAGCGGCCGGCGCTGCGCGAGATGGAGGCGACAGATGGCTAAACCTTTTGGTGTCCCCGCGCTCAGGCCAGCGCAAATGGAAATGCTTTGGATCGCCTTGCGCCGCGGGTGGAGCGATCTGCTGGCCGCGCCTTTGTACGCGATCTTGTTCTCGGCTGTTTACGTCCTCGGTGGCTGGTTGATTGCATGGGTTACCGTTGAAACCGAAACGACGTTCTGGCTGGTACTTGCAGCGATCGGCTTTCCTCTCTTGGGCCCCTTTGCCGCGGTCGGGCTGTACGAGGTGTCTAACCGGCTGGAAACGGGCGAACCGCTCAGGCCGGGAGAGATTTTTGGCGTTGTCCTTCAGCAGGGCAGCCGGCAACTCCCCTCTATCTGTGCCGTCATCGTTGTTGTCTTTCTATTTTGGTTCTTCTTGGGGCACATGATCTTTGCGCTGTTTCTGGGCCTGTCCACGATGACCAATATTTCAACCTCGTTCGAGGTGTTCCTGACCCTTGACGGCCTTGCGATGTTGGCGGTCGGAACGGTTGTCGGTGCGCTGTTCGCACTTCTGCTCTTCATGATCACGGTCTTGTCCATTCCGCTGCTTCTTGATCGGGAACTGGATTTCGTGACTGCGATGATCTCGAGCTATGCCTATGTCTCGACCAATTTCGCGGTAATGATCACTTGGGCTGTGATCCTTGCGCTGATGACCTTTGCCGCGTTGATACCTGGTTTTCTGGGTTTGTTAATCGTGTTGCCATGGCTGGGACATGCCAGCTGGCACCTCTATCGTCAGATCGCGGTGCCTGACGACGACACCGCGGTGCAGGGCGATGCCCAACCTGCCTGAGTTTCAAGGTTCCTCCCTGCCCATCCTTACGAGGCGGGCCCGCAGGGAGCCAGCCTCGGCCAGCCCTGCATCAAGCGCGTAAACATACGCGTGGGTGAGATAAAATCCAGCGGCTTCCTCGCTCAAGGCGCAATCGGCAGCCTCGGTGTACAGCCTGCTAAGACAACGCAGGTCTTTCGTACTATGTGCAGCAAGCAGCCGCTGGTCGAGGCACGTCATTCAGCAGCCATTGCCGAACGATGGTCTGCGATCTTTCCGGCCACCCATGCGTGAAACAGGTGCGTTGGACCATCCATCGCGGGCGAGAACCGTCCGCCGTCGAAGCCCGGGGCCGCCCGTCCGCGCTGCATTCCTTCGACCACAAAGATATCTTCTTCGAAGACCTGTTTCCAAAGGCGCGCATTGTTCACGCGCAAGGCAGGGTCAGTGTCGGGTGCCGTATAAAACAGGTGTACATGCTCCTGTGTCCGGTTCTGCGCCACCGGCGTCAGGATGATGGCAAAGCTATGATCCCTGTGAACACCCAGTAGAACGTTCGGGAAGACCGAGATGTATTCCGCGGCCGTGTCCCATTTGTCGCTCAATCCCTGATAATCGGGAAATGCTTCACCCGCCTCACCCTTCAACTGTCGATAGACCAGCGTCCCTTGTCCCGAGAATCTCCCGGGCTCTTCGATGTGATAGTGATCCTCCAATCGGGAGTAGCTGTTGAGGCCGGGGTGCACCCAAGGCAGGTGATAGCTTTCGCAATAGTTCTCGACAGCCAGTTTCCAGTTGCAGTTGACGTCGAGAACGAACCGGCTCTCGGTGCCGCCGTGATACTGGGGTTGATCGAATTCGGACCAGCGTTCGATCAGTTCGGCGTGAACTTCGGCAAAGTCAGGCGCAGTTCCCGAAATGTTGATCCAGACCACGTCACGCCAGATATGGCTGCGGACCTCGATCAAGCCCAGTTCACTGCGTTTGATGCCTTGGTGGGTATTCTGCCCGGGTCCACCAACATGAGGTGTAGAGACCAGCTTGCCCTGCGTAGAGTAGCACCACGAGTGATAGGGGCAGCGGATGGCGCCTTCGATCTTGCGGGGCTCTTCCACAAGGATCATGCCCCGGTGACGGCAGATGTTCTGGAAAACGCGGACTTGTCCTTCACGGTCTCGGATCAGAAGAAGGGGAATGCCCAGGAACTCCATCGGCGCGGCATCGCCCGGTTCCGGAACGTCTGCCGTAACCGCCAGACCCGACCAGCTTTCCATGAGGAGAGCATGGCTTTCTTCGGCGTGCACTGCGGGGTCGATGTAATGCGCATTGGGAAGCCCATGCGCGTTTTCGATGGGCTGGCGGACATCCTGAAGCGACGTAATGCTTGCTGACATGGCTGAGTCTCCCGTTTGCAACAGCAAAGCATCTTGACGACATCACGTCCGAACTGACTGCGACGGCAGGCGTTCTTGCAGCGACATCGTGATTTGAACTCAGCGAAACGGTTCTTCCGGTTTCAACAGACGCCGGTGGAACGGTAGAAGGCCAGCCTCATCGCTGAAGCCGGTGGTGCGGGCCGCGTCGAGGATTCTTGCCATGTCGTTTCCGAGGAATTCGTAAACCATCCGGGTGGCGCGACCTCCCATGGCGTGCTCACGGGTTGTTCTCGACACGTAACCAACCCAGAAATTGTTGTCGAACGAAGTGACCCGAGAAAGATAGTTGAAGGAACAGGTCAGGCCGTTGCGCCGGGAAACGACAAAGGCAACACCGTCATCCTGCCGTGTCACAAAGCCACGAAACTCTCGTGTTTTTGCCGAGGTGGGCAAACCCTGTTGACGCATAGCGTCCTTGACTTCGAACCCCCTGATGAACGTGGCGCCATCTTTCCGAAACACGCGGACGATCCCGATCACGTACTGATCGGAACGCAGGAAGCTTTTCCTGCTGAAACGGAACAGTCCGCTGGGGAAAGTCTTTTCGTCCAACTCCCGAAGTGCGGGTCCAAAGAACTCCTGCAGGACCGGCCCGGTGAGAAGATCGTCGTCGTTGCCGATCTCGTCTACCGGATCGAGCAGAATGCGCGCATCGACATCGAAGAACCGACAGATCTTGTCCAAGACGTCCGGTCGGGGAAAGCTCTCTCCTGACAAGTAGCGATTGTACTGGGTTCGGTTCACACCAAGTTGCCGGGACAGTTCGGATATAGAGCGATAGCGCCTCGAGAGCCGTCTCAGGTTCTCTCCGAACATGCTACGTAGCTCTGCGGGTGTACGTGTTCTGTTCCGCTGGGACGTGGCCATGTTGTTCTGGAAGGTTCTTTCAGTCAGTAAAAGCAAAAAGGGAACCCATGCCGGCAACCCTGAGGTGTATCAAAAAACAAACACTTGCCACTGAAGCGCTTCGAAACCGTCTCGAAAGCGCGTCGAGAGGCTACCTTTTGGTTCACGGATTGCAATAGCGTAGCAGCCAAAAGGGCACGTTTTCGGGACTTGCAATGTTCCCGACACGGACGGAATAGAGGCTTGGGGCAGGAATGAACGGAATTGTCTTATGGTGCGGCACCGATAACCGACATGCCGTAATCTGGTGTGAAGATCACGGTGATTTGGCATATTTTCGCGGTGACTGTGCAACCGCAATGGAAAGCTTGGAAGCGGGCGATTGGGTTCGTTTCGATGTGACGGTCGCAGGGCAAATGCGAATTGCCACTGAAGTCGAGGTCATGGACCTGGCCAAGGTTTCTGGCTTGCCGGCAACGCTCAATGACGCCGCTGACATGGCAATGCCTTGTGCGCCTTGGCCGATCGATCCTACCGGGGCCGACATTGTCCCGTTCCGTACAACGAGACACTCACAGACCCCCGAGATTAAAGGCGATCAAGCCAATTCTGCCTGAGGATACGGCTCAGGCGCGATCTCAATCCCCGCGCAGGAGAGCGGCGACGCCCGTTCTTGCGATTTCGATCAGTCCTAGCGGGCGCATGAGATCAGCGAAGGCGTCGATCTTCTCGGGCGCGCCGGTGATCTCGAACACGAAAGAGTTCAGGGTGCTGTCGACGACGTTGGCGCGAAAGATATCGGCGAGGCGCAAAGCCTCGACGCGCTTGTCTCCTTCGCCCACCACCTTGAGCATGGCCAATTCGCGTTCGACCGATGGACCTTCGACCGTCAGGTCGTGAACCTCATGCACTGGAACAATCCGCCCCAGCTGCGCCTTGATCTGCTCGATCACCTGCGGCGTACCAGTCGTGACGATGGTGATGCGCGAGAGATGGCCGGTATGATCTACCTCGGCGACGGTCAGGCTTTCGATGTTATAGCCGCGACCCGAGAACAGGCCGATAACGCGTGCCAGCACGCCCGGTTCGTTCTCAACCAGCAGGGCGATCGTGTGACGCTCCTGCACATCGGAGAATGTGGGGCGTAGGTTATAGGCGGAGTGGCTCGAGGAGCCTTTCTTGATGTGTAGGGCAGACATGCGCGTCCCTCTCAGAATGGATGTCACGGGCCGCCGCGTCGAACGGCCACGATGTTACTGAATGGCGTCAGACCAGAACCGCACCGCCAGCCTGGATGACGCCTTGGGTTTCAGCTTCTCCCAGCAGCATCTCGTTGTGCGCCTTGCCCGATGGGATCATGGGGAAGCAGTTTTCGTGCTTTTCAACCAGACAGTCAAAGATGACCGGGCCGTCATATTCGATCATTTCCATGATCGCGTCGTCGAGATCCTTGGGGTCCTTGCAAATGATCCCCTTGGCTCCGAAAGCCTCGGCGAGCTTGACGAAATCGGGCAAAGCTTCGGACCAGCTATGGCTGTAACGCTCTCCATGAAGCAATTCCTGCCACTGACGAACCATGCCGAGGCGCTCATTGTTGAGGATGAACTGCTTGACCGGCAGGCGGTACTGCACCGCTGTCCCCATTTCCTGCATGTTCATGAGCCACGACGCTTCGCCAGCGACGTTTATCACCAGTGCGTCAGGATGTGCGATCTGAACGCCGATGGAAGCGGGGGTTCCGTAGCCCATCGTGCCGAGGCCGCCGCTCGTCATCCAGCGGTTGGGGTCTTCGAAGCCAAGGAACTGCGCGGCCCACATCTGGTGCTGACCCACTTCGGTCGTGACATAGCGATTGCGACCTTTGGTAAGCGCTTCGAGGCGCTCGAGGGCGTATTGCGGTTTGATAGCGGTCTCGCTGTTCGTGTAGGCAAGGCAGTTGACCTTGCGCCATTCACCAATCTGGTCTTGCCACTTCTTGACGCTGGCCGCGTCGGTTTTTCGCCCGCGCGATTTCCAGATCTTGAGGATATCCTCCAGCACGTGGGCGACATCGCCGACGATGGGAATATCCGCCTTGATAACCTTGTTGATCGAGGAGGGATCGATGTCGACATGGGCCTTGATCGAATCCGGGCTGAACGCGTCGATACGACCGGTGATGCGGTCATCGAACCGGGCGCCGATATTGATCATCAGGTCGCAGTCATGCATCGCCATGTTGGCCTCGTAGAGACCATGCATGCCGAGCATACCAAGCCAGTTCTTGCCGCTTGCCGGATAGGCACCGAGTCCCATCAAGGTCGAGGTTATCGGGAAGCCGGTGGCATCCACCAGTTCGCGCAAAAGCTGGCTTGCCGCGGGTCCCGAGTTGATGACGCCGCCACCGGTATAGAAGATCGGCCTTTTGGCTGTCTCCATCGCGGCGACCAACTCAGTGATCTCTTCAAGATCCCCTTTGAGCCGCGGCTGGTAGTGCGACGCCGACGGTTTGGGGCCTTGATACTCACCGGTTGCAAACTGCACATCCTTGGGGATGTCGATCAGCACCGGGCCAGGGCGGCCGGAGGTTGCGACGTGGAACGCTTCATGAATCGTCGACGCCAGCTTGTCGGTTTCCTTGACCAGCCAGTTGTGCTTGGTGCAGGGGCGGGTGATGCCGACAGTGTCGGCTTCCTGAAAGGCGTCGGAACCGATCATGAAAGTTGGGACCTGCCCGGTCAGAACGATGATCGGTATCGAGTCCATCAACGCGTCTGTCAGACCTGTCACCGCGTTGGTCGCGCCGGGCCCGGAAGTCACGAGCGCGACACCAGGCTTGCCCGTCGAGCGTGCGTACCCCTCGGCGGCATGCACTGCGCCCTGTTCGTGCCGCACAAGGATGTGGCGGATGTCGTTTTGCAGAAACACCTCGTCATAGATCGGTAGAACGGCGCCGCCAGGATACCCGAATACCGTGTCCACGCCCTGATCCTTGAGGGCTTGGACAACCATCTTTGCGCCGGTCATTTCACGTGTCATCTGTCTTGCTCCATCCAGGACATCGTCTCTTCGCTTGCATCGCACGTTTGACATAAAAAAGCCCCCGGTGAGACGGGGGCGCATGGGTAGGGGTATGGTTTACCGTCACCGGCCCATGCGCATGTATCCTACAAGTACGATTAGAGTGGTCATAGGTCTTGGCCCTTCATGTCTGAAGCGGACATTATGAGTGGTGCGAGGGGGCGTCAACAGCGAAAGGTACGAGGTTTTGTGAAAATCTGTCCCTCAGGCCGTCCGTTGCGACATTTTGTTGCGCAAATGCTCCGAACTTCGCCGGTCTAGCTTGCGTAGAGCCGAGCGCGGCGTCTACGCACTCGTTCCCAGAATTACGATGTAAGCCGAGTAGGTCACGAGCGCACCGGCCCCAATAAGCCGTCCTATCGCGCCGCTTCGCCACAAGACGAACGCCAACGCGACTGCTGCCGCAAGCGCAACGGGGACGTCCGTTGCGGCGAACCGGGGGGCCGCGGGAATCGGGGCAATCAACGCGGTGATCCCAAGGATGCCGAGAATGTTGAACAGGTTCGATCCGACGACGTTGCCAAGCGCGATATCCGCGTTCCGACGCCACGCGGCAACGATCGAAGTCGCCAGTTCCGGCAAAGAGGTGCCGACGGCCACCACTGTGAGGCCGATCACCGCCTCGGACAGGCCAGCGGCCCGGGCCAGTTCCGAGGCGCCCTGAACCAGCCATTGCGCCCCGAGCGCAAGCGCGACAAGACCTGTGCCGACCATCAAGATCGCCTTCCAGGCGGATTGCGCCGGTTCCGGTTCCAGTATGGGTGCAGAAGGGGCAGGGGCCTGTCGGCTAAGGCCGTTCCAGAGGAAGCCGGCAAGAGCGGCCAGCAGGATCGCCGCATCGATGCGCGATACAGCGCCGTCCAGAAGGATCAGCCACAATCCCAGTGTTGCCAATAGTACGAGTACGAGATCAAGCCGCAGCAGTTCGAATCGCGTCCGAAGCGGTGAGATTACAGCCGCCGCGCCAAGGATGAGCAGGATGTTCGCAATGTTTGACCCTACGACGTTGCCGATCGCGATGCCGGGCGCCCCATCAAGAGCGGCCCGAAGCGAAACCAGCAATTCGGGCAGGGATGTTCCGAACCCCACGATGGTCATGCCGATCACCAGAGGGGACAATCCCGCCCGGCGGGCGAGTGCGACGGCACCACGCACAAGCAGTTCGCCCCCGAGGACGAGACCGGCAAGGCCGGCGAGGATCAGGATGTAGGGCATGGCGATTCCGCAAAGGTCAGAAACGGTAAATCGTGTCTGCCGCGTCCTATTCAAGGGGGGATGACGACGGGATCAGAACCCCACACCGGTTCCCTGCAACACCCCGTGTTCCAGCGCATAGCGGGTAAGCCCGGCGGTCGAGGAAATCCCAAGTTTTCGCTTTATGTTCTTGCGATGCGTCTCGACCGTACGCACCGATATGTCGAGCGCGATTGCGACTTCCTTGTTCGATTTACCCTGCGCGAGTTGCAGCAGGATCGTCTGCTCGCGCCCGGTCAGCGCCTCACGCGCGTTTTCGCCTTTCGGCGCCAGCGAGCCGCGCGCACCGGTACAAAGATACCTCTCGCCGGCCATAACCGAGTCAATTGCCTGCTTGATTTCGTCGGTGGGCACATCCTTGAGGACATATCCACTGGCTCCATGACTGAGGGCGGTCGAGATGTATTCCGGGCTGTCGTGCATAGTCAGGATCAGGATACGTGTCTGCGGGCGGCGCTCCAGGATCATCTCGGTCGCCGAGAGGCCGCCAAGGCCGGGCATGTTCAGGTCCATCAGGATCACGTCCGGGGCGAGCCCGTCCACCTGTTCCACGGCTTCCCGGCCAGTCCCGAGCGTACCGACAACTTCCACATCGTCATAGCTTTCCATGATCGACTGGATTCCCTCGGCCACCATGGGATGATCGTCTACGATGAGAACGCGGGTCGGTGCGGGGTTCATTGCGCGGCCTTTCGTTTCGGTGTGGCGTCTTCCTCCGGCGGAAGAAGATGGCTGAGCGGCAAGGAAACCTCGATCACCGTGCCGCTTTGCGCGCCGCGTGATGACAGGATGCGCAAGGTGCCGTCAAGCTGTTCGATGCGTTCCTGCATGTTGCGCAGGCCAAGTCCCGCTCCTGATTGTTCATTGCGTGAGGGAAGGCCGCGACCATTGTCGGCTATACGCATGGTGGCACCCTTCGTATGGCCGCGAAGGTCGATACTGACGTTGGTGGCGAACGAATGCCGCTCGATATTTGTCAAGGCCTCCTGCGCTATTCGGTAGAGCGCGATCTTGGAGTCGTGGTCGAGCCGGTTGCGGAAGGGCACGGTCGCGAACTCGGTCGCGATGCCGGTGCGCTCGCTGAAATCGTCGGTCAGTGCCTTGAGCGCGGGTCCGAGGCCAAGATCATCAAGGACACCGGGGCGCAAGTCGCGACTGATACGGCGGACTTCGGTGATCGCCGTGCCGAGATGCTCGATCCCTTTGTCTAGCGGGGCCTGCGCTGCCGCGTGATCGCCCCGGGCCAGCCTTCGACGCGCATTGTCCAGCGCATATCGGACGCCGACGAGCATCTGGCTGATCCCGTCATGCAATTCGCGCGCCACCCTGCCGCGTTCTTCTTCCTGCGCATCGAAAACCCGCTGCGTCAGATCCTTCAACTTGGCATCGGCAAGGCGGCGTTCGCGAATGTTCAAGAGCATGCCTGAAACGAAGACGATGAACAAAGCCGCCATGACGATGACGCCAATGTAAAGGAAGGTGCGCTGGACACGGCCCTCGACCTCGGCCCGCGCATTGGCAACGGTCGCAAGGATGTCATCGATAAAGACGCCGGTGCCGACGGCCCACTGCCAGTCCTGCAGGCCGACGACATAGGCTATCATCATCGCCTCTTCGCCGGTCGAGGGTTTTTGCCACATGAAACTGTGCCATCCGCCGCCACGGCGGGCGAGACGGATGAACTCGTCGACCACGGGTGTTCCGCTGCTGTCGGTCAAACCTTCCCAGTTTCGATTGATGAACTCGGTCTGCCTGGGGCTGACGAGGTTTGTGCCGTCATAGTCATAGACGAAAAAGAACCCGTCCTTGCCGTAGATCATCGCCGCAAGAATCTGCGCGACCTGCGCTTTGGCGACGTCGTCGTCATGTGGCGCGCGACCGTAGATATGCGCAAAGCCATTGCGCGCTTGGGTCACGTAGTTGCGCAGTTCCGCGCGCTTGGCCTCGATCAGGCGCGCTTCGAGCGCCGCAATCTCGCGTTCAGCCGTGGCGCGTGCCTCGTAAGTCACGAAGACAGCGATTGCCGCCACGGCAACAACCAGTGGGATGGCCGCAATCAGCGACAGCTTCTGGGCATAGCTCAGGCGTAAAGAGCGGGCGATAGGCATGATGCGAATCGTTACGCAATACGCGGCCGAAAGCAAAGAGCAGCGCGTGATTCGCTCCCGAGTGTCCTTTTGGCGGGGTCGTGCCGACCAGACCTTTCGCGCATCGAGTGGAACGAAACGCTGTAACTGCCTCGAAGATCGGCCTTCGTTCAGGGGCAAAGTCAGATTTTTGGGCATTCTACGTAGTTGTCGGTATTCACAGCCAAGTGCGGATCGTTAGTGTGTGCCCACTCGAAACGATCCGCCCGTGGCGAGAGCGCGGGCATGACCAATATGGGGAGGACCATTTATGGATCGTCGTTCTTTTCTGAAAACCTCGGCACTGGGCGGTTCGGCCGCGGCAGCCACTGCGCTTGCGGCACCGGCTTACGCGCAGGGCAACCGCACGCTGACCATGGTGACCACGTGGGGGCGTGGCCTCGCGGGCGTGCATGATTCGGCACAGCGTGTCGCCGACAACATCACCGCCATGACCGATGGCGCGCTGACCGTTGATCTGAAGGCCGCCGGTGAGCTCGTTGGCGCGTTCGAAGTTTTCGACGCCGTGACCTCGGGTCAGGCCGACATGTATCACGGTGCAGACTACTACTTCGTCGGTCAGCACCCGGCTTATGCATTTTTCACCGCCGTGCCCTTTGGCATGACGGCGCAGGAACTGACCAACTGGTACTACCACGATGGCGGTCAGGAGCTGCATGATGAACTGGGCCAGATCTTTGGCCTGAAGTCGTTCCTGGGCGGTAACACCGGTGCGCAGGCAGGCGGCTGGTTCTCGAAAGAGATCAACAGCCCTGACGATTTCAACGGCCTGAAGTTCCGTATGCCCGGCCTTGGCGGCAAGGCACTCGGCAAGCTTGGCGCATCTGTTCAGAATATCCCCGGTTCCGAAGTTTACCAGGCCCTGTCCTCGGGCGCGATCGACGGGACAGAGTGGATCGGTCCCTGGGCTGACGAAAAGGCGGGCTTCCAGGAAATCACCAAGACCTACTACACCGCAGGCTTCCACGAGCCGGGAGCAGGTCTGTCCGTGGCTACCAACCGGGAAGTGTTCGAGAGCCTGTCACCCGCGCACCAGAAGGTCATCGAGATCGCTGCAGCCGAGTGCCACCAGTGGAACCTCGCACAATTCCTCACCAACAACGGTGCCGCACTCCAGCGCCTGCAGTCCGGCGGCGTGAAGATCATGGAATTCCCCGACTCTGTCTGGGATGCGTTCGGCAAGGCCAGCCAGGAAGTGCATGAAGAGAACCTGGGCGACGACCTCTACAAGAAGGTCTACGACAGCGCGATGGCGTCGATGAAGGCGTCTTCGGCGTGGCTCGCCACCTCGTCCGGCACCTATGTCGCACAGCGCGACCGCGTTCTGGGCTAAGACCCGCAGGGTATCGACCGGATCTCCCGCTTTCGGGCGGGGGATTCTTTCCGTTTCGGGACTCGCGACCTGACAGGACCGACGACCCGTGACATGCTGCAAGTGGGGGACCCATGCAGGAAGAGAGCAGCGTCTCTGTCCTCGGAGCTTTGTGGAATGGACTGATCTGGGTCCTGTCGAACATCGCCGAGGCGTTCTATAATTTCGGCTATGCCGTCACAAATCCATCGCTCTGGCTCGACTGGTCGGACAAGGAAGCGGTCATGCGCTTCGTCTACTACGGCGGATCGGTGGAGTTCTTCTTCGTCGTGTTCACGGCGTTTCTCGTGCTGACGGCCGTCGGGCTCTGGTCGCATCGTTTCATGTGGGGTGTGGTGCGCGGTCTCGAAGGTTTCGCCAATACAACCGGTCGGTTCTTTGCCTGGGCGGGCCTTCTGATGGTGATCCAGCAGATCGTCATCGTGTTCATGCAACGTGTCTTTGCCCGGCCCGACATGTCTTTCGGCCTCGGTATCCCGTTCCAGATGGATATCAGCTGGTTCGCCGAAGAACTGAAGCTTTACAATGCCATGGTCGTTTGCCTCTGCTGTACATACACGTTCGTGCAGGGCGGGCATGTCCGGGTCGATCTGGTCTATTCCGGTATTTCACACCGTGCCAAGCGCGTGATCGACATGCTCGGGTCTCTTCTGTTCATGATGCCCGCTGCCGTCATTACCTGGATGTATGGCTGGTATTTCATGTGGCGTCACCTGATCGTACCAAAGCCTTCGGCCAGCGACACGCTTGACAGGCTGGTGATGAAATCGCGCGCGATGCGTTGGAACGTGGAAACCATCGGGTTCAGCCCGAATGGGTTCAATGCCTACTTCCTGTTCAAGATTCTGCTGGTGATCTTTGCTGGAATGGTCTTCGTCCATGCGATCGCCTTTTTCTACCGCTCCTACCTGGAATTCGTCGAGGGCGAGGGGAGCGCGGGCAAGTATCTGGACCGCGACAGCCTCGGCGAGGGTGAAGAAGCCTATGAAGGCGCACATTAAGTTTAGGGACTACGACTATGCTCTTCGGTCTTGATGGCGTCGAAATCGGCCTCATTATCGTGTTCATCTGCCTTTTCGGAGGCATTCTTTCCGGCTTTCCGGTGGCCTTCGCCATCGGCGGCGCCGGTGTCATTTCATTCGGGATCATCGCCGCACTCGACAGCGCGGGACTGCTGATTCATCAGGCGATCGACAGTTCCTCGGCCATGTATCGCGACCTCGTCAATTCGGGCGTTCGGCCGGACTCGATCTCGATATTCCGATACCCGGAACTTCCGCGCATCGGCGAGCCTGTCTTCCCGCAAGGGTGGGAGACAGCGTTGGATCGGAACATTTCGTTCATCGTTAACCGCATGAACGAGCGCGTGCTGGCGGGCCAGTCCATCGAGACGCTGCTGGCGGTCCTGATGTTCGTTCTCATGGGCATTACGCTCGAGCGCTCAAAGATCGCGAACGATCTGCTGACCACGATGGCGCGCGTATTCGGGCCGCTTCCAGGCGGTCTGGCCGTGTCCATCGTCGTCGTGGGCGCCTTCCTCGCCGCCTCGACCGGGATCGTCGGCGCGACCGTTGTGACCATGGGCTTGCTGGCTCTGCCAACGATGCTTCGCAACAACTACTCGCCGGAACTCGCTACGGGGGTCATCGCGGCCTCGGGTACACTTGGACAGATTATCCCTCCTTCGATCGTGATTGTTCTTCTGGGTACCTTGGCAGGCGATCTCTATTCGACCGCTCAGGAAACTCGTGCGGTAGAAGCGGGGTGCTCAGACGCGCTTACCTACCTTGGGGAACCGGCGGTTGTGTCCGTCGGAACGCTGTTCCAGGCTGCACTGCTGCCGGGGATCATGCTGGCTCTTCTCTACGCGCTCTACGCATTCGGTTTCGCACTGTTGAATCCCAGCAAGGCCCCCGCGGTCGAGCTTGATGGTGGATCGGGCGAGCCTGTCACACGGGGCGAAGGCCTCACATGGTTCCTGTTCGCGCCGGTCGGCCTGATCGTGGGTGCCGTTCTACTTGGACAAGTCGGGATCATCGGAAGCCAGAACATCACGGTGTCGGGCTTCTCCGAGGCAACCGAAGCCGCGAGCCTGCGCACCAATGTATCCGACGAGTGTCGGGCGTCGATGATTGAACTTCACGGGCAGGAAGCCTGGGATCGTGCCGTTGCAGAACAACAGGAGATCGACGAGGCCGGAGGTGTCGCAACCGCCGAGCGCCTGAACGAAGAAGAGATCGCCGCGGCGCAGGCGGCAAAGATCTCCAACGCGGCGCCGATCGGAACGGGCGTTACGGTTATCGTTGTTCTGCTGGGTCTGACGCTGATCCTCGGGCGGGGCATCGCACCTTCGGCGGACTCCCGTCCGCTTATCATAGGTGCGCTTGGCCTCGTGTTGGTGTTGCTTCTGGACATCCTTGCGATCGGGCCAACGACGTCGTCTGGCGCAACCTGGCTGATCCTCGCGATCCCGATCCTGATCGCTTTGTGGGGATGTAAGACGGCGGCAGCACGCTGCGCTCAGAACGACCTGATCCGCGTGGTATTCCCACCATTGGTTCTGATCATCGCTGTTCTGGGGTCGATCCTTGGTGGAATCACCAACCCGACACCGGCTGCGGCGCTCGGGGCGGGTGGGGCCATCATGCTTGCAGCCTATCGCAAGCTGCAGGAGCAGGACCGTTCCAGCCAGATCATCCTCTGGGCCACGTTCGCAATCATCATCTGCCTGCTGATCGGGGTCAACTTCGACCTGCGAGTGAATCAGGGCGACGTGTCTGTGGAAACCTGGATTGCCTTCATCGCAGCTTACGGCACCTACCTGTTTGCTTTGTTCGGACTTCTGTTTGCGTGCTGGGTTCTGTTCTCTGCGGGCGTTTTGACGCCGGTAGTTCGCGAGACGGCAAAGGTGACCTCGATGGTCTTCACCATCCTGATTGGCTCGCAGCTTCTGAACCTCGTGGTGATCTCTTTCGGGGGAGAGCACTACATCCAGCAGTTCCTGAAAAGCTTTGACAACGAGTTCACGGTTTTTCTGATCGTGATGCTGGTGTTGTTCATCCTCGGCTTCGTGCTCGATTTCCTCGAGATCATCTACATCGTGATCCCGATCGTCGGTCCGGTGATCTACGGCGGATCCTTCGACCCGAAATGGGTAACGATCATGGTTGCAGTGAACCTGCAGACCTCGTTCCTGACGCCACCTTTCGGCTTTGCGCTGTTTTACCTTCGGGGAGTCGCTCCGCCGGAAATCACAACTGCGCATATCTACCGCGGTGTCTTGCCCTTCGTGATCATCCAGGTTGTCGGCCTTGCGATCCTGTGGTTCTTCCCGGCGATCGTGACTATCGTGCCGGCACTTATCCCGAATTGACCTCAAATCAGGATACGGAACCGAAAAGGGGGCCTTGCGGCCCCCTTTGCATTATCCGCCATGTCCGCGACACCGTCGCGATCATGGTCCGTCAAACTCCACTCTGACCGCGTGTCGGTCTACGGTCGGGCAGGCTGATATTTGCGACTTGCTCGGCGATCGGATCTGTCGAGAGCGGGTGGCGGGCAACGTCGGTATAGGCCTCCGGGTTGTGCACGGACCGCCACGCGCCCTTGTAGTAGATCTCAAGACCCGAGAACCGTGCCTTGTACCCCATCTTGGAACTGCCGGGGACCCAGTAGCCCAGGTAAACGTAGGGGAGGCCGGCCTCGCGGGCGATCTCGACATGATCAAGGATCATGTATGTTCCCAGTGAATCCTGCTGCCTGTCAGGCGAGTAGAAAGAGTACACCATGCTCAGACCGTCTTCGAGGACGTCGGTGAGGCTGACCGCGGTCAACGCGCCGCTGTTGCCGTCGATGTATTCGATGACACGACTGCGGATCGGGGTCTCTTCAATCATGGCGGCGAATTCGAAAACGTCCATGTCCGCCATGCCACCATCCGCGTGGCGTTCATCGAGGTAGCGGCGGAACAGCTCATACTGCTCGTCCGTAGCCCATGGAGAGGTTGCCCGACGTTCCAAACCGGAGTTGCGGCGCAAGGTCTTGCGTTGGCTCTTGTTGGGGCGAAAGGAAGAGACGTTTACGCGGGCTGAAAGGCAAGCAGCGCAATCTGCGCAGGACGGGCGGTACAGTACGTTCTGCGACCGGCGAAAGCCCTGCCGCGACAGCGCGTCGTTCAGGCGGTCCGCCCCTTCACCTTGAAGCGCGGTGAACAGCTTTCGCTCCATCCGGTCTTCGAGGTAGGGGCAGGGTTGGGGGGCCGTCACGTAGAATTGCGGCGCTATTGGCAGCGTGTGGCGCATTGGGGGTCCCGTCATTGATCTCCGTCGAGGATAACAACGCGTCGGGGACCCGCCAAGGGGCCAAGCGGCCCGAAGTGACGCGGCGTTATTCGCCGCTGTCTTTGGTGTCAGCGACCGGCGCGACGGTTAAGGGCCACGGTTCCCAGCACGGCATCGGTCAAACCTTGGGCGCGGGATGAGGTCAGCATCATGATGACCGAGATCACCTGCAGGACGGGAATCGCCATACTGATCGTGTAACCGGCAGTGTGTGCGATGGCTTGGCCAGCATCCATCCGCTGGCCCCAGGCATTTCGCAGTTCCAGCCCGACGAAACGCATTCCCCATGTGGCCGATCCATTCGCGATGGTTGCGGTCCTGTAGATGAAGCCGACCACGAGATAGAGAACGGGCCACACGAATGCGCCAACAAATGCGGTCAGAACGACGGCAATCAGGCTGAGCAACAGGATGACCACCGTGTCGAATATCCACGCAAAGAATCGTTTGGTTGGAACCGTCGCATAGAATTCGGGCTGGTGGGCAGGGTCCGGCAGGTGTGCCATCGCGTCGCCTCCGGCGGGGTAGGGTGCGGCCCCCGCATAGGGGGACCGCTGGGAAAGGTCAGGCTGCATTGTCATCGCCGTCTCGGTCGGTCTTGGTGCGTTCGTCCATGAACTGGTCGAACTCGGCCTTGTCCTTGGCGTCGCGCAGGCGCTTCAGGAATTCCTCGAACTCGATCTGTTCGCGCTCAAGGCGAGCAAGCGTGTCGGCCTTGTAGGCGTCGAAGGCGCTGTTGCCGGTGGTGCGCATCGCGCTCATTCCGGTCCGGTTCCAGGTTTTACGGCTTTTGCAGGACGAAAACATGCGTTTGCTCCAGATCATGTAGGCGAGAAATGCCAGCCCGACGGGCCAGAAGAAGACGAAGCCGAGGACCATTGCTGCAATCCAGGCGCCCTTGCCCTTGTCATCCAGCCAGCTTTCGGCGCGGTGCAGCCAGCCCGGGTTGGAGGGGGTGGCAACGGTATGCGTCACTGTCGTCATTTGAGTCTCTCCGGTTCAGGGATGTAAATCGCTTTCACATTATGTCAAATGGGGTGGTCGGTTCGGTGCTGCAAGGGGGATGTGAAAAAGATTTACATCTTGGCGGAATCAATGAATGAGAGAAAATTCGCTCACAAAACACCTTAAGGTTGTTTCGTGTGTGATTCAGTCCTAGTTAAAGCTTATGACCCATTCTGATGAACAATTTCCCTTGAACCGGGTTATCATGCATACGGGCGCGAATAATCGCATGTGGCCTGGTGCGAGTAGGAGGATGCGCAAGGTGCGAATGACGTCAGGATGGTGGTTACTGCCAAGCGTGCTGATCGGCGCACTATTATGGTGGCAGATCATCGCCGCGCTGCTGCGCCTGTTATTCTGATGGATCGCCAGTAAACGGTGCAACGCGAGCTCCGGCCAACTCAACCAGTGACTTGGGAGAAATCGCGAAAACGTGCTGCGGTGTTCCCGCGGCGGCCCATACCTCTTCGAACTCAAGCAATTTCGGGTCGAAAAACGCGCGTATTGGCGTCAGATGTCCAATCGGCGCCACGCCGCCAATCGCAAAGCCGGTCGTCGTACGCACCCGATCCGCCTTGGCGCGGCTCAATTTCTCGTCTGCGATTTCGGCAGCACGACCAGTGTCTACCTGGTTGCCGCCTGCGGTCAGAAACAGAACCGGCGCATCACTGCGCTCACCCCAGAAGATGATCGATTTAGCAATCTGGTTCACATCGCACCCGACAGCACGGGCTGCGTCTTCGGCCGTGCGGGCATTGTCCGTCTGACGAACCTCGATGGAAAGACCGGCGTCTTCCAATGCAGCGCGTACGCGTTTCAGGCTCTTGCTCATCTCTCCCTCCTGATTTGTACCGGAACCTAGGTCGCGCGACGGAAAAGAGCAACGCGACGAGCGCTTTGTTGTATTG
This sequence comes from Lutimaribacter marinistellae, assembly GCF_042648365.1. NCBI lineage: Bacteria > Pseudomonadati > Pseudomonadota > Alphaproteobacteria > Rhodobacterales > Roseobacteraceae > Lutimaribacter > Lutimaribacter marinistellae. Next base: position 182,258 of record NZ_JBHRXI010000016.1, on the reverse strand, counting down.
ACCTTGGGAAGCGGGGAGGGGCACCTATTGTCCATGTCGAAGCGTCTAGAAATCCGCCGCACTCCACGCCCCTTCGATCCTGCCTTGGGAAAGGAAGCCATCGCGGCGGTCCCGGACCTCAAGCCGGACCAAGCTGACTTGATCGAAGGAGCGGCGGGGTCGAGTCCTTACCTGAAAAGCCTTGTGGACCGCGAAGCCGGCTGGCTTGCCGCCGCTCTCGATGATCCCGACGCGGCCGTTGCCGGGATCTGGAGCGAATTGCGCGCAACGTCTCCTGACCAGCTGAAATCCGCCTTGCGTGAGGCAAAGCGACGTCTTGCGCTTTTGACCGCTCTTGCCGATTTGTCCGGCGCGTGGCCGTTGGAACGGGTCACGGGGCTCTTGACGGATTTTGCAGGGCTGGCCGTAGACATGGCCGCCAAGGCAGAGATTGCCTTACTGATCCGGCGCGGCAAGCTTCCAGGCATGACCGAGGAAGACGTCGAGACCGCAGCAGGCCTGTTCGTCTTGGCAATGGGCAAGATGGGCGCGCATGAGCTAAACTACAGCTCGGACATCGACCTCATCGTACTTTTCGACGAAAGCCGTTACGACCCCGACGATTTTCATGACGCGCGGCAAGCGATGGTGCGCGCCACGCGGAACTTCTGTACGACACTGAGTGACAAGACCGGTGACGGCTACGTCTTTCGCACCGATATGCGCTTGCGTCCCGATCCTGCGGTTACGCCGGTCTGCATGTCGATGGCTGCGGCCGAAACCTATTACGAAAGCCTCGGCCGCACGTGGGAGCGCGCAGCCTATATCAAGGCGCGGCCCTGCGCCGGCGATATCGCAGCGGGTCAACGCTTTCTCGATGCGCTTCGACCGTTCGTCTGGCGGCGGCACCTGGACTTTGCAGCCATTCAGGACGCCCACGACATGCGGTTGCGCATCAGAGAGAGCAAGGGAACCGGCGGCGCGCTGAAGATCCCCGGCCACGACATGAAGCTTGGCCGCGGCGGTATCCGCGAAATCGAGTTCTTTACCCAGACACGGCAACTGATCGCGGGCGGTCGTGATCGTGATCTAAGGCTGCGCGGTACCGTCGAGGGTTTGGTTGCGCTGGCCGAGAAGGATTGGGTGCCGCGGGACGTGGCCGAAAAGCTGACAGATCACTACCGCGCGCATCGAGAGGTCGAACACAGGATCCAGATGGTCCATGACGCGCAGACACATCGTGTCCCGCAGACGCCCGATGGCATCGAGCGCGTCGCCTGCCTTATGGGGGTCGATCGCGAGACCTTGGAGAAAGACCTTGCACGGCGTCTGACCGAAGTGCACGAGCTGACCGAAGGTTTCTTTGCGCCCGATGCAGGCGCCGTGCCTAAACCTGAACAGGTCGAAGTGGAATTCGACGCCTCGATCCTTGCACGTTGGCCTACCTATCCGGCGCTGCGCTCGGTGCGCGGTGCGGGCATTTTCGAACGGCTCCGACCCGAGTTGTTGTCCCGCCTTGCGCGTACCGCCAAACCCGAAGAGGCATTGCTGGCGCTCGACGGGTTCTTGCGCGGTCTGCCCGCCGGTGTGCAGTTGTTTTCGCTTTTCGAGGCGAATCCTCAGCTCATCGACTTGCTTATCGACATCGTCGGAACCAGCCACGCGCTTGCCAGTCATCTCAGCCGGAACTCGGCCGTATTCGACGCGGTGATCGGCGGGTCGTTCTTTGCAGAATGGCCCGGTGGTGAGGCTCTCAGAACCGAACTGGACGCGTTGCTGAACGCCGAGCGGGATTACGAAAACCAGCTGGACGCCGCGCGGCGCTGGACAAAGGAATGGCATTTTCGCGTGGGCGTACACCATCTGCGCGGCCTGATAGACGGGGCGACAGCAGGAAAGCAGTATGCCGATCTGGCCGGCGCGGTCATCGCCGCTGTCTTGCCCAAGGTCGAAGCGCAATTTGCACTAAAGCACGGGGCGCCGCCGGGCAGGGGCGCGGCTGTCCTGGGTATGGGATCTCTTGGCGCGGCGCGCATCAATGCGCAGTCCGATCTCGACCTGATCGTCATCTACGATCCGGGCGACGCAGATATGTCCGACGGACCAAGGCCTTTGGCCCCGAGAACCTATTATGCAAGGTTCACCCAGGCCTTGATTACCGCGCTCACCGCGCCGATGGCCGAGGGAAGGCTTTATGAAGTGGACATGCGTCTGCGTCCCTCGGGAAACCAGGGACCGGTTGCAACAAGCTGGGCGAGCTTCACCAATTATCAGGTGAACGAGGCGTGGACGTGGGAGCATCTTGCCCTGACGCGCGCTCGTGTCGTCGCGGGGGAGCCTTCGCTGGCCCATGATATCGAGACCTTCCGCGCCGACCTGATTGCCAAGACCGCGGACCGCCAGCGGGTGTTGCACGAGGTTGCCGAAATGCGGGCGCGCATTGCGGCGGCCAAGACGCCGGCAGGTGTGTGGGACGCAAAGACCGGGCCGGGGCGCATGCTCGACATCGAACTCGTGGCCCAAGCTGGCGCACTGCTTTCGGGCCAAGCGGAGCGCGACGTCGCCTCCGGGCTCGAGGGGGCGGTCGCTGCGGGCTGGCTTGATGACGCAGACAGGACGGTCCTCGATGAAGCCTACACGCTATTTTGGGATGTACAGACGGCGGCACGGTTGCTGTCGGGCAAGGTGATCGAAGCGGACAAGATCGGCGAGGGCGGGGCGAACTTCCTGTGCCGTACGACCGGTTTCGCAGAGGTTCAGGCGCTCGAGGCCGCGCTGGAGGAACACTACGCACGTGCGGCGGCCGTAATCGCGGCGGCGTTGGCAGAGGCAGAAAATGGCCAGATCGAATGATCCGCTCGACCCGAAAGGTCTGATTCAGGAAGCCTACAAGATCGAAGGCATCACCGACGGCGAGTGCCGTTCTATTTTCCTTGACTGGGCCTTGAGCCTGCCGGTCTCGCAGGATCAGCCGCGCGCACTGGCGCAGTTGCACGAGCGTTACCGCATTGACTGTCCAGATCACCCGATGACCGAGGTTTTGCGTCAGGGGCTGGTCAGTGCCGGAACGCCGCGGCGTCGGGGGGGCTGGCGTTCGCGGACCCGCAACTGAGCCTCTTTGTCGTTTCCAAACCCGAAACGATCCTGAAAAGGCACCTAATTTGTCCAAAAGTTGCCTCATTTGGGGGACAAAACTCATCCTCAAGAAGAGAAATTCGGGTGGTTTCAACCCAGTTCGAGGAGAGAAACGATGAAAATGGTGCGAATCGTCATGGCGATGGGGCTCGCCGCTACCGTTTCGGCATGTTCTTCGGTCGATGTGCCGACACGTAACATGCCCTATGAAGCGCTGCCAGACGGTGCCGTGTCCGCACCGGCAGGCTACGCGCTGCTCGACCAGCCGCGCGGAACCTATCAAGAGGCTGCGGTGGGGCAAGTGGCTATCCCCGGCCCGTCTGTCAGCCGGCTCGAGTCCGAGACGACGTCTTCGGTATCTCTCCCGACAGCCGTAACGGCACCTGTCAGCATCAATTCCGTCACAGTCAGTGTTCCGCGTTCGCTGAAAGTGTCCGAGGCGAATTCTTACATCCCGCGCGGCGATATCGTCTGGCGTGAGGATCCGATCGGCGATCGCCACGCGCAGGTGCAAAAGATCGTTCAGGATGCAATGGCGCGCGGGGTTACTCCGCTCAACGGTCCGATCAAGGCCGATCTGCATATTCAGGTCGAGAAATTCCACGCACTGACGGAGAAGGCCCGTTACACGACCGGCGGCGTGCACGCGATCACCTTCCAGATGGCGCTCAAGGATGCTGCCACGGGCGAGTTGCTGATGCCCGCCAAGACGGTCAAGGCCGACCTCGATGCCTTTGGCGGCAAGCAGGCGCTGCAGGCCGAGGCTCGCGGGCTGACACAGAAGGTGCGAATCACCAACCACTTGGCCGAGGTCATCCGGCAGGAACTCTCCAGCCCGGACGGCTACCGGAACGCCAGCCTCGGTGTGATCCAGTTGATGAACCGGATGTAGGTCTTTCCCAGACAATCCGATCTTTGTAAGAGGGCGCCATGACAGCGCCCTCTTTCGTTGTTCATTTTGCCCTGCTTGACAGCCTGAGGAAGGGCTGAACCACCAGTAAAACAAGGCCAACAAACACTATTTCGTTGGGGATACGCCACCCACACACGCTGTGTGGTGGGTTGCTTTCTCTTCGCCGCTTTTCGTGCCTTTTTTGTGAGTTTCACTAGACAATCGTGATGCAATCGTGATGAAATCGGATTGCGGCCTACCAGCTCGGGGCACGAAAAGACCCCCGGCACGACCAAGCACCGGGGGCTGTCATCACTCCAGACGCCCGAAAGGGGGCAACTGTTTTATGGACAATCTACCACCTCGTGAGCAGGCGAGACAACTCTTGGAAACTGCTGCAGCATTGCCGGTTCGCGGCGAACTCCGGTCCGCCATCCAAAACGCTCTCGAGATAGCCAGCCGCAGCCGCAGGGGCGGGCTGACCGACCTCAACTACCGCAACGCCAAGCCCGGCGACCGCATCCTGGACCCTGACCGCCCGGGGCTGCTGATGCGCGCAACCAAGACCCGCCGGATGTGGTTCTACAGGTTCACGCCGCCCGGTTCCACGAAACAGACCGAGCACCACCTGGGGGACTACCCCGAAATGTCGGTTGAAGAAGCCCGGCTGGCATGGGCTCCGCTGCGGGCAGCCCGGCTCAAGGGCGAGGTGCCTGGCAACTCACCCGACCAGCTGACGGTCAGGGAGCTGTGCGAGCGGTTCATCCACTATTACGCGGCCCGCAAGAAATCGTCGGCACGCAAGGACCAGCTCCTGCTGGAGCGGGCTGTGGTGTCGGCCCTGGGCGACAAGGCCGTTGTCGATGTGAGCGTGGAGGATGTGCAGGCGCTGGTGAGTGCGCAGGTTGCAGCCGGGAACGCGCGGCAGGCCGAGATTCTGCGCAGCACTGTGCGCACCATGTTCCGGGTTGCGCTCGGTCAGACTCCGCTGCCTGCGGCCAGGACGGCTGCACACCGGGCTGATAAGGCACCGGACACGCCCTGGATACCTCGGGACACGCCAAACCCAGCAGTCTAGGTCGTTGTTCCGAAGTCGCGCCCGAAGAAATACCACCCCGGGCTGTCTGACCTGCGAGCCTACGCTCGTGCCTTGCCGCACATCAAGCATGGCGACGCGATGCAGCTCCAGCTGCTGACCTGCGCGCGAATTGGCGAGGTCATGGGGGCAGAGTGGTCCGAGATTGACCTGGATGCGCAAACCTGGCTCCAGCCCGCTGCCAAGACCAAGAACGGCGACGCGCACTTGGTGATGCTGCCAACGCAGGCCGTGGCACTGCTGCGGGCTGCCGAAGAGGCGCAGAAGGACAACCCCAGCCCGCTCGTTTTCCCCCAACTGCGCGACCGCAAAAAGCCTGTTTCCACGGCCCGTGTGCAGGAGGCGCTTATCAACGCCCGCGAGGAGCACGGGATCAACCCCGAGTTCACGACGCATATCATCCGCAAGGCGTGCCTGACCTGGCTTGCCGAGCAGGGGTGTAACGAGGACCTGCGCAACCGGGTGAGCAACCATCGCCCGAGCAACCCGATTGACGCGATTTACACGGCTGCCTCGCTCAACGGCCCGGCGCGCGAGTGGATTCAGAAATGGGCCGACCACCTGGACGGGCTGGCTGGTGGCAATGTTGTCGAGCTGAGCGAACGAAAGGCGGGTGAGCGAAAGGCGGGCGAGGTGGTGGGATGAACGGCTTCGAGACACCTCTGTCCCACAAGGCGCGTATGGACCACCTTCGCTGGCAGGCCGTTTTTCGAGTTGCCGAGTTGCTGCGCCAGGGCGTTGTCGGGTCCAGGCGAGAGGCTTTCGAGGTGGTCAACGAGGAGTTTGCCGAGATGGTCACGGCAAACCCGGGAGCGTTCACCGACAACCGTGGCAGGGGCAAGCTCGTGGACAAGGCCCTCACTGGTAGCCTGTGGGGAAACAAGCACCTCGAACGGGGGTGTATTGAGTTTGACCGCCGCAGGGCATTCTCTGTGGAGCTGTTCGGGCTGGACCGCAACAACGACCTGGGGGCCGGTCTCGACGACGCACGCGAGGGCGGAAACAGGAGTTCCGTTTTGGTTGCTGAATGGTCGAAACGGAGGTGCAAAAACCCGAAACGGAACCCATAGCACCCACACGCGCTGTGTGTAAAAAAGAATTTATTCAAATCAGTAACTTAGCCCTGCTGCCAAATAAGTCCCCTATGCATCCCCCTCGGCGTTGCTCGAGAATCGTCTCCATACCAAATCCCAAATGGCGGCGAAGATGAACAGGACCCCGTTCCCGACCCGCCGCGCTGATCTGAGCGTGGCAGAGGCTGCCGAGCAGCTCAATTGCGACACCCGTCGCGTCTACCAGCTTATCGGGCAGGGACACCTGCAATCCTACCGCCTGGCACCACGCATCACCCGGGTTCGCTGGGAAAGCGTCGAGGCGCTGCGCGCTGGCGAGAGGAGTGTTGCATGATGGCTTTCCAAGGCGACTACACCCCCAAGCAGGCAGCCGAGCAGCTGAATGTGGGGCTGACAACCATTTACGCACTGCTCAATTCGGGTGAGCTGACCAGCTACAAGGTCGGCACCCGCCGCCGTATCCGCTGGGAAAGCGTCGAGGCGATGCGCAAGGGTGAGCCCTGGGAGCCTGGCAGCTGCAACGCTCACAAGGGCGGGGAGGCCGCCTGACAGTCATTCGGTGTAACCCGATACGGAAAACGGGGACCGCAATGCGACCCCCGTCCCGTGTCCGGGATATCACCCCCGGTCTTAAGTGCCGCCCCACGAAAAGCAAACGCTCGACGAATACTGCGTCGGGCTTCGAGGGGCAAGAACCTAGAGGAAATACGACGCATGAATGCGCAGAACCCCAAGACTAAAACCTTCCGCTTCCTGTGGGACGCTGGATACACCAACCTCATCCCCGTGTCGCCGCCGGACGGGAAAATCCACCCCAAGAGCGCGCTGGACCCCAAGAGCATGGGCAAGTCGCCCGCACAGCTTACCAGACAGAACGCATGGGTTGGTATGGGCAACTGGCAGAAGCACGAGGCAACCGAGCAGGACATTGCCGCCTGGGACACTTGGGGAGCGAACATCGGAATGCAGATGGGCTGCACAGTGGTCGCGCTGGATGTAGACATTACCGGCAACGACCTGGCGGCTGCGGCCCTGCAAATCGTAACCGAAAAATACCCAACTGCACCGCTGCGCTACGGACGCGAGCCCAAGTTCCTTGCGCTTTTCAAGGTGGTCGGCGCGCCAATCCCATCCAGCCGGGTCGGTATCTACAACGGCGAGGATGCTCACCTTGTCGAGGTCCTGGGCACCGGGAAACAGGCTGTTGTCTGGGGTGTCCAACCGCAGACCCGCAAGCCGTATCGCTGGCCCTCCGACCTGCCTTCGCTGGATGCGCTGCCTGTTGCAACGCTGGAGGACCTGGGTACGCTGCGCGAAGCAATTCTCAAGGCCGCAGCGAAGATGGGCTACAAGCGGGGTGCACTGGATTTGGACGGTGTCGGGAACGGTGAGACAAGCAAGCTGGGGGCGAAGTCGTCAGACCCGGAGCTGACTGCCGAACTGCTGAGGGGGCTCAAGAACGACTACAGCTGGGACGGCTGGTTTCTCATGGGCCTCGCCGCTGCCGGTGCAGAGCTCGGTCCCTGGGGTGAGAGCGCGTTTGACACCTTCTCCAAGGGCAGCTCGAAATACGATGAAGCCACAACGCGCGATGTGTGGTACGTGTGCTGCAAGACTGCGCGCGGGACCCGAGGCGCTGGCACCATCCACAGCAAGGCCAAGGAGGAGGGTTTGCTTACCGGCAAACTCAGGCGCCGTCATGCCCGGTCGGTAAGCGAACGCGCTGCGGAGGTGGAGGCACAGCGCCATGCTGAGGAGATTGCCGAGATTGCCGGGCAGCTGACGGGAGACCAGCGACGGGTACTGGCCCTGTTCGACCTCAACGACGACCTGTCGGCTGGTGTGGCGGGGCGCGAGGCCGCGCGTCTGGAGGCCAATTCAAGCGCCCCTGAGTCGCAGGAGTCTCTAGAGCCACCCAAGGCACCAGAACCCCCTCAGATGCCCTCCACGGGCGGCTCTGCGCCTGTTAGCGGCTGCCCGAAGCAGACCCACCTGAAACAGCTGCCGCCGGGGCTGGTCGGGATGCTCATCCGGCAGGCTGCAATGAAGGCGTGGACCAAGACCGACACGGTGTTCCTGCCTGCGGCGTTGTCCTGCGTGGCTGCGTGCTCCGCCCACCGGTTCGTTGTCAAAACGCGTGCGCCTACTGCGCTGAACCTCCAGTCCATCCTCGTTGCTGGCACGACTGTCGGGAAGAACGATGCGATTGGGTTGGCTGTGCGTGGGGTCGGAGGGAATCCCAGGATGGGGCGTGTCGGCAATGTCGGCTCGAACCTCGGATTGCTGCGACCGCTGTTCGAGAACATCGGCGGTGGTGTGTTGTGGACCAAGGATGAAATCGGGATCGTTCTGCAGTATATCCGCGCCAGCGACAGCAACCCGCAGCGTGCTGCGTTCACCTTGTTGATGGAGTTGTATGGGCTGGCGTTCGGTTCCACCGAGCCGCACACCGTCAAGAGTGCCAAGGATAGCATCCCGTCGGTGTCGTTCCCGTTCCTGGTGTTTTTCGGTGCGACAACGCCGAGCACATTACACAAGGCCATCGAGCCTGGTGATGTTACCTCCGGGCAGCTGAGCCGGTGGGCGCTGTTTCGTGGGCCTAACATGGCCGAGTCCATCCCGCTTACCGAGGAAGCACAGAGCGACGCCCAGTTGAGCCATGCCATCAAGGCCGGGCTGGAGCGCATCCGACAGCACGCGACCTGTATTGCCAGCGGCCCTGCAACGCCTCTGCCGCCGGGGATGGTGCGCCCCAAGACAATGCTCACTGGCGACCACGGCAAGCACAGCGTGATGCTAATCACCCCGACGGGTGAGGCGATACGCGAGCTGGATGAGTTCCGGCAGCATGTTGAACGCATGAAACAGGACAGCCTGTCCGGTAAGCGCGACAATGTGGAGGGGGCCGACGGTATCTGGGGGCGGGCGCTCGAGAACGCGTTGAAGATTGCCGGGATAATCGCTTTGGGCGACTGGGCCGTTGCTCGTGAAGTTGCAGAGAGTGTGTCGCTCACGCTGGATCACGCGCGCTGGGGCATTGCCCTTGCGACGGAGAGCGTGGAGCTGTGGGAGAATGTTGTTGCCACCGAGCTTGCCGGGTCGCAGGACGCCGAGGACGAAAAATATATCCTGGGCCTTATTGAGAAGCAGGCGCCAAAGCACCGGGGATGGGCGTCGCTCACGCACATCAACCGCGCCGACCACCGCAAAATTGGCGGCGACCGGCGGACCCGTGCGATCCAGTCGCTCCTTGGTATCAACGCGATTGAGGAGAAGGTCATTCCGGCGAAAGGTGAAGGGAAGAAGGCGGGGCGATCGTATCGGCCAAGTGTTGACGACGACGAGGTGTCGATGGGTGTGGCGCTCCCCTCGGCGCAGCACTCCGACGGTGAGGAATTTGTCGGGATGGCCCCGCTATGAAGTGCGAGGTGCAAAAAGGCTCAACTAGACAAATGCAGGGGTGCATTTCGTGCTGCGCGGTGCGCGCTCCAACTTTGCTGGGGGATAAGTGATGGACGGTAAGCCTCAAACGCGGGCACAAGTGAGAGCGGCTTTCAGGCCGCTCTGGTCCAACAAAATAACGGACTTCCCTATATATAAAATAAGTGAGAGGGGGGGTATATATTGTAGAGTTCTGAGGGGGAATTCCTGCTCTGCGGTGTGTGTATACAAGCCCCCCTCTTATTCCGCTCATTTATCCCGCCGACGACGGTAGCGTCGGCACAACCCACTAGCCCGGCAACGTGGAGGAGCAGGACGATTTATGACGAACGCGGTGGGGATAGCTGCTGCGGCGTGGTAAGTGTTTGCCGGTAGTCCGCAAACCCACCTTGCCCACGCGTCCTCTGTAACCACACTTTGAGCGCCCATTTCGCTTTTTGACACCGCAGACCATTCGACTGATACTTAAAGCGTTAACGGTTTTCATCGGGGGCCCCATGCCGCTGGTTCTGGACATGCTTGTCATCGACGAGCGCGGGCGCATCGGATACATTAGCAAGTGCCCGCCCTATCGAGAAGACCAAAGCAACATCGTGCCTGGGCGCAGCTATCCAGACAACGCCTGGTCCTGGCAAAGGGTCGAGAATGTCGCCTGCCGTGTTGTCGAAGGCACCTGGTGCTGCGAGCACCGCCACGAGCCATTCGACGCGATGGGAGTGGCACATGCGCGCTAATGCTCGGACAACTGTCGCGTGAAGGCCCACTACACCAAATGGCGCAAAGAGAACGCCACGGTCGAGCAGACAGCCCGCGAGCACCTTGAGCGCACCGAGGCCCATTACGGCCCAGACCACCCTCGGACCATCCGGGCGCGTCGCGAACTGGAGGAGGCCAAGGCCAGGCGCGGCAGGCAAAAGAATCCGCGTAAAGACCGGCGCAGGCATTACTGAATCCGGTGCGGCCCGCTGAGCGCCTCTGGCGTTTCCGGCACCAATAACCAATATGCGCCCCTTCGTCCCTATGGGGCGAACCCGCGCCCCCCCCCCCGCCACGAGAAGAGGCTTCAGGACTCACCAAAAGCAGATGTGCTTGTCGAAGAGGCCGTCCTTGCTTTGATCGAGCCCTAAGACCATCAAGAACCCCGCTTCAAGGGGTGGGTGCTCGCCATGCTCGGATGCTTACGCATCCTGCGCGTGGCTCCGCTCCCGCTACGCGCCCTTGAACCAGGAACCTTGCTGTTCATTTTTCGGGCTCAAGCAAGGGACGGCTCCGAAAGCAGATCAGCTCTACTCACGCCGAGGCTCCAATGCAAAGCGCGTTGCATGCAACCATGCTTTCAAAGGACGGCGCTTCGACCCCTTGGGGTGTAAGATGAATACAGGGGAAAATGCTTAGAAAAGGTGGTCAAGGGTCGTGATGCTTGACGTAACGCATCACATTGATTATCTTGGTAGGCAACGATGATCCTGGGTTACAGAGACAAAAAGACCGAGCAGTTTGCGAACGGTGAGATGGCGAAAACCTTCCAAGGCTTTGCCGATCAGGCAGAGCGGCGGCTCGCTATTCTCAGCGCGGCAACGTCTCTCGATGATCTTCGCATGATGCGCAGCAACAGGCTTGAGGCGCTTCGTGGCGACAGGGCAGGGCAATACTCCATCCGCATCAATCAGCAATGGCGTATCTGCTTCACCTGGCCAGACAGCGACCCAGGGCCGTCAGACGTGGAAATCGTGGACTACCACTAACGGAAAGGAGGAAAGCCATGTTCAAACGTGCAGTACATCCCGGCGTGATCCTCAAGGACGAGCTCGAAGAGCTTGGCATCACGCTTACCGAGTTCGCCCGTCAGATCGACGTGCCCGCCAATCGCGTTTCGCAGATCATCGGCGGCAAGCGCGCCATCACGGGCGACACCGCCCTGCGCTTTGGCCATTGGTTCGGCACCGACGCGCAGTTCTGGATCAACCTGCAAGCGCAGTTCGATCTGGCCGTGGCCGATCAGGAAACAGGCGCGGCGATCCGCAAGCTGCCGACAAGTGCCAGCTATGCAACGCGGCCGCGCGATGATCAGCCTCGCCTGGTCTGACCAGGAGGGCTGGGCGTGCAGTAATGCGCCTTCAACGCGCATTGCATGCAAACATGCAGTTGCGCGTGTGGATAGCTCTTGTTTGAACCAAGTTTTGCGAGTGCGTAGGCGATAACCGCCTGTTACTATTCCAAAAAATAAAAACGACGACCGAGTGAGGGAATTCAGGGATGAACGCTGTTGAGATCGAGGAAGCCATATCGGCATTGGCCGAGCAGCCGTTCGATGCAGAAGAGTTCCCGTTCGCTTTTCTTGAAGCCTTCGGCAACAAGCCGGCCACGATCAAGCGCTTGCGCGCGGGTGCGTCGAACAAGTCCGACCAGGGCGGCGTTCTTCAGACTAACAACATTCATCTGAAGGTTTGCGGGGCAGGGGAGGTCACAACCACCCTGGCGCAGCTCAAGGCGAGCCCTTCCACCGCCAAGGCTAAGGCGAAATTCGTCCTGGCCACCGATGGCACCGATCTTGAGGCCGAAGACCTGACCACGGGCGAGACGATCGCCTGCGCCTATGGCGACTTCCCCGATCACTTCGGGTTTTTCCTGCCCCTTGCGGGGATAAGCACGGTCAAGCAAATCCGTGAGAGCGCCTTCGATATCAAGGCGACGGGGCGACTTAACCGCCTCTATGTCGAGCTTTTGAAGGACAACCCCGAGTGGGGCACTGCCGCGCGCCGCCATGACATGAACCACTTCATGGCGCGGCTGATCTTCTGCTTCTTCGCCGAAGACACAGACATCTTCACCGAAGCAGATCAGTTCACCGGCACGATCGAGCGCATGAGCGAGAAGGACAGCTCGAACACCCACGAGGTGATCAGCATGCTCTTCAAGGCCATGAACACCAAGACGGCCGATCGCGGCGGCGCGGGCATCCCCCGTTGGGCCAATGTCTTTCCCTACGTCAATGGCGGGCTGTTTTCTGGCGGGACGGACGTGCCGCGCTTTTCGAAGATCGCGCGTTCTTACCTGCTCCACATCGGCAATCTCGACTGGACCAAGATCAACCCCGATATCTTCGGCTCGATGATCCAGGCCGTCGCCGATGATGAGGAGCGTGGCGCTCTGGGGATGCACTACACATCCGTGCCGAACATTCTGAAGGTCCTCAATCCGCTCTTTCTGGACGATTTGCGCGAGAAACTGGATGAAGCGGGGGGCAATCCCCGCAAGCTGCTGAACCTGCGCAATCGCATGGCTAAAATTAGAGTCTTTGACCCTGCCTGCGGTTCAGGCAACTTTTTAGTTATCGCCTACAAGGAAATGCGCGCGATTGAGGCCCAGATCAACGAAAGACGAGGCGAGGCTGAGCGGCGTACCGAAATTCCTCTGACGAACTTTCGAGGGATCGAGCTTCGAGATTTTCCAGCTGAGATTGCGCGCCTAGCGCTGATAATCGCCGAGTATCAGTGCGACGTGACCTATCGCGGTCAGAAGGAAGCGCTTGCCGAGTTCTTGCCGCTTGATGCCATGAACTGGATCACTTGTGGCAACGCTTTGCGGCTCGATTGGTTGGGTATCTGCCCACCGACAGGTACGGGCGTGAAACACCATTCCGACGATCTTTTCATGTCACCTGTCGACCAAGCCGAGATCGACTTCGAGAATGAAGGCGGGGAGACCTACATCTGCGGAAATCCACCTTACATTGGCAGTCGCGGCCAAGAACTGGCGCAAAAGGCAGACCTTGAAGCGCTGTTCGGAAAGTATGGAAGCAATTGGAAGAACTTGGATTACGTAGCTGGATGGCTCTATAAGGCAGCCGAATTTAGTCGATTAGTTGACACATCCTTTGCCTTTGTGACGACGAACTCAATTTGCCAAGGACAGCAGGTTGCTTCGCTATGGCCTATAGTTTTGGGTGATAACCTGGAAATATTCTTCTCTCATAGGTCATTTAAGTGGGCCAATAATGCGGCACATAATGCTGGTGTGATTTGTATTATTGTTGGAATTCGCGCAAAAAGTGGTGGTGTTAAAAGTATCTTTGACGGCGATATCGTAAAGTCAGTCTCTAGAATAAACCCATATCTCGTTGAAGGCCCTGACCGTTATGTAGACCGGCTAAGCAAACCATGTTGTGGTCAAGCAGTGATGGGGCGCGGCAATCATCTGACAGATGGTGGACATCTAATTCTGACCCCCGCCGAAGCCGCTGGACTTAGAGAAAATTTCCCAGAGGCGAAAGAGCTGATTAGAAGATTGACCGGAGCCCAAGAGTTCATTCGCGGTGTTGATCGGTTTTGTCTTGTGATCAATGACGACAAACTGGACGCGGCCAAAAGGATACCAGAAGTTAGACGCAGAATAGATGCGGTGCGTTCTTCTCGTCTAGAAAGCACCAAGAAAAATACCAGGGAAGTACTCTCCCAAACACCCCATAGGTTTGAACATTCTACAGGTGTTGACGCGGATCGAGTCATAATGATCCCTACAGTGTCTTCCGAGCGCAGAGATTGGCTTCCGGTGAGTTTCGAGCGAGATGCTGTCGTCAATGCACCCAACTTCGCGCTCTATGATGCCGAGATTTGGAATTTTGCAATCCTCTCTTCTCGATGTCACCTGCATTGGATTGCTAGCGTATGTGGGCGTCTAAAGACGGACTTCCGATATTCCAATACAATGGGATGGAATACCTTTCCCGTTGCGAAGCTGACAGAAAAAAACAAAGAAGACCTAACTCGCTGCGCCGAGGGCATCCTTCTAGCGCGCGAGTCGCATTTCCCTGCGACCATCGCCGATCTCTACGACCCCGAAAAGATGCCCGCCGACCTGCGCGCTGCCCACGACCGCAACGACGAAACCCTTGAGCGCATCTACATCGGCCGCCGCTTCCGCAACGACACCGAACGCCTTGAGAAGCTATTCGAGCTCTACACCCGCATGACCAAGAAGGGGGCGGCATGAGCCGATCGAACATCCAACTCTTCGGAATGGAGACCGTAAGTGACTATCTCGCTCTGTGTGTAGAGGCTGTGCATGATCTGAAGGGTCAGGAAGACAGTGTCTTGAAGGGGTTTGCCGCGATACTGGCTCTCAACCATATGGCAGATTGGTTGCGATATAAACTCTCTGAATCGGAGCGGGTACAGCTTGGTCTTCCAAATAAGCCACTAGACGATCCAGTCGCATCTTTCTTCGAGAAGCAGAATGGCGATCTTGTACTCGTTCGCCAGATCGCGAACGGTTTCAAACACCTGAGACCTGTCCACTCCACTCAGCGCGTTGCGGGCTACGGCGTCGGCCCGTACGGCATTGGTCCCTTCGGTGCGCCGTATCTTTTGATTGACCTGGGCGACGACAAAGACTCGTCCGAGCGTTGGTGCGTGGGGCTCGATCTGTGCCAACGTGTCTTGGATTGGTGGCAGGCAGTTTTGATGCCGATCGTCAAGAAGGAGGGCAGCTAGATGTCTCAACTGAAATCAGTTCCTTCCGTTTCCGTAACCTACGCCCAGACCGGTAGTTCCACCAAATCGAATGAGCTCGGTATGCGGGCCATGCAGGAGCGCGCTTATGAAAAGCGGGGCGAGCAGTACCTTCTGATCAAGTCGCCGCCTGCCTCGGGAAAGAGTCGCGCACTCATGTTCATCGCGCTCGACAAGCTGCACAACCAAGGGCTCAAGCAGACGATCGTGGTGGTGCCCGAGAAGTCGATCGGGTCGAGCTTCAACGACGAGCCGCTGAGTAAGTTCGGCTTCTGGGCGGATTGGACCGTCGCGCCGAAGTGGAACCTCTGCAACTCGCCTGGCACGGATGGCGGCAAGGTCAAATCGGTTGGTGCGTTTCTGGAAAGCGGCGACCAGGTGCTTGTCTGCACCCACGCAACCTTCCGCTTTGCCGTGGAGAAGCTTGGGATCGAGGCTTTCGATGATCGGCTGATCGCCGTAGACGAGTTCCACCATGTCTCGGCGAGCGAGGACAGCATCCTTGGCTCGCAGCTCAACGAGTTTATCGCTCGCGACCGCGTGCATGTCGTTGCCATGACAGGCAGCTACTTCCGAGGCGATGCCGTACCGATCCTGTTGCCCGAGAACGAGGCGAAGTTCGACACGATCACCTACACCTACTACGAGCAGTTGAACGGCTACAAATACCTGAAAACGCTCGATATCGGCTACTTCTTTTACTCAGGATCATACGCCGACGACATCCTGAAGGTGCTCGATCCGAACGAGAAGACGATCGTACACATCCCGAACGTCAATTCACGCGAGAGCACGAAGGACAAGCACCGCGAGGTCGAGCACATCATCGACGCCCTGGGTGACTGGCAAGGGACCGATCCGGCCACCGGTTTTCAGCTTGTGAAGACCCCTGAGGGCAAGATTCTGAAGATCGCTGATCTGGTCGATGATGAGGCGGTGAAGCGCGACAAGGTATCGAGTGCGCTCAAAGACCCTGCCAACAAAGGCAACCGCGATCATGTGGACATCATCATCGCTCTTGGGATGGCCAAGGAAGGCTTTGACTGGATTTGGTGCGAACACGCGCTTACGGTCGGATATCGCGCCAGTCTGACCGAGATTGTGCAGATCATCGGTCGGGCGACCCGCGATGCCGAGGGCAAGACGAGCGCCCGTTTCACCAACCTGATCGCTGAGCCCGACGCCTCTGAAGCAGCCGTCACCGAGGCGGTGAACGACACGCTGAAGGCGATCGCCGCAAGCTTGCTGATGGAGCAGGTTCTTGCCCCGCGCTTCAACTTCACCCCGAAGACCCCGAAAAGCGGTCCGGTCGAAGGCTTCGACTATGGCGAAGGCGGCTATGACCCCGACAAGGAAAACATTGGGTTTAGCGAGGAAAGTGGGCAGTTCCAGATCGAAATCAAGGGATTGGCCAAACCTAAGAGCAAGGAGGCCGAGCGCATTTGCCAGGAGGACTTGAACGAGGTCATCACCGCCTTTGTTCAGGACAAGACGGCGATCGAGCGCGGGCTTTTCGATGAAGAGCTCGTACCCGAAGAGCTGACGCAGGTGCGCATGGGTAAGATCGTCGGCGCGAAATTCCCTGAGCTCGACGCCGAAGATCAGGAGGCCGTGCGCCAGCACGCGACTGCCGCGTTGAACCTGACGCAGAAAGCGAAGGAGGCCGCTCTTGCGAGCTCTGACGACGATGCGCAGGTGAGCGGCAACACGGCGTTGATCGATGGGGTGCGCAAGTTTGCGATGGATGTGCGCGAGCTTGATATCGACCTGATCGACCGCATCAACCCGTTCGGCGAAGCTTACTCAATCTTGGCAAAGACCATGAGCGAGGAAAGCCTCAAGCAGGTTGCGGCGGTGATTTCGGCGAAGAAGGTCCAACTCACGCCAAAAGAGGCGCGCGACCTGGCGCGGCGCGCGGTGAAGTTCAAGCAAGAAAGGGGGCGGTTGCCGTCCATCACATCTCCCGATGCCTGGGAAAAGAAGATGGCCGAAGGCGTGGCGTTCCTAGCCCGCATGAAGCAGGAGGCCGCCAATGGCTAGAGAGTTCTCCGAAGAAGATGATGCGCTTCTGGCCGAGCTTGGCGTCGAGGTCGAAGCCAAGAAGGCCGTCACGCGCACGCCGCGCGAAGAGCGCATTATCGCAGGCTTCGAAGAGATTCAGCGCTTCGCTGAGGAACACGGGCGCGCACCGCAGCACGGCGAAGATCTTGACATTTTCGAGCGGCTCTATGCGGTCCGGTTAGATCGCATCCGCGAGCTTCGGGAATGCCGAGAGCTGGTCGAGCCCTTGGACGACACAGGGCTTCTCAGTGGCGCGGCACAAGCGGCCGTGGTGGACACCGAAGAGCTCGACGATGATGCGCTTTTGGCCGAGCTAGGAATCGAGCTCGAAGCGCCACCAATCACTGAGTTGAAGCACGTCCGATCGACCGCAGAAAAGAAAGCCGCTGACGAGGTGGCCAGTCGCGATAGATGCGAGGACTTTGAGACCTTCAAGCCTCTCTTTGAGCAGGTGCAAAAGGAGCTCGATAGCGGCCTGCGCGATACGCGGCCTTTCGAGATGAAAGCCGAGATCGAGAAGGGGCGCTTCTTTATCGTCGGCGGTCAGAAAGCGTATGTTGCGGAGAAGGGGGAGACGACGATCACCGACCAGGGGCGCACGGATGCCCGCCTGCGCGTGATTTTCGACAACGGCACCGAGAGCAACATGCTCATGCGATCACTCCAACGCGCCTTGAACAAGGATGAAGCCGGGCGACGGATCACGGAACCGACCGCCGGTCCCTTGTTTTCCGATCAAACGATCGACGGGGACGAGGCAAGTGGCACGATCTATGTCCTGCGTAGCAAGTCCGATCATCCGCTTGTCGCTGAAAACCGCGATCTCGTGCACAAGATCGGCGTGACGAATATGAGCGTTGATAAGCGTATCGCGGGCGCACATCTTCAGCCGACCTTCTTGATGGCCAATGTCGAGATCGTTGCGACCTACGAGCTCTACAACATCAACCGGACCAAGCTCGAAAACCTGATCCATCGCATCTTTGAGCCCGCTAGGCTTGAGATCGAGATCATGGACAGGTTTGGACGGCCGGTCGTCCCGCGCGAATGGTTCCTGGCGCCCTTGTTCGCGATCAAAGAAGCCGTCGAGCGGATAAAGGACGGCACGATTTCCCGGTATGTCTATGACCCGAAAAAAGCAAAATTAACAAGGAGCGGGCAGTAGTGGGCAAGAATTTTCAGATTTAGGAGAAAGGACTTCCAGGCCTGCCCGAGCTGGAGAAAGCCTTGGCCACCCTCTGTGAAGAAGACTTGCTTAGGCCCAAGCACTATGGCAAGACCATCAAGGTCTACCAGTATGTGCCGCTGCTCGATGACCGCAACGTCAACGATCAGGGTATCGACGCAACCGGTGCTGCCATCGCAAATGGTAACCTCTACGGTTCGAGCCGTGACGTGGGTACGATCACCAGCCGTCTGCCGACCCTGTCGGAAACTGGTGGCCGTGTGAACCGTGTCGGCTTCAAGCGTCTGGAGTGTGAAGGTTCGATCACCAAGATGGGCTTCTTCATGGAATTCACCCAGGAGAGCTTCGACTTCGATACCGATGCAGATCTCTATGGCCACCTGAGCCGTGAGATGGTGACCGGTGCGACCCAGTTGACCGAAGCTGTTCTGCAGGTCGATCTTCTGAACGGTGCAGGCGTGACCGTCTATGCTCGAAAAAGGCGAGGTTCAGATATTACAATTTACTGACCGGCAGTATGAACTGATCCTGAGATATTCGGCCCAAGGCCGCGCAGCACAAAGGAAAAATCCTGAGCAGTTGGTGCTATTTTGATAAATGTAAGCATATTGCGTGCTAGGTCATCTTGGTTTTGTGCCATGAAACCATGGCATTACCGGATGACCCAGCGTAGCAGATCAGGAATGACGGTCCAGCCGCAGCGCACGTTGCGTGTAGCTGTAGCTGCGCAGCGTAGCAGATCAGGAATGACGGTCCAGCCGCAGCGGCACTAGCCATCAAAAGCCGGGCAGTGGCTTCATTTCTCTGTTGGAAGGCCTTGGTGTCGTTCCGTGATGGGTGCTCGGTTGAGTGCCGAATCCCTCTTGCCCTTCGCCCACTTTCTCGCCGCCTCAAATGGCCGTCGAAAGGCGACCTCATTCAGCCCGGGACGTGCGCCTAACCGTCGTTCCACCGCCTTAGCTACCCGAAGAACCCGTGTGCTGCTGGGGGCCATACGCCTTGCTGAAATGACCAGTTCGATGACATCCTGCTCGTTACGCGGTACCGGGCCGAGATCCCATCGCTTTTCAAGGGCAGCAACAAGATCATCCTCGGCGCGCCGCGTCATCCAGCAACCGAGTTCACCATGCTCTCCGGCTTTTACTCGCACTCGTACAGCACGTGCTGAGAGACGTTCGATCTGCTGCTCAACGGCCTCGACAACCGCGTCGTGTAGCCTTTTGCTTTTGTGCAGGAGTTCGCGGCGCCAGTCCTTCATTAGAAGGCTAGTTACCGCTTCTCTCGTACCACCGACTCCGAACAGGGCAGCACACGCAGCGGCTGGACCAAGGATCAGTGTACCTGCAGGTCCGACCGTGACGAGACCGACCCACGCACCGGCCTTGCCGCCAACGAAACCCAAAGTACCGCGTGCGGCTCCGTCAATGATGAGCCACGCCGGCAGGTCCTCAATAGGGATTTCCCCCCGAACCACTTCGAAGCCACCACGCAGTGCGCCAACCCAGAGCGCGAGTTCTAGGACGCCGGGATCGGTCAGCACAGCCGCATGCCCGATTGTGTCAGCAATCAGGGTCTCGATATCGCCAACCTCAAAACCAGGCAATGTCGTCACGAGGTCTGCCCATACCTCTCCGGGCTGCGATGCGCCCCAGTCGGCTGCCTTGGCTGCAAGCTCCTCGTTGGCGATCACCGGGATATCCGGATACCTGGCGAAATGCTCCTCGAGATTGGACAACTCTGTCCCGCACTTCACCTGAACAGGGTTCCCATCAACGATCAGGTCAAATCCAGGAGTGCTGCTGGTTTCTGCGAGGGCAACGTCATGACCCTCGGCTACGAGCCAATCCAGAACGAGACGTTCAGCCACATAGCCTCGTAATGCATAGTTGGCGCCGTTGACCGCAAACTCCTGAGCATGCAGCGCGAAACTCAGCGGATCGCCAATATCTGCGCTTCGGGAAAAGTCTGCGGCCTCTAGGACACGTTCATCGATAGCAGTAGCGCTCCAAAGCATCTCCCCGGCCGTCATCAGTCCGATACTGCTGGCATCAAATTCATTGAGCCCAAGCCTGTGGGAGTCCGCACGAGCAATCCAAGTGTTTGGAGGTGGACCGGCAGACTCGGGAAGCCGCCGTGTGAGGCGCTTGTTCATGAAAGCCAGTCGCTGTCGCAAGGCCTCGCGATCCCGCTTGCTCAGATGGGAAAGTGCCGCGGCAGGCGCGTTGTCGAGCAGGCGCATTTCGTTGAGGAAGTTGGCAAGCGCGCGCTCTGTGTCTCGCGTGCCGGACATAGCCAGGATCACGCACAAGCGTGCAGCAATCTGGCTTTGGACTGCACATGACCCCTTGCCCACGCCGTACCACGCGAGCGCCCCCACGCCGACCATAACAGTCGCGGGGTGGATAAGTGTTGCCAGCAGCGACACCAGAGCTGGTCCACTCACCATGGGTATCCAGGCACTGAGCTGCGCGGCGAGGATGTATGGTGCGAAACCTGTATTCCCGACGATCGCTGCGAACACGGCCCAGCTACCACCGACAGCGATTGCTTTCTGCGCGGCAGCATGAGTCTTCTCCAAAGCCTCCCTGACCGCCGGATCAGCTTTGCCGGCGGCTGCCTCCACCACTTGCTCGTTCGAAAGCATGTGGAGCATTTCTTCGCGGACGAGTTCTGGGAACGCAAGGGGCTTCTCCTTGTTCAGAAGGTCTCGTGCTGACTTGTAGATTTCGGCGGCTTTGGTGGCCGCGAGTTCCCCCATCCCTTCTGACGAAAGCTTTTTCGCTCTTCGATTGCGTTCAGAAACTACAGCTGGGGTTAGCCTTTCTGAGGCCCGGATCGCCAGAGCAGCCGCCATTTGCATCGCAGATTTTCCCGATAGTGGCGGGATCGGTGGCACCCCAAGTGCCGTTGCAAGGTGTGTCAGGAGACGATGCCGCAACACACTTGTTGTCAGACAAGAGGTCTCAAGTTCCTGACCGCGCTCCTCAAGATCACGTCCTTCTCCCTCGCGCATAATACGTAGCTGCTTGCCGATATCTTCGACGGCACCCTTGGCCAGCTTAAGTGCGTTGATGCTCTCCATCAGAGCGATCAGGCTGCAGAGCTCTCGGCGCTCCAGCGCGCCGATGCCGGCTAGAATGGAGACAGCCGTTATCTGATGCGGAAGGTGCCCGTCGATGGCTACCGGCAAGTTTGTATCTTTGCTCATCGTTTTTTAGGTGGCCTATCGTATCAGGAATGACGGTCCAGCCGCAGCACCATCGACACGGCCCCGACTGCCATCGGGAGCGTAGCAGATCAGGAATGACGGTCTAGTTACAACAGCGACCTGTGGCTTGCCTGCAGCAAGTGCAGTGCATCTGAACACCTGAATGTTGGCAGACATGCAGGTGTGGTAGTGTGCACACGTGAAGACGTGAAAACACGCAAAGCGAGCAGTTACCAATGAAAACCATAGCCATCATCAGCCAGAAAGGCGGGGCTGGGAAAACCACCCTCGCCCTGCATCTAGCCACCGCTTCGGTCCTTGCCGGTTACAATACCGCGATTATTGACCTAGCCTCGCTTACATCCCCAAGAGAGTTCCCAATGCCCCCCGCGCCAGCGCTTAAGACTCTTGCGGTCTCCACGCTGCCGCTAAACACTGCAACCCAATGCTCTGCCCCCAGAAAACTGGATCGTTCGGAGCTGCAGTATTCCTGAGATTTTCCAAAAATGGTGATAACCTCCTGCAAGAGCCAAGATCACCTTTGCTTGGCCCTGGCCCCATCGGGGCGCTGGTTTCGGTACCACAAGCCATCAGTCCCAGAAGATGTGAGGCGCCCTGGCAAACCTAAGTTCAAACTCGTGGCATTTTGGGCAACGATAATGCCCATCAGGATAGTAAGAGAGCTCTCCCAGAACATAGTGGTTCGTGATCTGTGCGTTCTTGCCATCGCCTGCCCACACAGTCGACGCGTCGAGACGTTCCACCGCTTGCGACCCGCAAGAGCTGCATGAAAGGGGTTTGGCAAGGTAATTCGTCGTGACAAGGGTTCTGCATGAAGCACAAATAACGGGCCATCCTACGTAGTTGTCGTAGTTCGTCCGACCGCTGCCGAGAGATAGTTCAGTATTGTAGCCGCATGCACTGCAGAGGCATCTCACACTCATTCCCATTTACTACCCTCAAGTGTCTGCTGCGAAAGCAGGAACCTCATCCTTCCTTTACCTGGGACCGTGCTGCCGGCAGATGCCGGTACAAGGTCGCTGGTGAGACCCTTAACTGACGCGCGACTTCTTCGACGGTAATCTTGGCATCAGCCAGCATGGCTTTGGCGGCTCTAAGATCACCCTCCGAGAGCTTCTTGGGTCGTCCACCTGTTCTTCCCCTGGCTCTGGCTGCGTCCAGCCCTGCGCGCGTTCTCTCGCGGATGATGGACCGTTCAAATTCCGCCAGCCCTCCAAAGATGTGAAAGACCAGCTTGCCACCTGGCGTGGTCGTGTCGATCGCTTCGGTCAGGGAACGAAAGCCAATGTTTCGAGCTTCCAACCCTTCTACTGTTTCGATGAGTTGCTTCATGGATCGAGCCAAGCGATCCAGTTTCCAGACCACCAAGGTATCCCCTTCACGCATGTAGTCGATCGCAGCTGCCATCTCGGGGCGGTCTCTCTTGGCTCCCGAAGCCTTCTCCGTGAAGATCTTCTCGCACCCCGCCGCGGCAAGAGCATCATGTTGAAGCTCCGGTTTCTGATCCTGGGTCGAAACCCGTGCATATCCAATCAACATGCTCAATCCTCTCAAAACTCATGTTTCGTCATACAAAGTGAGAGAGATATTTCAAGAGACTGTTTTGAGAGACTATGGGCGGTCTGGTGAGCTGGATTAGGGGGTGGGCACAGGGTCTCTCAAAAATAACCGTTTTTTGTTCGACAAGTGGTATCGAGCGGGAATGCAATGAGCATGCCACATACGGGACAACATGAAGACGGAGGTGACCTTCCCCCCGATATCCGGGCCATTGCGAACTGGAATTTTCCACCTTTGAATGGACGAAGGAGGAAGACCCATGAAGCGGAAGCGTTTCACAGAAGAACAGATCATCGGCGTGCTGAAGGAAAGCGAGGCTGGCGCGAAGACGGATGACATTTGTCGGCACCACGGCATCAGCTCAGCTACGTTCTATAGCTGGCGGAAGAAGTACGGTGGCATGGAGGCTGGCGACGCCAAGCGTCTGAGGGCCTTGGAAGTGGAGAACGCCAAGCTGAAGCGGATCGTCGCGGACCAGATACTCGACATGTCCGCGATGAAGGATCTGCTGCAAAAACATTGGTAAGCCCATGGCGAAGCGACGAGCCGTGGGCTTTCTGATGACTGAGCGCGGGTTCAGTGAGCGGCGCGCGTGCCGGATCGTCGGCCTCGCGCGGTCGGTGCAGCAGTATCACCCCATGCCCAAGGATGACGAAGCAGCCGTTACGCGCATGAAAGAACTGGCGTCGGAGAACCGGCGCTATGGCTATCTGCGCCTGCACGCGATGCTGCGCCGGGAAGGCCTCGTTGTGAACCACAAGCGCACGTATCGGCTTTACACCGAGCATGGCTTACAGGTTCGCACGAAGAAGCGGCGCAAACTGCCCAGGCGGGATCGCGTCGAACCTCAGGTGCCCGATAGGCCGATGCAAAGATGGTCATTGGACTTTGTCAGCGACCAGTTGGCTGACTGCCGCCGGTTTCGTGTATTGAACATCGTCGATGACCACAGCCGGTTCTGTCCCGGCCAGATCGTCGATGTGTCAATCCCAGGGGCTCGCGTTGCTCGGTTCCTCGATGATCTGGCCCATCGCGTTGGCTTGCCCGAAGAGATCATCCTCGACAACGGGCCCGAGGGCACCAGCAAGGCGATGTTCGACTGGTCCGAGCGGACCGGCGTGCGCCTGCGGTTCATCGAGCCGGGCAAGCCCGTGCAGAACGCCTTCGTGGAGAGTTTCAACGGCAAGTTCCGGGACGAATGCCTGAACCTGCATTGGTTCCGCTCCCTGCGCCATGCCCGCGAAGAAATTGGACAATGGCGAAATCACTACAACACCAAGCGCCCACATTCGGCGCTCGGATACCTGTCACCAACGGAGTTCCTGATGAAAACCACCGCGCCAGCGCTTGAGACTCTTGCGGTCTCCACGCTGCCGCTCAACACTCAAACCCAACCGGAAGATTCCAGATCAAAACCGGCCCTAACCGCGGGGGAAGGTCAGAGGTACTCATGGATTGGTTTGAAGAGATTACTGGGTTTAAGGAAGCTGACTATCACACCACGCAATCGCGATTGTTTGTGCAAGATGGACATCTCTGTTCCCATTTTACGAGTCGGAAAACTGGCGTGGGAGACTTGCAGCTGCCTTCCCTTGCAGAGCTGAGGGCATCCGCTTTATTCCAATATGGAGAAAGTCGCCTTTCTGTCTCAAATATTGTGGGTGATGTACGGAAAATACACCAAAAATCGCAGTTCCGAGGAGCGCTTTTCCAAGTAGCCTCGCAGTTCAACGTGCTAGAAATGGTGAGTCCGGGTGTTTCGCCAGAAGTTGGTGTGTCAGGTTATGCGTTTGACCGAACACAGGGACCTGCATGTGCTATTGCTGCCGGCGCGGCTACCATTTATCGAAACTATCTTTTCCCACTGGCAGGAGGGCTGGGACAAACCGCAGACCGTCAAATCAACACATTAGCTGATCTATCGCAAGCACTTGGGACCTCGCTTGCGACAGACGCTGGTGACCTGTTGCCGATGAAAAACGGTTACGCACTTCCAAAAAAATCCAATCTCGAACGCATCAATAGTGTACTTAGTGCAATGACTGAGGCCGAGTTGGAAGACTTGAAGGGTAAGCTCAGAATAGGCTTCCACAGAGATGTCGAAGTCACAGACGTCCAAGCCGAAAAACCACTTATTGTATCACAGGCATTTTGTTCTGCTCTTCCAGTCGCATACTCTGAAATTAGTGTAGATGTTTGGGAACCTTTTGCGCGTCTAGTACTCGAAGCTGCCTACGAGGCAACACTCTGGGCAGGTTTGATTAACCATGCTCGCGGCGGTTCAAATAAAGTCTTGCTTACTCGGCTGGGAGGCGGAGCTTTCGGCAACCGCGATAGCTGGATCGATGACGCGATAGGCAAATGTCTAGAGCAGTTTCGTGACAGTGGTCTGGAGGTCGTATTCGTAAGCTCTAGATCGACTCCCCGGTCGATGATCGACCTCGCCGAAAAACATGGAGGAAGGCAAGTTCAGCCCGATTTCTAAAGGGCACTTGTTGTAAGGCTTTCGGGTACCGGAGGACACATTCCGGCGCCTGCTGCCGACAGGTCCGACGACACCATGAGCGCGCTAGTATTTGAAGGTGTTGGTCAGCCTGCGCCGGCGGCGAACTCGTTAACCTTTCGCGGGCAGGACAGCTTAACTGCGGTTCCGGTGGAGGCCCGGTGCGTATGCAGCAAACAAGGATTCACATGAATCCATCCGCGGATGGAGGATGGTGAAGAGCCGACTTAGTCTTGCTCTGTCCCCGAAAGCTAGATCGTTTGAAGCTTGGGTTTTTGGCTAGGCTTCCCTCGCTGGAGAGCAGAGCACCGGGGTATTCCGCTGTGAGCAGCCCAGATTTAGCCTTTAGGGGTGCTTTAGTCGGATCAGGTACTGAAATGAGTTTTAGATTTTAGGGGTAGGACCGTGTGGGTCAGTTCTGACTTGGCAGATCAGAAACGTTAAGGTTTAGGTCTGCTTTATCGGCCCCGAGGTAGTCGAGACTTCCAGCGAGTAGTGCGCGCCATGCGGGACACTGCGGCGGCTGCCGTGCTGCCCCGCTGGATGTAGGAGGCGCTCAACTGGCCGGATGGTTTCTTCCCGGGGGGAACGAGTGAAGAAGAAGCCCAAGCGGCGCAACCGCACTGCATGACCACTTGCGGCAATGCTATGGCCTCGCCTGTTCGACTAGCACGGAGGGGTGTATGCTGCGCACATGCGCCAACTCAGCTTTGTCGAGAAACTCCAGCAAATCCGCGATGACAATCGCGTCCACCCTGTCGTGGCGCATGTGCGCAGGTGGCTGGAGTTCAACAGACACAGGCTCGTGCCGGTGTTGATGCACGAGAATAAGGCCGAACTGCTCGAACCAGACAACCTGCCCACCGGCAAGGTCAGGCCGGTGCAGTGCCTGCCACGGAGCAAGTTCGCCAGGGTTCACGAGGTAAAGCCCGCGACCCCGCCACCCATCGCAGGCTTCCGGGTCTACGAGGAGGGCAGGCTGATGGGGTTCTACGTCTGGCCTGGTGTTTTCAACAGCGAGCTCGTGCCTCACGGGTCCACGAGCATCCTTACGCGCAAGAAGCTCGCCGCCCTTGGACTCCTCATGCACCGCTATAACCGGCTGACATGCGTGCTGCCGCAACCCATCAAGCTTGCGTTCATCGAAGGGTCCACCAGGACGCACACCTATCGTGTCGTGGGTCTGCGTGGGTTCGACCTGCGACAACCAGCGCAGACCGGGGCCCATCCGTGGTAAGTGCGCGTCCACCGGCGCGCACCAACCCGGCCTGAAGCGAGCCCCAGGCACCAGACAGCCTGTATTGCTCCGACGCCTGCTCACAGGCTGCCGTAGCAGCTTACGAGGCGGCGAGTTGGGGAGAAGCCGCCAGGCCGACGACAGAGGCTGTTCGGCGGCTCGAGAAGGTGGTTGAGCACTCCCGACCGTTGCACGCGGCAACATCCACGGCCTGACGCCCCGAAAAATACGAAGAATAATCGGATGATGACTGGACTTCGTGCGCTCCTGACATTTGTCGTCATCCTCGTCTTATCCATTTTACCACTTCAAAGCGCGGCAGAAAATGCCAGGACGGAAGCATTCGAAACAGCATGTCTGTTCATGCACAGAGGTGTCACCCATATCGACGGTTCGTGCTTTGTAGTGACCCATGGCGAGGTCATCATTGTAGGATTTGACCCAGGCGACAGAGACCCAACAAATAGGCTTATATTCTTTTTTCGCGCAACGGAGAAATCTCAGGATACTGGAGTGGGGAACCAGGTGCGTCGCATGCACATGAAGTTCTGGGCGCCTTGCAGAAGCACGACGAATGTTCCCGAAATGGAGAAACGCGAATCTGCTTCGGCAATCACCTTGCTCTTCCCGTCAGGGTTCCAACCAGTGGTCGCCTTTTCGGTTATACTATCCAGATCGATGGCGAGATTATCTGCGAAGATCCGAAGATCCGAAGATCCGAAGATCCGAAGATCCGAAGATCCGAAGATCCGAAGATTACCAACAATGCGCGAGATGGTCGGATGTACATCTATTGCTCCACCGACGGAAACGAAAAGAAGTGACACTTCTCTCCTTCGAGCATGAGACGGACGCGCACAGGCCCCGGCCCGCGCCCTCGTCGGTCCTTAACCCGACACGGTGCAACGCCCTCAGTTCGAGCCTCTATTCAGTGCACCCGTCAACCCGGAACAAATAAGTGTAAGTATCTTTAGACGTTGCTGTGACGAACCTACCGTCATCCATTTTCCTATGTTCCGCCTTTAACATGTTGCCTGAATGCCACACGGTTGTTTTCCAATATGATTTTTCTTCCTCGTTGAGCCCAAATATCGTTCCCCCCACGCAGGTCCTAATGTCCCCCTTTTCGGTACATTCTAGATTGGTGATGTCTATCCAACGGCCACCGTTTTCTTCTTTTTCATGGGTAATCAGGACCGCCTTTAAGTCGTCTGAGGTTCGATGGTATTGAATTTCGGCTTCGATGATTTCTTCATTGCTGGATGGGGCCAGTTTGCAGACTTCGGGGGAAAACTCTTTTTTTGCCACTACATCCGATGGCAAACCAAGCCTTTCGGCCTCGGATTTCGTAACTGCCCCAGAAAAGCAACTGCGCAAATTCTCCTCCGAAAATGCCCCCGCCCCATCTCCCAGGTAGAGCCGATGTTCGCCCACGAAAAACTCGTCGTGGTTCCGGAAACGACCAATGATGGACTTAGCTACCAAACCGGCAGTCAAGTCGTCCTCAATGTCGGTCAGAAACTCCAGTTCCAGATTTGCTACATCGCCTTCAGTGTAGAGGTCTGTTGGTCGAGAGGGAGGCGGAAGGTCGCTTCCGCCCATGGAAAACGAAGTTGAGCTTTCGTTCTTTGGAACTTCTGTAAAAATCCAAAGCAAGCTGACAGGGGGCTCGTCGAACACGTTCATGTCCCCAGCTACACCCAAGGCCAACTCAAGGTCTGTCTTTCTGTTTTTGAAAAGGCAAATAGGTCCCACATCCTGTTCTTTTGAAACAGACCAGTTTTTGTCGAGATAGACCTGTTCTCCTTCTTCTGCTGAGGCGACACTGGAAGTCGATGCGAAGGCGCTTATCGCGAGTGCGACTATTCGCTGTTTCATTTCGTTCATCCTTGTTCCGTCGCTTCAGAATATTTCTACTGCGCTTTGTCTGAACAAATTTTCGATAGCTGTTTCGCTCCCAGGCTTGTTTCGACAGATAAAACATCGTCAAGAACACAATTTGCCCATCGCTTC
This sequence comes from Lutimaribacter marinistellae, assembly GCF_042648365.1. Taxonomy (NCBI): domain Bacteria; kingdom Pseudomonadati; phylum Pseudomonadota; class Alphaproteobacteria; order Rhodobacterales; family Roseobacteraceae; genus Lutimaribacter; species Lutimaribacter marinistellae. Next base: position 153,343 of record NZ_JBHRXI010000016.1, on the reverse strand, counting down.
TTTCTTTTCCAAACTCTAATGCCGCTATCTGTCTCGGGTTTTTCAGTGAAGAGATACCTACAAGCATAAGCTGCAGCTTTGGCCGCATCTTCGGTTTTTGCCACTACCACATAATCGCCTCGGCAGTCGGCTTCACTCGAAGGTCCAAATATCCAGGCTGCCGCCTGCGTGGGGATAAATGGAAAAAAGACTATAAGAAGAATGGCTTTTCTCACGGCTCCCTCCCGGCAAGCAACGATATTTTGGGGATGCTTTTGCCGATCAAGAGACAAAGGCTGCTGTGGACTCGTGTGCCGTCGCAATCCAACGTTTCTGGGTCATGTCCGTTCTCCTGTGGCAACAACTCTTCAAGTTGGAGGTAATGGCGATTGGCCCTTACGGCTTGCGGTTCTCTGCCAAATTTTTTGTAATTTGCGCCAATTCTCTGGAGTGGCGCACTCCAAGCCTGGTGCGCTTGCTGCTGGCTGACATTAGTTTCTACCCCCGACATATTGGCACACCTCCAGAACGGGATAACAGAGGGGGCACCCCCTGTCCAACCCCCCCCCGGGGGCGGCACAGGCCGGGCGGCGCGCCCATCCACACAATCGCTCAAGCCCCTGGTTACACGGTGCAACCTCGCCCTCGAATGTCGCCAGGGCAGGCGCAGCGCAACGCATCCCGCAACGCGCAAGCAAAGCACCCACCGACAACCCCTTCGTGTCCACCTCGCCACCAGCCCCGGGCTGTGCTAAACGACAACCATAACAACCTGCAATCGTGAGAGTGCGCAACGAACCGACCACGCCGCCAAACCCGGCTATCGTGATGCTGCTGTGATGCGAAGCGCTTAAGGCATTGATAGTAAAGGATACGAGTCTGCCATGACAGCGCCCTCTTCTCATTCCGACCGTCCCCGCATCCGCCTGAAACCCAAGGCGAATGCACGTGCCATCCGGCATGGGTTTCCATGGGTTTACGACAACGACATCGTGACCGACCGCCGGACCCGCAGAATCCAACCGGGTTCACTGGCCGTTCTCGAAGACGGGGACCGCTCTCCGCTTGGGCTCGTCGCTGTCAATACGAACTCCCGCATCATGTGCCGCATGCTGGACCGTGACCCCGAGGCGGTGCTTGATGCTGCCTGGTTCGAGGCGCGTCTCTCCCGCGCGCTGGAGTTGCGGCAAACACTATTCGACGCTCCATTCTACCGTCTTGTCCATGCCGAGGCCGACGGCCTGCCGGGCGTCATCATCGACCGGTTCGGTGATGCCTGCGTGATCCAGCCAAACGCGGCTTGGGCCGAGGCGCATCTCGACCTGATGACTGCCGCCCTTGTTGCTGTGACCGGAGTGACCTGCGTGATCAAGAACGCCTCTGGTCGTGCGCGTGGGCTGGAGGGGCTGGACGATGTCGCGGCGGTATTGCACGGCGCGTCGCCTGATGGGCCGATACAGGTTCCGATGAACGGTGCAACTTACATGGCCGATCTGACGGGCGGGCAAAAAACCGGCCTGTTCTACGACCAGCGTCCGAACCACGCTTTTGCTTCCCGGCTGGTGACACCGGGGGCAAAGGTACTGGACGTGTTCAGCCATGTGGGCGGTTTCGGTCTTGCTATGTTGGCCGCCGGTGCGGGTGAGGCGCTCTGTGTCGATGGCTCGGCGCCCGCGCTCGATCTGGCCAGAAAAGGGGCGGAAATCGGCGGCTTGCGGGATCGGCTGCAAACCCGCCAAGGCGATGCTTTTGAGGTCTTGAGCGCGCTAGGGCAGGAAGATGCGCGTTTCGACGTGGTGATCTGTGACCCACCTGCCTTTGCGCCGTCCAAACCGGCGCTCGATGCCGGGCTGCGTGCCTACGAGCGTATTGCGCGCCTAGCCGCTCCTCTGGTGAAGCCCGGAGGCTACCTGGGGCTTTGTTCCTGCTCGCATGCCGCCGACCTCTCCCGCTTCCGCGACGCTTCGGCGCGCGGTATCGGACGCGCAGGGCGGCAGGCGCAGTTGTTGCACACGGGTTTTGCCGGACCCGACCATCCGCAACTGCCGCAACTGGCTGAAACGGGCTATCTCAAAGCCTTGTTCTTCAGGCTGTGAGGGCGGTTCTCGATACCTGCGTCATATACCCGACGGTGATGCGCGAGATGCTTCTGGGTGCCGCGGGCCTGGGTCATTTCACGCCGCTGTGGTCGGCGCGCATCCTTGAAGAATGGGCGCGCGCCGCGGTCAAGCTGGGACCAGACGGCGAAGCGCAGGCACGAGCGGAGATCGCCATCACCAGAACGGCCTGGCCGCAAGCCGAGGTCGCGCCCGCACCAGGGGTCCAGGCGCGGCTGTGGTTGCCCGATCCCGCTGACATCCATGTGCTCGCCACCGCGGTGGCTGGATCCGCCGATACGATCGTGACACTCAACCGCGCCGATTTTCCGCGAAACCTTCTGGCCGAAGAAGGGCTGGACCGGATCGACCCCGATACGATGCTCATGCAATTCTGGCAGGATGCACCAGAGGGAATCGAAGCATTGGGATCGAAGGTATTGGGTGAAGCAAACCGGCTGTCGGGGCGGGAATGGGAGATGCGGCCGCTTTTGAAGAAGGCGAGGCTGCCGCGGCTGGCCAAGGCGCTGTCGGCCTGATCACGCCTTCGTCCAGCGCGCCTCCAACGCCTCGAGCGCGGCAATGCGCTCGTCTGTCTTGGGGTGGCTCATCAGCCAGGCGGGCACCACTCCGGCACGGTTTTGTGTCAGCGCATCCAGCTTGCGAAACAGGGATTTCTGCGGCTCGACGCCTATGCCTGCCTTTGTCAGCAAGGCCGCCGCATATTCGTCGGCCTCGTACTCGTCGCTACGTGACAGGCGAGAGGCCAGCAGGCTTGTCAGGAAGTTGGCAATCCAGACACCGACAAAGGGGATGAACCGGTTCAGCAGCAGGATCAGGGCCGTTCGCAGCGCATTCTGACCCGAGAAATCGATCATCCGGCGGCGGGCATGGCCGAGCGCCACATGGCCCAGCTCATGCGCGATGACCGAGGCCATTTCCTCACCCGTCACTTCGCCCGACCGGAACTTGCGGTAAAAGCCGCGGGTGATGAAAATGCGCCCATCGGGTGCGGCAAGCCCATTTACCGGGTCGACCTCGTAGACATAGACCGGGATCCGCCGCAGATCGAGCGCGGCAGCCAAACGGTCAGTCAAGCGTTTCAACTCGGGATCCGCCAACTCGGTCGACCGGGCATCAAGGTCTCGATGCGTACGCCAGACGGACACGCGGTACATGACCAGCGCGTACAGGATCGCAAGAAGAATTGGCGTGAACTTGAGCATAGGCATGATATGGGCCGGCACGCCCCTCGCGGCAAGGGATCAGAGGGCGAGGGCAGGGGAGCGTCCGGACTCTTCGAAGACCCAGCGCGCGGACCAGTCCTGCCCGGATGTCTCGACTGTCAGGTAATTTCGTTCCGCCACATACCGCCGGGGCTGGCCGGGGATGGGCAGGATGCGCACCTTGTGGCCGGGCAGGGGGCTTTCCCCCATCCACGCGAGGGCACCCAACGCACGCGCCCAAGCCTTGGGCGGGGCGCGATGAGCAATGCCAGACGCGACGAGTTGATGCATGGGTTTGCCATTGGGCAGCGCCATTTCGCCGCGTGTCGCAAGGTGGATTTCCCCGGACAGGACGGTCACGTCTTGCCCCTCGGGTGCCGCGATGCGGGCCATAGTCTCCAACATCTGGATCCATGAACCGCGATGCGCGCGGCTTTGCCATTGATCGCGCAGGTCGTCCTCGTATTTCTGCATCGACGGCATCAGTACCATCAGGAGTTCAAGCAGGGAAAGACGAGGCCCCAGCAGCGGCACGCTCGACATCACCAGAGTGCGGCCCGGAGCAGCTTTGCGGGATTCTGCTTCGATCCATGTCCAGCCGCGTGCCCCCATCACCTCGCGCCGACTGCGTTCCGAACGCAGGTCGGGACCGAGGATGCGCAGGCCGAGTGCCGCGACCGACCAGCCCAGATGCAGGCCCAGCGGATCGGCGAAACGGCCGGGCAGGTCACCATCGACAGTGCCGTGTTGAAACAGAAGCGCTGCCTCCCGCGCGGTGTCGAACAGGGTCTGCCCGACGGGAGAATAGGTGCGCGACCGTCGCAGCGATCCCCAGCCGTCGCAAATGTCGTGATCGTCCCACTGCATCAGCGAGGGAACGCGCGCCATGACATGGGCCATCCCGGGGCAGCGATAGACGGCAAGGTAGCGTTCCATGAACCGCTCGCGCAGATGTGTGCGCAGATTGCCGAGATCGGCCCGGGACGGATCGCGCGGAATGCGGTCGGGCCAATCCTCGCTCATGGGATGTCCATGAGTGACCTCGTCAGCATAGACCTGATCGCCCCCGTGAAGCAAAAGCGAAAAGGGGAACGTCTCGTGGTCTTGCGCCAGGCGCGACCACATCACGTTGCGCTCTTCGTTCGGGCGGTCCAGGTCGCCATGTTCCTCACCATTGCACGACACATAGGCGATCCGCATGTCGGGGCCGAGGCCCGCCAGATCGAAGCTTTCGCCGCGCCACCGGTAATCCGATGGGCGATCGGCGGGCACGCTGAAGCGGGCGCGGAAGACGTCCACCTCCCGATACCGCGCAAGGCGTTCTGGTTGGACAGGGCCCTCTGGTGTGTCCAGTGGCGTAGGCAATTCGCCCGAGGTCATCACGATAAGCGCGGCCAGGCACACTCGCCCCTCGCGGATATCATCGACGATCAGGATTGGCCCAATCGGCCCCTGCGCAGCATTCATGGAGCCGTCAGCGTGTTAACTCGCGCATGCCGCGTTCCAACCCTTGAAGTGTCATCGGCACCATCTGGTCGTCAAAGATGTCGCGGATCATCGAGATGGAGTGGGTGTACTCCCAGTATTTTTCAGGCACGGGATTGATCCACAGGTTCGACGGCCATTGCTCTCGCGCACGCATCAGCCATGCCTGTCCGGCTTCGGCGTTCCAGTGTTCATTCGCGCCACCGGGATAAGCAATCTCGTAAGGGCTCATCGACGCGTCGCCGACAAAGATGCACTTGTAGTCGGGCCCATAGGTCCGCAACACCTCCCATGTGGGAATCTGCTTGTCCCAGCGACGCCGGTTGTCACGCCAGACACCCTCGTAGAGGCAATTGTGGAAATAGTAGTATTCGAGGTGCTTGAACTCGGATCGCGCGGCCGAGAACAGTTCCTCCACCACTTTCACATGCGGGTCCATCGACCCGCCAACATCCAGAAACAGGACGACCTTGACCGCGTTGTGCCGTTCGGGCCGCGTCTTGACGTCAAGATACCCGTGTTCCGCCGTCGCGCGGATCGTGCCGTCAAGGTCCAGTTCTTCAACTGCACCTTCGCGCGCCCACCGGCGCAAGCGTTTCAGCGCAACCTTGATATTGCGGGTGCCCAGTTCGACCGTGTCGTCGAGGTTCTTGAACTCACGCTTGTCCCAGACTTTCACCGCACGGCGGTGACGGCTTTCCTTCTGGCCGATCCGCACGCCCTCGGGGTTGTAGCCATATGCGCCAAAAGGCGAGGTACCGGCGGTGCCGATCCACTTGTTGCCACCCTGGTGGCGGCCTTCCTGCTCCTTGAGGCGTTCGCGCAGCGTCTCCATCAGCTTGTCGAAACCGCCAAGCGCCTCGATTTCGGCCTTTTCCTCCTCGGAGAGGTGCTTTTCGGCCATCTTCTCGAGCCAGTCGCCGGGAATGTCGACGGCTTCGAGGACGTTTTGCAGGCTGATCTCTTCCAGCCCCTTGAAAGAGGCGGCAAAGGCCCGGTCGAACTTGTCGATATTGCGCTCGTCTTTCACCATCGCAACACGTGCGAGATAGTAGAATGCTTCGACGTCGTAGGTCGCCAGACCCGCCTTCATCCCTTCGAGAAAGGTCAGGTATTCGCGCAAGCTTACCGGCACACCGGCCTTGCGCAGGTTCTCGAAAAACGGAAGGAACATGGCGCCTCAGATTAGGGTACGATCTAGAACCAATGTAATGACCAGACCAAGAAGCGCAAAGGCAATCCCGTAACCGGCCGCATATTGAGCAACATCCGCACCGCTGCCCTTGCGTCGTTTCGCCGTCATGGCACCCAGTGCCGCGCCCAGCACGGCAAGCCCCAGAATGATCATCGTTTCTCTACCCGCCCAGCCTGTTGCGGGGGTTCAAAAGCGCGACATCCCTCATCAGCGCCCGAACCGCCCAATCCGAGCCGAAGCCGTAACGCGCCCAGCCCAGACTGTCCAGCCGGGTGGCCGCGGCTTCCTCGCCGCGCCCTTCCAGGTCAAGCGCTTCGGCCTGAAGCAGCATCATCGTCGCCAGAAGCGCTGCGTTCTCGGCGCGACGCACGTCTTCGATGGGGCCTCTCAATTGGGCAAGCGCGTTCGCTCCGTCGCCGCGGGATATCGCATAGGCTGCAGTCTGTGCGCGGACATGCGCCTTATGCAGGTCGGTGCCGGGTGTCTGGTCCAGAAATTTGAGCGCGGTCGCGTAATGCCGCTGGGCAAGATCTGCGTCACTCATCTGTATCATCCGCCCGAGGGTGTAGTGCGAGAACGCACGGCGCTGATCCGTCCAACCCTGGCCCTGCGCGATGCGTGTGGCCTCGTTGGCGGCACGGACGCGTGTTTCAAGCCCCGCACCGGGGCCAAGTGCACGTTGCATCGCATCGATCCAGGAACGCGGCGTGCGACTCACCCGCTGTCGCCCGATCCCGTTGCCTGCCGGATTGAGGCGGGCGAGAAGATCGGGCAGCACCCGCGCGACCTGTGCCCGGGTCATGCCGCTGCGCAGCTCCGGCGCATAGGTCGCACGAAGGATCAACATGTCATACCCGGTCAGAACGGTATGCATGTTGTCGTCGTTGAAGACCGATTCCGGCAGCGAGTAGAGGTCGTTGAGCGGGCCGATCGCCTGTGCCAGTTCTTCGTGCAGGCAGTCCCGCACCTCTTGCGGGGTGGCATCGTTGGGCAGGAAGATGCCCAGCGTTTCGCGCGTGCTCAAGAGCGACCAGTTGGTTTTCTCCCGGCGTCGTTCGCGACGGAAATCGGCGAGGCTGGTGATGTTGGGAACAACGAAACAGGCGGCCTGTGGCAAAGCGCGCCGGATCTCGGACCGGCCGACGGCTTCGATCGTGATATTCGCAGCGCCCGATCCGACCTGGCGAATGTCGATGCCGGCCTCGTTGCGCAAGCGCGACAAGAGGCGCGCCAAATCGGCCTGAAGCGAAGGCGGTGGTGCACCGGTCACGCGAACAGTGATCGGGTTTTCGAACCGGGTCATGATCGGAAGTTCGCGCCCGCTTTCAAGTTCGAAGTGGAGCGCGAGAAAATCCGCCGCGATGTTCGCGTTCGACCGCGACGGCACCTGCGGCCGAGGGGCCGAAAAGCTCTTCATCGGTGGCAGGGTGCTGTCTGCGATCTGGGCGCGCGTGGGCGTGTCCTGAAGCGGAACCGTGTCGCATCCGGCCAACACCAGGGCCATGGAAAGGAGGGCACGCTTTATCATGGGCGCTGGTACTTGATGAATGGGCTGAGCTTGCCGATCCGGTCGTATAGCTGGCGAGCAGTGTGGTTGAATTCCTGCGTCAGCCAGTAGACCGATGGCGCCCCGCGCCGGTCAGCCTCGACATAGACCGCTTCGATCAGTTTGCGACCTATCCCCGTGCCGCGACTTTCAGGCACGGCATAGAGATCCTGAAGGTAACAGACATTCTCGATCTTCCAGCCGTGGCGGTGGAACAGGAAATGTACCAAACCGACCAACTGACCGTCCTGTTCGGCGACAAACCCCGAAAACTCCGTCGGGTCGTCACTGAGCATCCGTTCAAAGCTGCTATCATAGATTTCTTGGGGAAGCTCGGTTTCGTAAAACGCGAGGTAATCACGCCACAATGCGCCCCAGGCCTGCCTGTCATCGGCCCGCAAGGGGCGGATCTGCACGTCACTCGTCAAAGGCTGCATCCCGGAACAGTCAACACGTTTCAAGGAACCGACATGCCGGACGTTCCCGGCATGTCTATGGTGGCATTCTGACCAGATCAGGGCAAGGCCCGCGTAAAACGCGAAGCCGGTCGTGGTTTAGCGTTGCGCGCGAGCCATGAAGGCGAGGCGTTCGAACAGGTGAACGTCCTGCTCGTTCTTGAGAAGGGCGCCGTGCAGCTTTGGCAGGGCAGAGGCTCCATCACGCTTGAGGTCTTCTGCGGTCAGATCCTCGGCCAGAAGCAGCTTGAGCCAGTCCAGAACTTCCGAGGTCGAAGGTTTCTTCTTCAGCCCTGCGGTATCGCGCAGCTCGTAGAATTGAGTCAGCGCGGTTGTCAGCAGTTGCTCCTTGATGCCGGGGTGATGCACCTCAACGATGCGCCGCATGGTCGCTTCGTCCGGGAAACGAATGTAGTGGAAGAAGCAGCGCCGCAAGAAAGCGTCGGGCAGTTCCTTCTCGTTGTTCGACGTAATGATTACGATGGGGCGTTGCTTGGCGCGGATCGTCTCGCCGGTCTCGTAGACATGAAACTCCATCTTGTCGAGTTCCTGCAAAAGGTCGTTCGGAAACTCGATATCCGCCTTGTCGATCTCGTCGATCAGCAGCACGATCTTTTCGTCCGCCTCGAAGGCCTGCCAGAGCTTGCCCTTCTTGATGTAGTTGGAGACGTCGTGCACCCGTTCCTCGCCCAGCTGGCTGTCGCGCAGGCGGCTGACCGCATCGTATTCGTAAAGACCCTGCTGCGCGCGCGTGGTCGACTTGATGTTCCATTCGATCATGCGCAGCCCAAGCGCACCCGCCACCTGCTTGGCCAGTTCGGTCTTGCCTGTTCCGGGCTCGCCCTTGACGAGGAGCGGCCGCTCCAATGTGACCGCGGCGTTAACGGCGATGGTCAGGTCGTCGGTGGCCACGTAATCGGCGGTCCCCTCGAAACGTGCGGTCATGTGTGTCTCCGGAAATCTGTGCATGCGATAGCTCGCAACCGACCTAAAGGCGGTGTTGCCCTTTGGCAAGCACCACACCAGGGCCGGTTTGGGACATACTGTCGGGAATGCTTTGAAATCTGACCTAAAAACAAGGATTTGTCTTTGGGCAATGATGCCACCGTCTCGATCCCGTTTTGACATGATGTTGCGCTCTTTGTGTAGTGACATTCCCCGGCCAAAGGGCTAAACGCAGCGCAGAAGGGAGAGCCGAATGTCAGGTGAAACACCAACTATCGACGTTTCAGGCCGTGCCGAGGGAGCCAAGATGAAGCAGGAAACCTTTCTGCCGGACGACTACCGCCCGGCCGAGGACGAACCGTTCATGAATGACCGTCAGCTTGAATATTTTCGTATCAAGCTGATCAACTGGAAAAACGAACTTTTGGCGGGCAGCCGCGATACGATCGAAGGGTTGCAGGACAACACCCGCAACATTCCCGATGTCGCCGACCGCGCAAGCGAAGAGACGGATCGCGCGCTGGAACTGCGCACCCGTGACCGTCAGCGCAAACTCGTTGCAAAGATCGACGCAGCGCTGCGCCGCATCGACGAGGGGGAGTACGGGTACTGCGAAAAGACCGGCGATCCGATCTCGCTCAAACGGCTTGACGCGCGTCCCATCGCGACGATGACGCTCGAAGCGCAGGAGCGGCACGAACGGCGCGAAAAAGTCCACCGCGACGACTGACGATCGGACTGTTAGAATTCAACTGAAACGCCGGGGCCAACCGCTCCGGCGTTTCCGTCTAAAAGGGGCATGATGGAGTTTTCCGGGCGAAAAATCGTGGTCGCCGGCGCAGGGATCGGCGGGCTCGCCTCGGCATTGGCCCTGCGCCAACGTGGAGCAGAGGTCGTGGTGCTCGAACAAGCCGATGCCATCCGCGAGGTCGGAGCGGGCCTTCAGATCAGTCCCAATGGCGTAGCCGTCTTGCGCGCGCTGGGTCTCGAACGGGCTTTGAAGTCGATCTCGATGGCGTCCAAGGCCGTCGTGTTGCGTGACTTCCGCGCGCCGGGAGAGGTTCTGCGCCTCGATTTCAATACCCAGCCCGAGGCCGAGGATTATCGCCTTGTCCACCGGGCGGACCTTGTCGACCTTCTGGCCGATGCCGTTCGCCGTGCCGGTGTGAATATCAGGCTCTTGCAAAAGATCGACAGTGTCGAAGACGGGCAGCGGGCGCAGGTCCGCATGGCGAACGGGGCCGAGGTCGAGGCCGACTTGCTTGTCGGTGCCGATGGCTTGCATTCAACAAGCCGCATCGCGCTGAATGGTGCCGATCGACCGTTTTTTACCGGACAGGTCGCGTGGCGCGCGCTGGTACCCAATACGCTGGGCCTTCCATCCGAGGCGCAGATTTTCATGGGGCCGGGTCGGCACCTTGTCTGTTATCCGCTGCGTAATGACACCGTGGTCAACATTGTCGCGGTTCAGGAACGCCGAGAATGGGCCGCCGAGGGGTGGGACCATTCCGACGATCCCGACAACCTGCGTGAGGCCTTTGCCGGTTTCGAAGGAACGCCGCGCGCGATCCTTGAACAGGTGATCGACGTGCGGCTTTGGGGGCTTTTCCGACATCCTGTGGCGCGTCGCTGGCACGGTCAGTCGGTGGCCATTCTGGGCGATGCCGCGCATCCGACGTTGCCGTTCATGGCGCAAGGGGCAAATCTCGCGCTCGAAGATGCCTGGGTGCTGGCCGACAGTCTTTCCGGCGCGGCTACGATGCGGGATGGGTTGCGTCGTTACCAATCGCGCCGGCGAGAGCGAGCGGAACGTGTCATCGCGGCAGCAAACGGAAATGCGTGGAAGTTCCATGTTCGCCCGGCACCTGTACGCAAGGCAGGGCATATTGCTCTGCGCCTCGCCGGCGCGCTGGCGCCCGAGCGCATGTTGCGACGTTTCGACTGGATCTACGGCCACGACGTGACCGCGACCTGAGCGGTCAGATGTCCATTTCTGCCCAGACTGGTACGTGATCCGAGGGCTTTTCACGCCCGCGTATCTCGGAATCGATGCGACAATCGACAAGCAGGTCTGCGGCCTGCGGATTCAACAGCAGGTGGTCGATCCGGATGCCATCATTCCGGTTCCACGCGCCCGCCTGATAATCCCAGAACGAATAGTGACCTGGGCCCTGTACCCTGGCTCGAAACGCATCGGTAAAGCCCAGGTTAACGATCCGTCGAAACGCTGCACGGCTTTCGGGTCGAAACAGTGCATCCTCGCGCCATGCCTCGGGGCGTTTTGCGTCTTCTTCCTGCGGGATGATGTTGTAGTCGCCGGCCATCAAGGCGGGCTCTTCACTCTGCATAAGCTCCCGCGCACGATGATACAGCCTTTCCATCCACGATAGCTTGTAGTCGAATTTTGGCCCGGGTGCCGGGTTGCCGTTCGGAAGGTACAGCCCGCAGACCCTCAGGGCCTGCTTTCCCACCACAGTTGCCTCGATCCAACGTGCCTGCTCGTCGGTCTCGTCCCCGGGCAGCCCACGCTGGACGTCCTCAAGCGGGAGTTTCGAAAGGATCGCAACCCCGTTGAAGCTCTTTTGGCCGTGGGTTTCGACCGAGTAACCGCGGTCCTCGAACAACTCGCGCGGGAAGTTCTCGTCGACCGATTTGATCTCCTGCAGCAGGGCCACGTCAGGCTGCGCTTCGTCGAGCCAATCGGTCAGCGCGTTCACCCGCGCCTTGATGCCGTTGATGTTGAATGTAGCGATCTTCATGCCCGGCCCTCTTGTCTTGTCGCCGTCCGGTCTAGCCCTTCGTTACGGCGGGGGGCAAGAGGGTGCAGGATTACATCGAGAACGAGGTGCCGCAGCCGCAGGAAGATGTGGCGTTCGGGTTGTCGATGACGAAACGCGCGCCGATCAGTTCCTCGGTGAAATCGATCGTGGCGTTTTCCAGAAAAGGAAGCGAAACGCTGTCGACAACCACTTTCTGACCCTGACCCTCGAGAACGAGGTCATCCGAACCGGGCGCATCCAATGCGATCTCGTATTGAAAGCCCGAACAACCGCCACCCTCGACGGCCACGCGCAAGGCCTGTCCCTGATCGGCCGCGCCGATCTCGGCAAGGCGGGCAAAGGCGCGATCTGTCACTCTGGGGGGAAGATTCATCCCTGACTCCAATGGTTTTCATATTCGACTGCCTGCAATATAGAAAGCGCGAGGACAGCCGACAAGGACAGGTGGACATGCGCGCGCCCTATGCCTCGGACCCCGACCGCGCCCGCGGTCGGCTCGTGCCGGAGGAGGAGAGCAGTTTCCGGTCGTGTTTCCAGCGAGACCGCGACCGTATCATCCATGCCGGCGCGTTTCGCCGGCTCAAACACAAGACGCAGGTCTTCGTCGAGCATGAGGGCGACAACTACCGCACGCGACTTACGCATTCAATCGAAGTCGCGCAGGTGGCTCGCACGATTGCCGGCGCCCTCGGGTTGAACGGTGAGTTGACCGAGGCGGTCGCCCTTGCGCATGACCTGGGCCATACACCCTTTGGCCATACGGGTGAGGACGCGCTGCACGCGTTGATGGCCCCCTATGGCGGGTTCGATCACAACGCCCAGGCGATCCGTATCGTGACACGATTGGAGCGCCACTATGCGGCCTTTGACGGGCTGAACCTGACATGGGAAACGCTCGAGGCGATTGCCAAGCATAACGGACCGGTGATCGGCGATCTGCCCTGGGCGCTGGCCGAGTGCAACGCGGGCTTCGACCTTGAACTGGAAACCCATGCCAGTGCCGAGGCGCAGGTTGCCGCACTGGCCGATGACGTGGCCTATAACAACCACGATCTGCATGACGGCTTGCGGGCCGGGCTTTTCACCGACGACGAGATCGCCGAGCTTCCCATCATCGGTCCCTGTTACGCCGAGGTAGACAGAGCCTATCCGAACACGAACTCCTATCGTCGCCGTCATGAGGCGCTGCGACGGGTTTTCGGGGTCATGGTCTCTGATGTGATCGAAACCTCGCGCGCCGCTCTGGCAGAGGCACGGGCCATCTCGGTCGAGGATATCCGCGGGCTTGGTCATCCGGTGATACGGTTTTCACCTACTCTCTGGTCTGACCTGAAGGTTATCCGGACTTTTCTGTTCCGGCGCATGTACCGGGCGCCCTCGGTGATGGAGGTTCGTGCCCGCGTCTCTCGCGTGGTAAAGGAACTGTTTCCGATCTATCTTTCGGACCCACGGCAAATGCCCCGTCACTGGCATCGCGATATAGAGGCGGCGGAAACCGATACGGCCCTTGCGCGGATCGTGTCCGATTACATCTCCGGTATGACCGACCGGTTCGCCTTGCAGGATCATGCCCGCCTCACCGGGGGCGATCCACTGCAACTGCGCGGCACCGGAACCTGAAACCGCGTCCATTGACGCGGGCGGTTTGCGTGGTAAACCGCCGGCAAGCAAAAGGACAGTCACATGAACCTCTTTACCCAGATCCGTGGCCTTGTGCTGGACGCGCTTGCGCAGATGCAATCCGAAGGCGCTCTGCCCGAGGGGCTCGATTTCGCGAATGTCACGGTGGAGCCGCCTCGCGACCCGTTGCATGGGGACATGGCAACAAACGCGGCGATGGTGCTGGCCAAACCTGCGGGCAAGAAGCCGCGGGATATCGCCGAAACGCTGGCGGAAAAGCTTGGCGCCGATGAACGCATCACAAGCGCCGAGGTGGCGGGACCCGGCTTCCTGAACCTGCGCCTGGCGGCATCCGTCTGGCAGTCCGTGATCAGCACGGTCTTGCGCGATGGAACCGATTTCGGTCGTTCCGACATGGGGCAGGGCAAAACCGCGAATGTCGAGTTCGTGTCCGCCAACCCGACCGGGCCGCTGCATGTGGGGCATTGCCGTGGCGCCGTGTTCGGCGATGCGCTGGCAGGTCTTTTGCAATATGCCGGCTACGACGTCACACGCGAATACTGGATCAACGATGGCGGCGCTCAGGTCGACGTTCTGGCCCGCTCGGCCTATGAGCGGTATCGCGAGGCCAATGGCCTCGATTTCGAAGTCAAGGAAGGCCTCTATCCCGGCGACTACCTGTTGCCCATCGGCGAAGCGCTGAAAGAAAAGTTCGGCGACAGCATGATCGACAAGCCCGAGAGCGAATGGCTGGCCCCGTTCCGCGATTTCACCATCGACGAGATGATGAAGCAGATCCGCGAGGATCTGGCCCTTCTCGGTGTCGAAATGGATGTCTGGACGTCGGAACGCTCCTACTACGACAGCGGCAAGATCGAAAAGACGCTCGAAGAGCTCAAGGAACTGGGCCTCGTCTATCGCGGTGTGCTGGAGCCACCCAAGGGCAAGGCCCCGCCCGAAGACTGGGAACCGCGCGAACAGATGCTGTTCAAGGCGACGGAGTATGGCGACGACGTGGACCGTCCGGTGCAGAAATCCGATGGCGGCTGGACCTATTTCGCCCCCGACCTTGCGTATCACTATGACAAGGTCAAACGGGGCTTTGACGTGATCATCGACGTGTTCGGTGCCGATCATGGCGGATACGTCAAGCGGATGAAGGCAATTGTCGCGGCGCTGGATCACGAAAAACGCGTGAACTTCGACATCAAGCTGTGCCAGCTGGTAAAGCTGTTCAAGAATGGCGAACCCTTCAAGATGTCCAAGCGGGCAGGGACCTTCATCACCCTGCGCGATGTGCTGGAACAGGTCGGGCCTGACGTGACCCGCTTCGTTATGCTGACACGCCGCAACGATGCGCCGCTTGATTTCGATTTCGACAAGGTGCTCGAGCAGAGCCGCGAGAACCCGGTCTTTTATGTGCAATACGCCCATGCGCGCGTGATGAGCGTTCTGCGCCGGGCCGAGGAGGCTGGCATGGATGCCGATGACGCGGCCCTGCTGAACGCAGATCTGTCGCGTGTCGATCACGAGGCAGAGCTTGCTGTCGCCAAGAAACTGGCCGAATGGCCACGCCTGGTCGAGATCGCGGCACGCACCAATGAGCCGCACAGGATCGCCTTCTACCTATATGAATTGGCGGGAGAATTTCACTCTCTGTGGAATCGCGGCAACGATGTTCCGTCGTTGAAATTCCTGCAGGATGGCGATGTGGCCACAAGTCATGCAAAAATGGCACTGGCCCGTTCGGTGGCGGTTGTGATCGCCGCGGGTCTGGGTATCTTGGGCGTGACGCCGGCGCAGGAGATGCGGTAACCAATACCGCCCGAACCGCCGGTCCGAGGCAGGAAACAGGACAGAAGGGACCCCGAGCGCGGCGCAGACACGCGCGAGCGGGCAGTGAGGCGGACATGGCGAGTTTCGACACAACGGGGCAGTACGCCCCGCAGCAGGTTCATTACACGTATCAGAATGCTTACCAGGTACCTCCGGTCGCCGCGCCGGAACAGGTGGTGCAGGACAGTTTCGACACGCAGACGATCGAGGGGCCGCGTGTCCCGTTCATCGGGCGCGTCGTCACCGCCGCCGGGGCCATCGGCTCTTTGGCGTTGGTGGTCGGCATCGGCATCTGGGGCTACAAGCTCGTCGCCCGTGACGTGAGCGGCGTCCCGGTCGTCCGCGCGGTAGAAGGCCCGATGCGCATTCAGCCCGCTGACCCGGGCGGACAACCGGCGGATCACCAGGGGCTTGCCGTCAACACCGTAGCCGCCGAAGGCACGGCCGCACCGCCGCCCGACAAGCTGTATCTTGCGCCGAAGCCGGTTTCGCTCTCCGAAGAGGATGTTCCGATGGGTGAGATGAAACCGGTGAAGGCCTCGCTGACGGTCGACGAGGCGATGCCGATCTCGGATGATGCGGTTGCCGCTTTCCGCGACGGGTCGGTTGATCAACTGGTGGCCGAACTGATCGCCGAGGAAGAGCCGCAACAGACCTTCCTCGAAGGGGAGAATGGCGAAAAGATTGCCGCGATCGTGCAACCCGAACCGATGCCCGCCATCGACCCTGCGGATCTGGTCCAGCAACAGCCCGCGCCGGCACTTCTCGATGCGCCTGGCGTAAAGCGCTCGCCTCGGCCGCAATTGCGCCCCGCGCGGGCAACGCCCTCGGGCATCACGAACCGCACCACGGTCGAAGCGGCAGTTGCCGCGGCCGTGGACACGGCGGCCGCTCTCGATGTCGATGCGGCGACTCTGCCCGTCGGCACCCGCCTCGCGCAGTTGGGCGCTTATGATACTCCCGATATCGCCCGCGCCGAATGGGATCGGATCAATGCCCGCTTTGCCGATTACATGGATGGCAAGCAGCGCGTGATCCAAAAGGCCGCAAGTGGTGGGCGTACCTTCTACAGGCTGCGTGCCATGGGTTTTGACGACCTTAGTGATGCACGACGCTTCTGCGCGGCTCTTGTTGCCGAACGGGCAGACTGTATCCCGGTGACGACCCGGTGACCTTCGGGGCGACGATCCTCGACGCCGATGGGCTTCGCCTCACGCGCGAAGAAAAAACGCTGTTTGCCGAGGTGAACCCGTTCGGGTTCATCCTTTTCGCGCGCAATATCGACAATGCAGACCAGGTTCGTGGGCTGTGTGAGGAATTCCGCGCGGCCGTCGGGCGCAACTGCCCAATCCTCATCGATCAGGAAGGCGGAAGGGTGCAGCGTTTGCGCGCTCCGCTCGCGCGTGAATGGCTGCCTCCTCTCGACCATGTTGCAAGGGCCGGGGACTCCGCCGTGCGGGCGATGTATCTGCGGTATCGTCTGATTGCGCACGAATTGCACGCACTCGGAATCGACTGCAATTGCGCCCCGATGGTCGATATCGCACGCGATGACACGCATCCTTTCCTTGCCAACCGCTGCTACGGTCATGACGCGGAAACCGTGGCCACGCTGGGCCGCGCAGTTGCCGATGCCCTTATCGACGGCGGCGTCTTGCCGGTGGTCAAGCACATGCCCGGACATGGTCGCGCGACGATGGACAGCCATCACGACCTGCCGCATGTTCATTCCGACCCCGAGGATTTGGACGACACCGATTTCCTGCCCTTCCGCGCGCTTGCGGATCTGCCGATGGGTATGACGGCGCATCTCGTCTATGACCGCATAGATGACGCGCCTGCAACGATCTCGCCCCGGATGATTGACCTGATCCGTGAGCAGATCGGGTTTGACGGGCTTATCATGACCGATGATCTGTCGATGAAAGCTCTCCGCGGCAGCCTTGATGAACTTTCTGCTGGTGCTATCGCCGCGGGATGTGACGTGGTTCTGCATTGCAATGGGTCGCTGGCAGAACGCGCCGCGGTCGCCCATGCCGCCGGACCGATGACAGCCGACGCGCAGTACCGCGCGGAAAAGGCGCTCGCTTGCCGACGCGATCCCGGCGAACTTGACATCGAGGCCGCCGAGGCCGACCTTTCCCGCCTCATGGGCGGAGAGGTGTATGACCGATAATCTGTTTGCCGGGGACGAGGGCCTTTCGGTCGCCGACAGGCTGGCCGCCGAGGCACTTATTGTCGATGTCGACGGTTTCGAAGGACCGCTCGACGTCCTTCTGACCCTGTCGCGGACGCAAAAGGTGGACCTGCGAAAGATCTCGGTTCTGGCGCTTGCCCAGCAATACCTGACATTTGTCGAACGTGCGCGGGCGCTTCGGATCGAACTGGCCGCCGATTACCTAGTCATGGCTGCGTGGTTGGCCTTTTTGAAATCCCGCCTTCTGTTACCGCCAGACCCCGAGGAAGAGGGACCGACTGGCGAAGAACTGGCTGCCCACCTCGCGTTTCAGCTTGAGCGGTTGCAGGCTATGCGCGACTCGGCTGCACGCCTTATGGGGCGCGATCAACTCGGGCGCGACTTCTTTCACCGTGGCCAGGGCGAGGATGTTACCAGAATCCGAACCGTGACCTATACCGCGACCTTGCTCGACCTCATGCAGGGCTACGCGCGCATCCGTACACGCGACGAGTTTCGTCCCTTCGTCATGGATCGCGACTCCGTCTTCACGATGGAGCAGGCACTGGATCGGATGCGGCCCCTGATCCGGTTTGCCGGCAGCTGGACCGATATGGAAAGCTATCTGCCCGATGGATGGCATGCCGAACCCGCGCGCAGGCGTTCGGCCACAGCGGCGACGTTTGCGGCGTCTCTCGAACTGGTGAAAGAAGGGCATCTGGAGATTCGACAAAGCGACACATTCGCGCCGATCCATCTGCGCAGGAGAACAGACAAGAGTGACTGAACCCCACGATGACGATGCCGGCGAAAGCCTGTTCGACGCACCGCCGCTGGCCGAGCAGGAGCGTATGGTCGAAGCGGTGCTTTTCGCCAGTCCCGAACCGGTGACCGTGTCCGACCTCGAGGCGCGCATGCCGCATGGCAGCGACGCCGCGCAGGCGCTGGAGCTGTTGCGCAAGCGGTATGAGGGGCGCGGTGTACGTGTGGTCAAGGTCGGAGATGCCTGGGCGATCCGCACGGCCCCCGATCTGGGCTTTCTCATGCAAAAGGAGATCGTCGAGACGCGCAAGTTGAGCCGCGCAGCGATCGAGACCCTTGCCATCGTTGCTTATCACCAACCCTGCACACGGGCAGAGATCGAAGAGATCCGAGGCGTTTCG
Source organism: Lutimaribacter marinistellae (assembly GCF_042648365.1). Taxonomy (NCBI): domain Bacteria; kingdom Pseudomonadati; phylum Pseudomonadota; class Alphaproteobacteria; order Rhodobacterales; family Roseobacteraceae; genus Lutimaribacter; species Lutimaribacter marinistellae. Next base: position 134,841 of record NZ_JBHRXI010000016.1, on the reverse strand, counting down.
GTCTCGCGCGGGACCATCGATCAGTTGCTCGAGATGGAATGGATCCGCCTCGGGCGTCGAAGGATGTCACCCGGGCGCCCGGTGACCTTCGTCGTCACGCCACAGTTTCTGGATCATTTCGGCCTGGAAAGCGCCCGTGATCTGCCGGGTCTCAAGGAGTTGCGCGCCGCCGGATTGCTTGAGAACCGCCCGCCGCCGGGAACGATTCCGCTGGGCGAAGGCCGCGACGAGGTCGAGGAGACGGACGAGGGGCAATCGGAACTTTTTGAAGAGGATTGAGCCTTTCGCCCTGAAATCTGCATGATTTACCGCTATATTGCGGCTGGGCAGCAAAGAGAGACGTGCGATGAACGCGAACCACATAATCAATATGATCGTTAAAATGGTCATCGGCAAGCTGGTGCATACCGGCATGAATGCCGGCTTTGACGCGATGTCCAAGATGGGAAGCAGGAAGGGAAAGCCGCAATCCGGCGCCGCGGATGAACAGTTCGCCGAGGATTCGAACGGCCCGTGGACGCGCGAGAACAGCGCCAAGATAAAGCAGGCGACACGCCTCCCGCGCAGCTAACTGCATCCTGTTCGTTTACGGGGCAGCCTTGAAATGCTTGGATAGCTTCAGGCCTTGCCCCTGGTAGTTCGAGGCGATGCCCGCACCGTATAGCTGTGTGGGCCTCTGCGCCATCCGTTCATATACGAGGCGGCCGACGATTTGGCCGTGTTCAAGGACGAACGGAGCCTCGTGGCATCGTACCTCGAGCACGCCACGAGATCCCTTTCCCCCCGCCGCGTCATGCCCGAAACCGGGGTCGAAAAAGCCCGCATAGTGCACGCGGAACTCACCGACCATGGCGAGGTAAGGGGCCATCTCGGCCGCGTAATCGGGCGGAATATGGACAGCCTCGCGGCTGACGAGGATATAAAACGCACCGGGATCGAGGATGATGCGACCCTCATTCGTGCGGATCTCCTCCCAGAACGCGTCTGGCTCGTACTGGCCGATACGGTCCAGGTCTATGACGCCCGTGTGCGGTTTGGCGCGATAACCGACAAGGTCGCCGGCTGCCGGTCGCAGGTCCACGGAAAAGCCAAGCCCGTCGTGAATGACCGCGGGGCCATCGACAAGCTGCGTCTGTTCATGGAGAGCGCCAAGTTCGCCGTCGTCCAGAACAGCCTGACCCTTGCGAAACCGAATCTGGTTCAGTCGCATTCCCGGACGGACCAGAACGGAAAATGATCGGGGGCAGATCTCGGCGTAAAGCGGGCCGTCATACCCTGCCGGGATCCGGTCGAACTCGGTGCCGTGATCGGTGATTGCGCGGGTGAGCAGATCAAGACGACCGGTCGAGCTCTTGGCGTTGGCCACCGCCGAAACACCAGCGGGAAGGGTCAGTGATTCCATCAGTGGAACGAGGTAAACGCAGCCCTTTTCCAATACTGCGCCCTCATCCGTCAGGGGAATGCGGTGCATCTCGAACTCGTCGAGGCGCTGCCGGACGGTATTGCCTTCGCCTGCAAGGAAGGAGGCGCGGACGCGATAGGCGACGGTGCCCAGTCGTAAGTCAAGGCTTGCGGGTTGTACTTGTCCGTCCACGAATGGAGCTTGAGCGCGGATGGCCCCGGCGGCAATCATCGCTTCGATGTTCTGGTTCGGAAAGACACCTGCCGTTTCATCGCTCATGACCAGACCCCTGATGCCTAGGGCACAGTCCCGTCATAAGAGATGTGCGGTAGCTGATGGTCGGGCTAGCAGGACTTGAACCTGCGACCTTCCGTCCCCCAGACGGACGCGCTACCAGGCTGCGCCATAGCCCGACGTGGGAGCGTTCATAACGATTTTCCCGGCAGGGGCAAGAGCAAACCATTGGAATTTTTCTTATCCAGCGGCTTCCGCGTCGTAACGCTCCAACCAGGTTCTAAGCGCCTGGGCGAGGGGCACGATTTGCTCTTTTTCCGAGGCGGTCAACCGGTCGATTCCTGCCAGTGCGGCCAGCGGTCCGGGGGCCGGTTCTATCGCTTCGTCCAATGCCTCATGTTCGACCTCGTCCGCGTTCAAGGCAGGGTTTTCAGCATCTGCTACGGCCTCGACATCGGGGGGCGGGGACAGGAAAGAGGGCAGTTTGGCCTTTTCGGCCGCCTGAGGTGCGGTCAGCGCTTCGACCCTATCGGGTTCAGTCATGTCGCCAAAGTCGAGGTCGATCTGCGCGCCTTCCGACTCTTGCGACCGTCCTTGGAAACGGACAACGGTTCCGCCCTCGGTAAAGGCAGGTTCAGACTTCTCCTCCAGACCTTGCGACAGGTCGGCGACGTGGGACGGGCCTTTCTCGCGCAGGATTTTCTGGACCCCCTTGATGGTCAGCCCGTCGTCATGCAGGAGCTTCTTGATTCCGCCCAGCAATAACATGTCGTTCGGCCGGTAGTATCGACGTCCTCCGGCACGCTTAACGGGTTTGACCTGCGCGAACTTGCTTTCCCAAAAGCGCAGAACATGGGCCTGAACCCCCAGCCATTCCGCAACTTCGCTGATCGTGCGAAAGGCATCGGGGGATTTCGTCATCGTCCAGCGCCCGCCTTACTTGCGGTTGCCGGCGGCAACCCGGTCCTTCATCAGGTGCGATGGACGAAACGTCAGAACACGGCGTGGCTGGATCGGAACCTCTTCGCCGGTCTTCGGATTGCGACCGACGCGGGCGGACTTGTCGCGAACACTGAACGTCCCGAAAGACGAGATCTTGACCTGTTCGCCCCGAACAAGTGCATCCGACATGTGGTTCAGCAAGCTCTCGACGAGCTGCGCACTTTCGTTGCGGGAAAGACCGACCTCGCGGAACACCGCCTCGCTCAGATCCATGCGTGTCAGAGTTTTTTCGCCCATGCGGCCCCCCATGTTGTGAGCGAAGCATAGGGGCAGGGCAATTTCCCTGTCAATATCAAGGAATTGGAGGCGAGGGTTCGGGCAGCCGCCCGCCGCCTTACCAGCGAAGGACGACAGCGCCCCAGGCAAGACCCCCGCCAATCGCCTCGGTAACGACCAGATCGCCACGCTTGATCTGACCGCGCGCCTTGCCGACGGACAGTGCCAAGGGGATCGACGCGGCCGACGTATTGCCATGGTCCTGTACGGTCACGACCACCTTTTCCATAGGCAGATCCATCTTCTTGGCAGTCCCTTGGATGATGCGGATATTGGCCTGATGCGGCACGATCCAGTCGACATCCTGGCTGCTCAATCCCGCGCGCTGCAACGCCGTTTCTGCAGTTTTTGCCAGTTTTTCAACGGCATGCCGGAAAACCTGGTTCCCCTGCATGCGCAAGTACCCAGTGGTTTGCGTGGACACGCCGCCATCGACGTAAAGCAGCTCGCGGTAGCGCCCGTCCGAGTTCAGGTCGACCGACAGAATCCCGCGGTCCTGCGCAGTTCCGGTACCGTCCTGCGCCTCGAGGACAAGGGCACCGGCACCGTCGCCGAAAAGCACGCAGGTCGAACGGTCGGTCCAGTCCATGATGCGCGAAAAGGTTTCGGCACCGATCACGAGCACGCGCTTTGCCTGGCCGGAGAGGATCAGCGCGTTGGCATTGCTCAGCGCGTAAACGAAGCCCGCACAAACCGCCTGAACGTCAAAAGCGAATCCCCCGGTCATGCCCAGCCGGGCCTGAACCATGGTTGCGGCCGATGGAAACGTCAGGTCGGCAGTCGACGTCGCCAACACGATCGCATCGATGTCGTCTGCCGTCAGCCCGGCATCATCAAGCGCGGCTTGCGCTGCATGTGTGGCGAGGTCCGAGGTTGTTTCCCCCTCGGCGGCGAAATGACGGCGTTCGATGCCAGACCGGCTGCGGATCCATTCGTCGGTCGTGTCCAGCGTGGCCTCGAATTCGGAGTTGGGAACGATGCGCTCGGGCAAGTAATGCCCAACCCCGGTGACGACTGCGCGGCCTGCCATATTTTCTAACTGCCTTCTTGTTTTTCCTGCGTCGCTGACGCGAAGTGAACCTCATCTTGTGCAAGCTCGACAGTGGATGCAACCCGTGCGGCCAGCTTTTCCGAGAAGTCCGACTTGGCCAGTTGAAAGGCCAGTTTGATGGCGGCCGACACGCCTGTGTCGTCGGCGCCACCATGCGACTTTACCACCGTCCCGTTCAGCCCCAGGAATACGCCGCCATTGACACGGCGTGGATCGATCCGTTTCTGAAGACGTTTGAGCGATGTCAGCGCAAGGACCGAGGCGATGCGCGACAGCGGAGAGTATCGGAACGCTTCGCGCAGCAGATCGCCGATCAGCGAGGCTGTGCCTTCGCCGGTCTTGATCGCAACATTTCCGGTGAACCCGTCGGTGATGATCACATCGGTCCTGTTGCCGGGAATATCGCCACCTTCTACGAAACCCACGAATTCGAAGTTCGCCCGGTCGGCGAAGCTCTCGATCATTTCATGGGCTTTCTTCAACTCGGACCGGCCCTTGTGCTCCTCGGTCCCGACATTGAGCAAGCCGATCCGTGGGCGGGGCAGGTCCAGGCCGTTGCGTGCGTAAGACGCCCCCATGAGTGCGAATTGCAAAAGGTCCGTCGCGTCCGCGCGCACATCCGCGCCGACATCCAGCATGACGTTGAAGCCTTGTGGATTGCGCGAGGGCCACAGAATCGCGATAGCCGGGCGGGTGACGCCCGGCAGCTTGCGAAGCCGCATCATGGACAGCGCCATCAGAGCACCGGTATTCCCACACGAGACAGCTCCGTGCGCTTCGCCCAGACGTACGGATTCGAGCGTCGACCACATGGAAGTTCCCTTGCCGTGGCGTACCACGTGGCTGGGTTTGTCTTCCATTGTCACGACATCGCGCGCGTCGCGGAAGGAGATCCGGTCAAGCAGCATCTGCCCCCCGCGGCGGCGCGCGATCATCTCGCGCAACTCGTCCTCGGGGCCATGCAGGATGTACCCGAGTTCGGGGTTCTTCTCTGCCGATTTGGCCATGCCCGATATGACGGTCGCGGGGCCCTTGTCCCCGCCCATGGCATCAACCGAAATGGTGATCCGCTGATCTGGCTGTGCCGTCATATGTATGGCCGCCTAGTCGGTGCTCAGGCCGCGTCTTCGTCCAGATCGATCTCGTCGGCCTGCGCGACCACTTCGCGGTCATCATAGTGGCCGCAGGAGGGGCACACGTGATGGGGGCGCTTCAGTTCACCGCAATTGGCGCATTCGTTCGGGTTGGCAGCAACCAGAGCGTCGTGCGCGCGGCGATTGTTGCGGCGCGACTTGGAAACTTTGTTCTGTTGGACAGCCATGTCTCAACCTTTGTCTGACTGGGGCCCGCGGATGTAACCGGGACCGGGTTTCATTCTACGTTTCATGTGGCGTGACGAGCGTGTAGGCCGCGGCCCCGACGTTGTCCAACCCAAAATCCGATGAGCGCGCGAAAATACTGCGAATCTCGCGGGGTTCAAGGGCTTTTTCTGAGCGGCCCCTATGACACCGATTTACTCAAATGTCATGAACCTTTTTGCATCTTTTCGCGCAGGCCCGACAAGGCCGCGAATGGTTTCGTGTCCTCGTCCCGCAACGGCTCGGTTCCGTCTTCGGCGAAGACCGCTTCGGCGGTTTCCGCGCCATCCGTGCGCGGATAGAGCGGCAGGGCAAGCGCCAGCGCCTCGGCCATGACCGCGCGCGGCGAGATCACGTCGCGCAGAGGCTCGTTTTCGTCATCCTCGGGCATTTCAACTTCGTCGCCTTCCGGCTCAACCCAGTTGGCCATGTACAACCGACGAACGGGCACGTCGATTCGTGTTGTCACCGGGTCGAGCGTCACCACGCAGGCCTGCACCACCGTCGCGCCCAGATTGCCGGTCAACAGCCAGTCGCGCTTGCCCTGCACCTTGACCTCGCCCGAGAATCGCAGTTTGCGAACGCCGAGGATCCCCAAGGCATCGGCAAGCGCTGCACGCTCTTCGGCTTCGGGGGCGATCTCAAAGGGTGTGGGCGTGCTCTGGGACAGTGCCGATACACGCAGATCATCACTCATAAGGCCGCCTTTCCTGTGTTGAACCGGGGCAAGTGTTTCTGTAATCCCAATTAGAAAGGGCCGGGTGCCGATACAAGGGGGGCAGAAATGCTCAAGACCGCAGTGCTGTTGAAACCGGTATCCCGGCTTCTCGCGATCGGGGTGCTGCTTGGTTCGATGGCCTGTACGTCCATCTATCGCAACCACGGCTACGTTCCCACGGCTGAAGAACTCGCCGCCTTGCAGGTTGGTGTGGATACGCGCGACAGCGTGATCGAGGCGATCGGTACGCCCAGCTCTTCTGGGATGCTCGATGATTCGGGCTATTTCTATGTCACTACGCGGTTCCGCCACTATGGTGCTCGCCAGCCCGAGATCGTGTCGAGGCAGCTGGTGGCCATCCGGTTCGATCAGCGCGGTGTCGTTCGCAACATCGAGCGTTATGGGCTGGAACAGGGCCGGATCGTCGAACTGGACCGCCGGGTGACTGACTCGAGCATCGAGGACAAATCCTTCCTGCGTCAACTCCTCGGCAATGTGAGCACGTTCAACCCGGGCAACCTGGTCAACTGATCGGCGCGTCACGCCGCTGTCATGTCTTGTGTGCTAGCGCTGCTGCCAATAAATTGGGGCAAGGACATGCGGAGGGCCCGAGATGGCGCAATCGCCTCTGTTGAGCAAAGGCCGATACCGAGCGCGGCTGGCCGTTGATCAGGCAGATCTGGCTGCGGCCCAGGACCTCCGCAGCGTCGCCTTTCAGACAAGCGGCACGGATCATGACGCGCATGACGCGGCCTGCTCACATGTTCTGATCGAGGATCTGCGCGAACAAAGTCGCCTCGTATGCTGCTTTCGCATGCTGACCATGCAGGGCGGCGCCGAAATAGGGAAAAGCTATTCAGCTCAGTTCTACGATCTCTCCGCGCTTGAGACATTCGAGGGCCGTATGGTCGAAATGGGCCGCTTTTGCGTTCACCCCGACTATACCGATCCCGACATCCTGCGCGTCGCATGGGGGGCCATGACGACCTATGTCGACCGCAACGGAATCGAGATGCTGTTCGGCTGTTCTTCCTTTGCCGGTACCGAGACAGGGCAATACCTCGATGCGTTCGCCATGTTGAAAGCGCGGCACCTTGCGCCGAAGCGCTGGTGGCCCAAGGTGAAGGCTCCGCACGTCTTCCGCTACGCCGCGCGCTTGCGCCGCAAACCAGATGCGAAAAAGGCGATGCTGCGCATGCCGCCGCTTTTACGGACCTACCTGATGATGGGGGGCTGGGTCAGCGATCACGCGGTCGTCGACCGGCACATGAACACCCTGCATGTCTTTACCGGACTCGAGATCGGGGCGATCCCCCCGGCGCGCAAACGCCTGTTGCGGGCGGTGGCCGGTTAAGCGGGCGTTGACGCGCCGACCGAGCGGGTTTAGCTGGCGCGTATGGCACGTATCCCTCTTCTGCAATTGAACGGAATCTCGCTGACCTTCGGTGGCGACCCCGTGTTTTCCGACCTCGATCTCGTTGTGCACATGGGCGACCGCGTCGCCCTCGTAGGGCGCAACGGGTCCGGGAAATCGACCCTCATGAAGGTCATGGCGGGCTTGGTCGAGCCGGACGCCGGAGAGATCGTGGTGCCGCCCGGAAAAAGTGTCGGTTACATGGAGCAAGACCCTGACATGGAAGGCTTTTCCACGCTGGGCGATTACGCCACAAGCGAGTTGGAGCCGGGCGAACTGTACAAGGTCGAGCGGGCGGCCGAGGGTTTGAAATTCGACCCCGCGCGCGCGGTCGGAACCGCGTCGGGCGGAGAACGTCGCCGCGCGGCGCTGGCCAAGCTGATGGCCGAGGCGCCGGAACTGATGCTTTTGGACGAGCCGACGAACCATCTCGACATCGAGGCGATCGCCTGGCTCGAAGCAGAGCTGTCCGCGACGCGGGCCGGCTTTGTGCTGATCTCGCACGATAGGGCATTCCTGCGTCAATTGACGCGCGCAACACTATGGATTGATAGGGGAAATGTCCGTCGGCAAGAGCGCGGTTTCGAGTATTTCGAGGCGTGGCGTGACCAGGTCTGGGAAGAAGAGGACACGCAGCGGCACAAGCTGGACCGTCTTATCAAGTCCGAGGCCCGTTGGGCGGTGGAAGGGATCAGCGCGCGGCGCAAGCGCAACCAGGGACGGGTCAGGGCCTTGCAGGCACTGCGGGCCGAACGCGCTGGACAGATCAAGCGACAAGGCGCCGCGGCCTTGGAACTAGAGACCGGGCCGAAGTCCGGCCGTAAGGTGATCGAGGCCGTTGGGTTGGCAAAAACCTTCGGTGACAAGACGATCCTGCGAAAGCTCGACCTGCTTGTGCAACGCGGTGACCGGGTCGCCTTCGTTGGTCCTAACGGTGTTGGAAAAACGACCGTTATCAAAATGTTGCTCGGTGAAGTTGAGCCAGACGAAGGTTCGGTCAAGTTGGGCACAAACCTTGAGATTGCCGTTTTCGACCAGGCTCGGGCGCAGCTCGACCCCGAGATGAGCCTGTGGGACAGCCTGACCGGCGATCCGACGATGCGGGTGTCGGGCAAGGCCGATCAGGTCATGGTGCGTGGGCAGCCCAAGCATGTCGTGGGTTACCTCAAGGAGTTCCTGTTCGATGAGCGGCAGGCGAGAGCGCCGGTTAAGTCCTTGTCAGGTGGAGAAAAAGCGCGGTTACTTCTGGCCAAGCTGATGGCGAAACCGTCGAACCTGCTGGTCCTCGACGAACCGACGAACGACCTGGATATCGAGACGCTGGACCTGTTGCAGGAACTGCTGGACGAGTATGACGGAACGGTACTGCTCGTCAGCCACGACCGTGATTTCCTGGACCGTGTGGCGACAACGACCGTCGCGATGGAGGGCGACGGGAAGGCTGTCGTCTATGCCGGTGGATGGTCGGATTACCAAGCGCAGCGGCAACCAAGTGTCAAGGAAAAAGAAGAAAAACCAAAATCTTCGAAGGAGAAAGTAAGGCAGGAATCCGCGCCGAAACCAGGGTTGAGCTTTACCGAGAAGCACAGGCTGGAAAAGCTGCCGGCCGAGATCGCGCGGCTGGAGGCCGAGATCGGGAAACTACAGGAGTTGATGGCCGATCCCGAGCTTTTCACGCGGGAGCCGGTGAAGTTCCAGAAGGCGACCGAGGCCCTGGTGGAGCGGCAGGAAAAGCTCGCCGCGGCCGAAGAGGAGTGGCTGGAGCTGGAAGAAAAGGCCGAGGCTGGATAAGCGGCGGGGACCTGTCGGTACCCCCTGAATTGACCGTTTTGTACCCCTCTGGCGGGTGCCATTGTCCGTTTTGTACACGGTTGTACAAAGTGGTCCGGGCCCAGTTCCGAGCCCGGACCGCATCGTTCAGCGCATGCGCAAGGCGCCGTCGAGGCGGATCACCTCGCCGTTGAGATAACCCATCTCGACCATGAACCCGGCAAGCCGTCCGTACTCTTTGGGGTCGCCCAGCCGGGCCGGGTTCGGGACGTCGGCGGCCAGCTGCTGCCGCACCTCTTCGGAGAGTGTCATGAGCATCGGGGTCAGGAAGATCCCAGGCGCGATGGTGTTGACCCGGATGCCGACCGAGGCGAGGTCGCGCGCCATTGGCAGGGCCATGCCGACGACACCGCCCTTGGAGGCGGAATAGGCGGCCTGACCCTTTTGCCCGTCGAAGGCGGCGATGGAGGCGGTGTTGATGATGATGCCGCGCGCGCCGTCGGGCTCGGGCTCGTTCTTGGCCATCTCCATCGCGGCGAGGCGCGCGACGTTGAACGTGCCGACGAGGTTGATGTCGATGGTGCGCTGGAACGCGTCGAGCGGGTGCGGGCCGTCCTTGCCCGTGGTCTTGATGCCGTAGGCGATGCCAGCGCAGTTCACGCAGGCGGTGATCTTGCCCATCTTTTCCATCGCGTGGGCGATGGCAGCCGCAACCGACTCTTCGCTGGTGACGTCGGTCTGGACGAAATGGCCGCCGATTTCCTGAGCGACCTGTGGCCCGCGCTCGGCGTCGCGGTCGAGGATGGTCACCTGTGCGCCTTGTTCGGCGAAGTGGCGGGCGGTGGCCTCGCCCAGGCCGGAGGCGCCGCCGGTTACGATGGCGGCTGTGGTGCTGAGTTGCATGTCGGGCTCCCTCCCGTTGATTTGAACATGCGTTCAAATAGCCGGTTCCGGGCGGCACTGTCCATCCCGCGCATGAGCGGCGGCCAAAGAAGCCATGTGCCGCCCAGCGCACGGGCGTTTGCGCCTGTGCCGAGCTTGAACCGGGCGAGGCCGGCAGCGCTCTCGGTCTCGACCGGGCCGAGGTCGAGCCGGGTGATGCCGCGCGCGGCGAGCCATGTCATCGCATGCCACATCAGCAGGTTATGCGCGCTGACGGCGCGACCCTGCGCGGTGCTGTGGCCGATGTGATAGGTTGCGGCCCGCCCGTGGAGCAGCAGCAGGATTGCGGCGACCGGACGGCCGCTGTGCAGGGCGGTGAACAGGCGGGCAGAACCGGGATTGGCGCGGGTATAGGCAAGCGTCAACCGCACGGGCCATGACCGGTATCCGCGTGCGCGTTGCTGGGCCATGTCGGCGGTGAACAGCCAGTGGCCGGGGTCCTGCGGCATCGCCGCGTCCCGGACGGCAAGGTTCTGCCGCAGCGCATGGTTGAGGCGGTTGCGCCACTTCTGACGCAACCCCGAACGGAGGTTCCCCGTCAGGTCCAGTTCGGCCACGTGGGCGGGGGTGACGAGCATCAGCGCGCCGAGGCGGGCAAGATCGGGGCAGGGTGCGTCTGGGTTGAGGATGACCGGAGCGCGTCGCAGTCCGGAGCCGTGCAGCAGGCCGGGAAGCGTCTTCCTGTCGATCCGGGCGCGCGAGAGGAGGGTGACGGGCAGGCCCAGCATGCGGCGGCGGAGAGCAAGCGTTCCGTAGCCAACGGTAAGCGGTGTCTGACCGCAGGCGGACATCATGGCGGCGAACTCGGCGCTCTGTGACAGGGGCGGTGACATGGGTGCCTCTTTACCGCGCGATAACCTAAGCCCGCGTTAATGGACCCATGAGACAGAAACCGATTCCCGCGCCACGGCTGACGAAAAAGGCCGCCCTGATGGGGGCGGCCCTGATGGCATTCCCGGTCTGCATCCTGCTGGATGCCCTCGGACGACTGTTGCTTTAGCCCAACTGCACCAGCGCGTGGCGTTTTTTGCCGGCGCTGAGCTTGATCGGCGAGGCAAGTGCCGCCGCGTCGATCATCAGGCCGGCATCGGTCAGCGGCGCATCGTCCAGCCGGGCGCCGTTTTCGGCGATCAGGCGCTTGGCCTCTTTTCCGGATTTGGCGAGGCCGGATTTCACGATGATCTGCACGATGGACATGCCGTCGCCCAGTTCTCCGGCGGAGAGGGTCAGGGTCGGCAGGTCATCGCCCACGCCGCCCTTTTCGAAGACTTCGCGCGCGGTCGCCTCGGCGGTGCGGGCGGCCTCGGCCCCGTGGCACAGCGTCGTGACCTCGTTGGCGAGGATGATCTTGGCGTCGTTGATCTCGGACCCTGCCAGCGCGCCGAGGCGGTCGCATTCCTCGACCGGAAGCTCGGTGAAGATCTTGAGAAAGCGGCCGACATCGGCATCGGTGGTGTTGCGCCAGAACTGCCAGAACTCGTAGGGCGAAAGCATCTCGGCGTTGAGCCAGATCGCGCCGCCCTGGCTTTTGCCCATCTTGCGCCCGTCCGAGGTGGTCAGCAGCGGTGTGGTCAGGCCATAGATCTCGTGGTCGAGCACGCGGCGCGTCAGGTCGATGCCGTTGACGATGTTGCCCCACTGGTCCGAGCCGCCCATCTGCAGGATGCAGCCATAGCGGCGGTTCAGCTCAAGGAAGTCATAGGCCTGGAGGATCATGTAGTTGAATTCCAGGAAAGACAGCGACTGTTCCCGGTCGAGCCGCGATTTGACGGATTCGAAGGACAGCATGCGGTTGACGGAAAAGTGCCGGCCGATGTCGCGCAGGAACTCCAGGTAGTTCAGATCGTCGAGCCACTCGGCGTTGTTGAGCATCAGCGCGTCGGTTTCGCCCTCGCCGTAGGACAGGTACTTGGCAAAGACCTGCTTCATCCCGGCGATGTTCTCGTCGATCTGGTCGGGCCCGAGAAGGGGGCGTTCGTCGGACCGGAAGGAGGGGTCGCCCACCTTTGTCGTGCCGCCGCCCATCAGCGTGATCGGCTTGTGCCCGGTCTTTTGCAGCCAGCGCAGCACCATGATATTCATCAGGTGACCCACGTGGAGCGACTTGGCAGTCGCGTCATACCCGATATAGGCGGTCTGGACACCGCTCATCAGCGCCTCGTCAAGGCCCTGGTAATCGGTGCAGTCGGCGAGAAAGCCGCGTTCCAGCATCACTGCGATGAAATCCGATTTCGGGTGGTAGGTCATGTCTTGCCTCGGGTCAGGATTGCGAGGCACCTTATAGGGGGCAGTGCAACGAAGGAAAAGGCCATGAACAGGGCCACGCGAAAGGCACGTGACGCGGCCGGTCCGGTCGCTGCGCTGGGGGCGATGTCGGGGACGTCGCTGGACGGGATCGACTGGGCCATGGTCGAGACCGACGGGCAGAGCATCACATCGTTCGGGGCAAGCGGGTACCGGCCCTATACCGAGGCCGAGCGCGCGGTGCTGCGCGCAGCACTTGGCCGCTGGTCCGGGCCGGAGGTCGAGGCCGCGGCGGCGCTGGTCACGCAGGCCCATGTCGCGGCGTTGCAAGCCGCCCAGCCGGCAGAGCTGGTTGGGTTCCACGGTCAGACGCTGGCGCATGAGCCGCGCGGGCGCGGCACGTTGCAGGTTGGCGATGGCGGCGCGCTGGCCGAGGCGCTGGGCCGCCCGGTGGTCTGGGATTTCCGCAGCGACGATGTCGCCATGGGCGGCGAGGGCGCGCCGCTGGCGCCGTTTTTCCATTTTGCCTGTGCGAAGTGGATCGGTGCGGGGCAACCTTTGTGTTTTCTCAATCTCGGCGGGGTCGGGAACCTGACCTATGTCGATCCGTCCTTTGACCGGCCCGAGGTGGAGGGGGCGCTCTTGGCCTTTGACACCGGGCCTGCCAATGCGCCGGTGAACGACCTGGTGCAGGCGCGGCTGGGCCGGGCGATGGACGAGGGCGGCGCGCTGGCGCGCGCGGGCAAGGTTGAGACCGGGGCGCTGGAGCTGTTCCTGGCCGAGCCGTACTTTGCGCGGATTCCGCCCAAGTCGCTGGACCGCAACGATTTCGCCGAGATGGTGGCGCTGGTGGGGGAGTTGGGCGACGCCGACGCGGCCGCCACGCTGACCGCGATGTGCGCTGCGGCGGTCGCGCAGGGGATGGAGCATTGTCCGCGACCGCCCGCGCGGGTGCTGGTGACGGGGGGCGGGCGGCTGAACCCGGTCCTCATGGAGATGCTGCGCGTCTCGCTCGATTGTCCGGTCGAACCGGTGGAGGCGGTGGGGCTGGATGGCGACATGCTGGAGGCGCAGGCCTTTGCCTTTCTCGCGGTTCGCGTGGCGCGGGGGATGTCGACATCCTGTCCCGGCACGACGGGCGTTGCGGCATGTGTCGGTGGCGGAACGGTGAGTGTGCCTGAGACTGCATGACCGCGCCTGTCACTTTGACAGGTTGTCGAGATAGCTTCGGGTAAAGCGCGCGTAACCCCGCGACGTCGAGAGCAGATGGGCGCGCGTCACCGCGTGAAAGGCGGGCAAACGGTGGAACGGCACCGCCGGAAAGGCGTGGTGTTCGGCGTGATAGGGCATGTTCCAGGCGATGAACCGGATCGCGCGGGTGGTGAAGGTGGTGCGCGAGTTCTCGAGCATGTTCGCCACCGGCGGGCAGAGGCCATGTTCGGCCAGCAGGTAGAGCCGCAGCACCGGCTGGGCGATCAGCACCGGCACCAGCCAGAGCCACAGGGCAAGCGGTGACACCAGCAGGCTTGCCGCCACAAGCACGTAGAGCGCGATGAGAGTCCGCGCCTCGACCCGCATGGCACGGCGTTTGCGCTCGGGCAGGTAGGGCGCGGTGATCTGCCCGAACGCATTGGTCCGGATCACCCGCGCCATCCCGGACCAGTAGGGCCAGCCGCTGAGATAGAGGGCCAGCGACGCCCGGCTGTCGGGGCGCGGCTTGCCGTCAAGCTCGGGGTCCCGCTCGGGGTCGTTCGTCCACTTGTGATGGGCGAGGTGAAAGTAGCGGAACCAGGTGAAGGGCAGGGCAAGCACCGGCGCGATGGCATGGCCCACGACCTCGTTCAGCCAGCGCGAGCGGAACGGCGTCTGGTGCGTGCATTCGTGGCTGAGCGTGAAGAGAAAGACGAGGAGCACGCCCTGCGGCAGGAGCAGAAGCGGCCAGAACGGCACCTGCGCCACGATCCCGGCACTCGTGAGCGCGATGAGGCCAAGATGTCCGGCAAGATGCCAAAGCCCGGCCCTGTCGGATCGGGAGATCAGGCTGGCGCGCTGCTCGGGCGGAAGCGACCGGATGAGGGCGGTGTGATCCATGCCGTGAGCTTTGCGCCCGAATCGGGCGGCGATCAAGCGCGCGGGATGTCGAAGCCCGGTGCCGCGAGGTCGAAGCCGTCGAACTCGAACCCCGGTGAGACGGTGCAGCTGACAAGCGTCCAGTCACCGGTGCTGTGTGCCGACTGCCAGTGATTTTGCGGCACGATGAGCTGTGGCGCGCCGGTGGCCAGGTCGGGCGTGAGCAGGTGATCGGTCGCGGGGCCGGTTTCGTCGGCGGCAATCGCGAGGGTCAGTGCCGCGCCCGCGTGGTAGAGCCAGATCTCGGTCGCGTCGACGCGGTGCCAATGGCTGCGCTCGCCCGCGCCAAGCAGGAAGTAGATGCAGGTTCCGGTGGGTCTGCCCGCGTTGGTGGCCCGCCATGTCTCGCGGTACCAGCCGCCTTCGGGGTGGCGGGCCAGGTTCAGGCGGGCGATGATCTGCTCGGCGGTCATGCGGATGTTAGACCACGCCGCGTTGGATCTGGCAATTCTGCGCACTGGCAATTTCGGGGGCGGCGCATATCTTGGCGCCATGAGCATGCACATACCTTTCGACAACAGTTTCGCCCGTCTTCCGGGCGCGTTCTTTACCCGGCAGGGGCCGGAACCGGTGCGCGCGCCGCGGCTGATCGCCTTCAACGAGGATCTCGCGCGCGTGATGGGAATCGCCCCGGGCGAGGTCGAGGAGATGGCGCGGGTGTTTGCCGGCAACGACCTGCCCGCCGGCGCGGACCCGCTGGCGCAGCTGTATGCCGGGCACCAGTTCGGCCATTACAACCCGCAGTTGGGCGACGGGCGGGCGGTGCTGTTGGGCGAGGTGGTGGGCGCCGACGGGGTGCGCCGCGACATCCAGCTCAAGGGATCGGGGCGCACGCCCTACAGCCGGGCGGGCGACGGGCGCGCATGGCTTGGCCCGGTTCTGCGCGAATACGTGGTGAGCGAGGCGATGCATGCGCTGGGCATTCCCACGACGCGGGCGCTGGCGGCTGTCGAGACGGGCGAGACCGTGCTGCGCGAACGGCCTTTGCCGGGGGCGGTTCTGACCCGGGTGGCGGCCAGTCACCTGCGCGTGGGCAGTTTCCAGGTCTTTGCCGCGCGCGGCGACCTGGGCAGTCTGGGTCGGCTGACGGATTACGCGATCGCGCGGCATTACCCGCAGGCCGAGGGGCCGATGGGTCTGTTGACCGCGGTGCGCGATGCGCAGGTGCGGCTGGTGGCAAGCTGGATGGCGGTGGGGTTCATTCACGGCGTGATGAACACCGACAATTGCGCCATTTCCGGTGAGACCATCGATTATGGGCCCTGCGCCTTCATGGAGGCTTATCACCCGAACACGGTCTACAGCTCGATCGACCAGTTCGGGCGCTATGCCTATTCGGCGCAGCCCGATATCGTGGTTTGGAACCTCGCACAGCTGGCCACGGCGCTGATCCAGCAATGCGAGGACAAGGAGGCCGCCGTCGAAGAGGCCACCGCCATCGTGCATGCCATGCCCGCGATGCTGGAGGCCGAATGGCTGGCGCGGTTCCGGACCAAGCTGGGACTGACCAGCGCGCGCGAAGGCGATGGCGCGCTGATCGCGGGCCTGTTGCAGCGCATGGCCGAAGGGCAGGCCGATTTCACCAATACCTTCCGCGCGCTGGGCGACCCCTCGGCGCGCGATCACTTCCTCGACCCGGCCGCCTATGATGGCTGGGAGGCGGACTGGCGCGCGCGCGCCGAAGGGGAACCTGATCCGCTCGGCGTGATCGCGGCGGTAAACCCGGCCTTCATCCCGCGTAACCACCGCATCGAACAGATGATCGCGGCAGCGGTCGAGGGCGATTATGCGCCTTTCCACCGGCTCAACGCAGTGCTGGCGCGCCCCTTCGACGATCAGCCCGGGGCCGAGGATCTGCGCCGCCTGCCCAGCGAGGGCGAGATGGTGCGCGCGACCTTCTGCGGTACCTGAGCGGTCATGCGCGACCGCCGCGCGCCCGCGGCGCGCGGCCCGGCCCAACGCCGAGGAAGGCGCCCGAAGGGCGGCCCCGCAGGGGGCGGGAGCGCCCCCAATCCGTCAAACTGCGCAAAGGCGCGGGCCCGTCCGGATTTGCCTTGCACCTTTCGGGGCGAGCGGTCAGGCCAAAATCTCAAAATGAATCTTGTGGTGTCCGCAAACCGTGTTGGTCCGCTATGCGGACAAAAGGTCATTGGCCGCGATTGAGCGCTGCCAGCTTACGTGAAGGGTCACCAAGCGCGTCAAACGGCGTTTCAAATCTTCACCGAAACGGACTTGATAATCTGCCTCTGGCAGTAGCTTCGCTTGGTCTCCTGTGAAACCAACGAGGCTGTATGCGCCAGGTCTGCAAGGGATGCGGTCCGATCATCGAATACAAACGGGCATCCTTCACAGCGAGGACGGCATCCTTTTCTTGCCGCTCAATCGGCTCAATCGGGTAATATGCTTTCATTGGACAACCGGCCGATCGGAAAGAAGGGATGTCGAGGGAACAAGACAGGAGACTGGCCGCAATTCTGGCAGCCGACGTGGCAGGGTATTCGCGGCTTATGGGAGCAGATGAGAGCGGCACACTTGCCGTCATCGAGGAGTTGCAAGAGCGCATCCTGCTTCCGACGGCGGAAGGCTTCTCAGGGCGTCTGTTCAAATCGATGGGTGACGGTTTTCTGTTCGAGTTCTCTAGCGTCGTCGCTGCAATGCGGTTCGCCGTCAAGGTGCAGCACGAGTTGCAGAAATGGAACGAAACAAGGCCGGCCGCGTCCCCGGTCGAATTGCGGATGGGCTTGAATATCGGCGATGTCATCGCGCGCGGGGAGGATTTGTTCGGTGACGCCGTAAATGTCGCAGCTCGATTGGAGGGTATAGCGGCTCCGGGCGGTGTGTGCATTTCCGAAGCGGCGATGCAGCAGCTTGGCGATCGGATCGCCCTCGATGTCGAGGATCTGGGCGAACGGGCGCTGAAGAATATCGAGACACCGGTGCGCGCCTACGCCGTACGCTCCGCATCCGCGCCGCGTCCAGTCGTCGCCAGCGCTGACAAAACGCTTGAGTCCGAGCAGGCGGATCCCGGCTTCAGGTCTTACGATTTTGCATCGGAACGTCCGTCGCTCGCGATCTTTCCGTTCCGTAACATAGCGACGACCTCGGACAGCGAGTTCATCGCGCAAGGCATCTCACTGGGGCTTCAGACGCTTCTCGTGCAGCTGCCCAACATGTTCTTCGTGAATGCCTGCGGCCATGCGGGTTATCGCGACGGGAGCGCAACGGCTGCGCAGGCATTGGCCCATATGCCGGTGCGCTACGCGGTGGAAGGATCGGTCCAGCAGGTCGCCTCGCAGCTTCGGGTAAATGTTCAAGTTACAGATCTGAAGGAAAACACGGTGAAGTGGGCCTCGAACTACGATCGGAGCGTCGATAATCTCTTCGCCTTGCAGGACGAAATCGCGCGCAGCATCGCTGGCGCTTTGAGCGTGGAACTGATCGGCGGCCACATGGCGCGCGATTTCACGGGCGGGCTCGACGGATCGAAATCCTGGGAACATTTCCTGCGCGGAATCAACTATTTCTACCGCATGACTAAGTCCGACCACGCACAGGCGATCCCACATTTCGACGCTCTTGCGCAGACACATCCGAACAGTGCGATTGGACCCTGCTACCTGGCGGTCCTGTATTTCTACGCCCAGCGGCGCGGCTGGTCTCATGATCCCGATGCAACGCTTTCCGAGGCTGCCAAATGGGCGCGTCGCGCGCTGGCGCTGGAAGAGGGTAATAACGGGCTCGGCCACGCGGTGCTCGGGGCGATCGCACTGGAAGAACACAAGCATCAGGAAGCCGAGCGGCTCAGTCATATTGCTGTCGGGTACCGTGCAAGTTGCCCGTTTGCCCATTGTCAGTTGGGGATCACCCAAACCTATATCGGCGAGCCAGAAAACGGTATCCGCAATATCCGCAATGCCATTGGGCTGCGGCTGGCGGGACCGATGCCGATGGAACTGGGCGCATTGGCCGTCGCTTACCGCGACAATGGGGACTTTGACCTGTCGATCGCGGCCGCCGAGGAAGCGATCCGCATTGCGCCAGAATACCTTGACGCCTACGTGACCATGACGTCAGATTTCGCATTGAGGGGTGACATCGAAAAAGCCAGGAAGACATCCGAGGCGATCTTGTCGAGCGAACCAAATTTCCGCATCTCCGATTTTGTCGAGCGTCAACCCTACTTATCCGCCGAAATGGGGAATCGCATCACGACTGCCTTGCAGACTGCCGGATTGCCCGGGTAACCGGACCGCTATGGGCTCTCTCGACACCTTTTCTGCGTGGAGCGTGGAGGGCCGTTCGGCCCTTCGTGCGGGATTGTGCCCCGTCGGGGCATTCGACTCCTGGGTGCTGTTACCTCTGTGCTACTTCAGAATACTCCCAAAATTTTCCTGTTTATCGTAAGAGAGTTGCATGAAACGCTTGTTCCCATCACTGCCTGACAACGCAACGCTTGGAAGTGTCTATCGCGCCTTTCCAGACAAGCTCGCGCCGCTCTGTGCATACGAAAGTCTGGTGATGCGGGGTGAGAGTGATCTTTCGGTGGCGGATCGTGAACTTATCGCTGCCTATGTCTCGGGATTGAACGCTTGTGCTTATTGTCATGGCGCGCACATTGTTTTCGCCAAAGCCTACGGCATTGAGGTCGAGACGATCGAGGCATTGATGGAAGATCGCGATACGGCCCCCGTCCGGGAAGAGCTCAAGCCGATACTCGCCTATGTCGAGAAGCTTACCGCCTCACCATCGCGCATGATGGAAGCGGACGCGCAAGCTGTGTATGCGGCGGGCTGGTCGGAGGGTGCCTTGTTCGATGCGATCCAGGTTTGCGGCGTGTTCAATCTAGTGAACCGCTTCATCGAAGGAACGGGCGTTCAAAGCCCCGGCAATGACCCAAGAGATGCTGATGAGGCGACTTTGGAGAGGTGCCGGAGCGATACGTTCTACACTGACTTCGGCCGTCAGCACGGCCTAGACGTTTGATGTGTGCAGGCCGGGTTCGGGTCACGCTCGCCGATTGAATAACTCAATAGGACAAATCAGGGTCAGCCTGCTTTTCGCGCGACCAAGGCAAATTGGGTGAACGAAAAGAGGAAGGAAGTCTGGACTTTGGGGGGACAATAGCCATGGCCGATCCGTTTCAAGATGTGGATGCAGCAGGGCAAGATTTCATTTCCGCCTTTGCTGGATCGATGGATGAACGTCAGTCAGATCCCGTCATGAAAATCAGTGGCGAGATATCCTGACGAGCTCGCGTTTCCAGAAACAAGTCTGACGGTTGAAGTGGGCTGCGGTGCCGGGGCCGTAACCCGCCGCTTGGCAAGAAGGCTAATCGCGCGCGCGTCATTGGCTTCGAGCCCTCAAGAGGCTTTGTGAAAGAAGCGAAGGCCCGGGTCCAAAGCCAAGACACGGTCGCAAATAGCGATAGGGGAGGAAGCCAGTCTAAAGAAACACGAGTTGTCGAAGGCCACATAAACCCCGAGACGGTCGGCATTGGGCTTGTTCCGCTAAAAAACGCTTGCTTGATTGAGGTGCCTCTGGCTGATTCAATTCCCTTGCTGGGTGGAAGGGTCGGCGATGATGGGACCGCGGCAGGAGGCGCAGCCGGCGCTGTTCTACGAGTTCTCGCTGGAAGATCATGTCCCGCCGGATCACCTTCTGCGCTCGATTGACCGGTTCGTGGATCTGTCCGGCATCCGCGCTTGCCTCGCCGATGTTTACAGCCATACTGGTCGGGGTTCTGTCGATCCGGAGTTGCTGATCCGCATGCTGTTGGTGGGGTATCGCTTCGGCATCCGGTCGGAACGGCGGCTCTGCGAGTAGGTGCATCCGGACCTCGCTTACCGTTGGTTCTGCCGCCTCGACCTCAGCTACCGGGTCCCGGATCACTCGACTTTTTCGAAGAACCGGCACGGCCGATTCCGGGATAGCGAGCGATTGCGGCATCTGTTCGAGACGACCGTGGCCCGGTGCATCGATGAGGGCTGGTTGGTGGCCAGCGCATGGCGGTTGATGCCAGCCTTATCGAAGCGGATGCGAACAAGCAGAACTCATCGCCGAAGGCGGACTGGGACGTCAGGCAGGTCGATCCCGCTGATGCGCCCCGAGCGGTTCGCGAGTATCTGGACGTTTTAGACGAAGCCGCATTCGGCGCAGCAAGCGAAGTCCAGCCCAAGTTCACCTCGCATTCCGACCCGGTGAGCCAGTGGACCGCGGCCCGGAAAGGCCCGGCATTCTTCAGCTATTCTGAGAATTACCTGATCGACACAGACCATGGTGCAATCGTGGATGTGAAGGCGAAAAGGTCGATCCGGCAGGCCGAAGCGGGATAAACCAAGACCATGCTCAGGCGGGTGAAGGCCAGGTTCGACCTTCACCCTGGACGCCTGATCGCGGACACCACATACGGCACCGGGCCGATGCTGGGCTGGCTGGTCGATCGTAGGATCGCCCCGCCCATCCCCGTCATTACCAAGTCGGGACGCGATGACGGGACCTGGGCCCGCGGCGACTTCGAGTGGGATGCAGAGAACGACAAATACATCTGCCCCGAGGGGCACGGACTGAAGCAGTTCCGCCGGAACTGTACTGACCCCACCCGCGGGCCGACCGGCAAGGGGACCGCCCGCCATCGCGCCCTGACAGAAGTCTGCCAAGCTTGCCCATCCAAGGCCATGTGCTGCCCGAACGCGGATGCTCGCAAGATCACCCGCGAGGAACATGAAGACGCCCGACAGGTTGCTCGCGACATCTCCAAGACCGACCGATACGTGACCTCGATGAAGCTGCGAAAGAAGATCGAGATGCTCTTTGCGCACCTCAGGCGAATACTCGGCCCGGGACGGCTCCGACTACGTGGCCCATGCGGTGCAAATGACGAATTCCTTCTCGCCGCCACCGCCCAGAACCTCCGGAAACCGGCCAAGATCTTTCCTGCGCCGCAGCAAACGCGAAAAGCCTGACCAGATAGGCGCTCGCTCGCTGTGCAGGTCACCACCTTCTGCGCCAGCAACATGTTGTTTTTCCACAGAAACGGCGGATTGCGGACCTTCGCTGCGGTCGCTAAGCTTGCGCGCCGCTGCGCTGGGCGGCCTTGCGGCACTGACAGTCCTTACTGCCGCGCAGGCCGGCCCCGGGGACCCGCCCAAATTCGATCCCGTGGGCTACGAGGCGCAGAACGTGCTCTATGACAGGAACCATGCCACGCCCGAAGACGGGCCGCGCTCGCTGGGCTATATCCGCAACCGTATCAAGGCGATGGAGGAATCAGGGGACGTCGAGCACTCCAACATCCTTGTCGTCGCGCATGGCAACGACCTGCTCGCCTTCTCGCGGCTGGACAGCGAGGCCTTTTCCGACGCCTACGAAAAGCTCAGGGAACTGGCCGACATGGGGGTTCAGTTCCATGTCTGCCGCAACGCCGCGCGCGGTCGGGGATATGGGTTCGAGGACTTCTACGACGTGGTGACGGTGGTGCCCGCGGCTGTGATCGACATCGAGAAATACGGCAACATGGGCTACCGCTACATGTACCCGGCCCTGTTCTCGCGCATGATGGGCGAGGATGACATCATCCCGAAACATCCCGAAGTCAGGATGGACGAGTGACCATGCGGGGCGTGGCGTCCGGCGATGGCCGGCGCGGCGCGCCTGCTTGCGCAGGCGTCAGGCGGAGCGAGGCTGCGCCTCGCGCTTGGTCTTAGGGATGCGAGGCTCTGCCTCGCGCTCCGGGATATTTCGGGCAAGAGGAAGGGGCGGGGAGGCGGATCTAGCCTGCGCGCGTCCTTTCGCGGTGTTTGGCGGCGTCCCACAGCTCATCCATCTCTTCCAGCGTGCTGTCCTCGGGGCGTTTGCCCTTCTCTGCCAGCGCGGCCTCGACCGCCTCGAACCGGCGGGTGAACTTGGCATTGGTGCGGCGCAGGGCGGTTTCGGCCTCCAGCCCCAGGTGCCGGCCCAGGTTGACGATCACGAAGAGCAGGTCGCCGAACTCATCCTCGAGCGCATCGGCATCCATGCTGTCGCGCGCCTCTTCCAACTCGGCCGCCTCCTCGGTGATCTTGGCCAGCACGTGAGAGGCATCGGGCCAGTCGAAGCCAACGCGTGCGGCGCGTTTCTGGAGCTTCTGCGCGCGCAGAAGCGCGGGCAGGTTCATCGCCACGCCGTCGAGCGCGCCCTGCTGCGCCTTCTCGGCGCGCTCGGCGGCCTTGATCGTTTCCCAGTCGCGGGTCTGCTGATCGGCAGACTTGTCGCGCGATTCGTCGCCGAAGACATGCGGGTGGCGGGCGACCATCTTGTCGGACATGGTGCGCACCACGTCCTGGAAAGTGAAATGGCCTTTCTCCTCGGCCATCTGCGCGTGGAACACGGATTGGAACAGCAGATCGCCCAGCTCGCCCTTCAACTCGTCCCAGGCCTCGCGCGCGATGGCATCCTCGACCTCGTAGGCTTCCTCGATCGTGTAGGGGGCGATGGTGGCGAAGTCCTGCTCGATATCCCAGGGGCAGCCGGTCTGGGGGTCGCGCAGGCGGCGCATGATTTCCAGCAGCCGTTCGATGCCTGCGTCGCGGTCGTGGATAACGGGATGATCGGCCCCGGTTTGATCGGCCATTGTGCTGCCCCCTGCTTCGGTGTCAGATGCATCAATCCCCGAGCAGGCCCAAGGAGTCCACCCCATGCCCGTGATCAACCGGATCGCCGATTTCGCCCCCGACATGGCGGAATGGCGGCAGCATCTGCACCGCATTCCCGAGCTGGAGCTGGACTGCCACGAGACGGCAGCCTTCGTTGCCGAGCGGCTGCGCGCGTTCGGGGTGGACGAGATCCACGAGGGCATTGCGGAAAGCGGGATTGTGGCGATCATCGAGGGCACTGGCGCGGGGCCGACGATCGGGTTGCGCGCGGACATGGATGCGTTGCCGATCAACGAGCAGACGGGCCTGCCCTATGCATCCGAGCGGCCGGGGCGGATGCATGCCTGCGGCCATGACGGGCATACCACGATGCTGCTGGGCGCGGCGCGTTATTTGGCCGAAACGCGGAATTTCGCGGGGCGCGTTGCGTTGATCTTTCAGCCCGGCGAGGAAGAGGGCGGCGGGGCCGACGTGATGGTGCGCGAGGGGATGCTGGACCGGTTCGGCATTGGCGAGGTCTATGCGCTGCATAATGCGCCCGGGATGGCGGAGGGCGATTTCTATACCACGCCGGGGCCGATCATGGCGGCGGTCGACACGTTCGAGATTCACATCACGGGGCAGGGCGGGCATGGGGCCATGCCGCATGAGACGCGCGACCCGGTGATGGCGGCCTGTGGCATGGCGCAGGCGATCCAGACCATCGTCAGCCGGAACCATCACGCGATGGAGGACCTCGTGATCTCGGTCACGCAGATCCATACCGGGACGGTGAACAACGTGATCCCCGAGACGGCCTTTATCAACGGGACGGTCCGCACCTTTGATCCGGCCGTGCAGCAGATGGTGATGCGGCGGATGAAGGCCATCGTGGACGGCCACGCCGCCAGCTACGAGGTCGAGGCGCGGCTGGATTACATGGTGGGTTACCCCGCGACGATCAACGACGCGGAGAAGACGCGGTTCGCCGTGTCGGTGGCCGAGGAAGTTTCGGGCGAGGCGCGCGTGATCGGCGATGGCAGCCGCGAGATGGGCGCGGAGGATTTCTCGTACATGCTCCAGAAACGGCCGGGCGCCTACCTGTTCCTGGGGCAGGGCGAGAGCGCGGGGCTGCATCACCCGAGATACGATTTCAACGATGCG
>NZ_JBHRXI010000016.1:69632-110403 GCF_042648365.1 Lutimaribacter marinistellae | reverse complement strand
CCGGCTTGTCGAGCGGGCGCAACCGGTGGTCTGAGGCGCGCCCGGGCGTCGCCCCACCCACCCACCCGCGCCGCCCGGGCGCGGCACCAAGGATCCGGATACGAGAGGCTGCAATGGCTCTGGAAGATGCGAAACACAAGGTGGACGAGGCGTTCACCGACCGCGAATTGCGCGGCTTGTCATATGAAAACACATTTGGCGGCGCGGTCTCGTTCCTGCGGCGGCTCTATACCAAGGATCTGGCCGGGGTTGATATCGCCGTGACCGGCATTCCCTTTGACCAGGCGGTGACGAACCGGCCCGGCACGCGGCTGGGACCGCGTGCGATCCGCGAGGCAAGCACGCTGCAATCGCCCGACGAGCCCTATGGCTGGCCGTTCCGGCCGTTGAGCGAGTTGGCGATCGTGGATTATGGCGACCTGGCCTTTGATTATGCCGATGTGCCGTCCTTTCCCGGCGTGCTGACCGAGCATATTCGCGGGATCCTGGAGCATGACGTCGCCAGCGTGGCGCTGGGCGGGGATCACTACATCAGTTTCCCGATCCTGCGGGCCTATGCCGAGAAATACGGTCCGATGTCGCTGTTGCAGTTCGACGCCCATACCGACACCTGGCCGGACGACAACATGGAGCGCGTGGATCACGGCACCATGTTCTACAAGGCGGTGAAGGCGGGGATCGTGGACCCGGCCACCTCGGTGCAGGTGGGCATCCGCACCACGAACGAGGACACGCTGGGCGTCAACATCATCGACTCGCGCGAGGTCTACGAGGCGGGACCGGCGGCGGTGGCGCAGAAGATCAAGGCCATCATGGGCGACCGCCCGGTTTATCTGAGCTTCGATATCGACGGGCTGGACCCTGCATTCGCCCCCGGTACGGGCACGCCGGTCTGGGGTGGGCTGAGCTCGATCCAGGCGGCGATCATCCTGCGCGACATTGCGGGACTGAACATCAAGGGCGGGGACGTTGTCGAGGTGTCGCCGCCCTATGACACCTCGGGCGCGACAGCCATCGCGGGGGCGCATATCGCCACGCAGATCATCTGCCTGCTGGGCTACAAACGGCTGGGTCTTGGGCAGGGAGTGTCCGAAGGACCGGCGTGAACGGCTACGCCCCCGCGGTTTCCCGCGGGGGCGCGTCACGCTGGTACCTTTTTCAGGCGATCAGCAGCTGTAATACATGCCGTACTCGACCGGGTGCGGCGTGTGCTCGTAGGTTTCCACCTCTTCCATCTTCAATGCGATGTAGCCGGCGATCTGGTCCTTGGTGAACACGTCGCCCTGCAGCAGGAAGTCGTGATCGGCGGCCAGCGCCTCGAGCGCTTCGCGCAGCGAGCCGCAGACGGTCGGGATGCCGGCCAGCTCTTCGGCGGGCAGGTCGTAGAGGTTCTTGTCCATCGCCTCGCCCGGATCGATCTTGTTCTTGATCCCGTCGAGACCGGCCATCAGCAGCGCGGCAAAAGCCAGGTAGGGGTTTGCCGACGGGTCGGGGAAGCGGGCCTCGACGCGCTTTGCCTTGGGGCTTTCGGTCCACGGAATACGCACGCAGCCCGAGCGGTTACGCGCGGAGTAGGCGCGCAGAACGGGGGCTTCGAAGCCGGGGATCAGGCGCTTGTAGGAGTTGGTCGAGGGGTTGGTGAAGGCGTTCAGCGTCTTGGCATGCTTGAGGATGCCGCCGATGAACCACAGCGCCTCGTCCGACAGGTCGGCATACTTGTCGCCTGCAAAGAGCGGCTTGCCGTCTTTCCAGATCGACATGTTCACGTGCATGCCAGTGCCGTTGTCGCCGGCGATCGGCTTGGGCATGAAAGTTGCGGATTTGCCGTAGGCGTGGGCCACGTTGTGGATCACGTACTTGTATTTCTGCAATTCGTCGGCCTGCTTGGTCAGGCTGTCGAAGATCAGGCCCAGCTCGTGCTGGCACGACGCCACCTCGTGGTGGTGCTTGTCGACCTTCATGCCCAGACGCTTCATCGTCGAGAGCATTTCCGAGCGCAGGTCCTGTGCCTCGTCGATCGGGTTCACCGGGAAGTAGCCGCCCTTGACGCCCGGACGGTGGCCCATGTTGCCCATCTCGTACTCGGTATCGGTGTTCCACGAGGCGTCGGTCGCGTCGACCTCGTAGGAGACCTTGTTGATCGAGTTGGAGAAGCGGACGTCGTCGAACAGGAAGAATTCAGCCTCGGGGCCGAAGAAGGCAGAGTCGCCGATGCCGGAGGATTTCAGGTAGGCCTCGGCCTTTTGCGCGGTGCCGCGCGGGTCACGCTCATAGGCTTCGCCGGTGTCGGGTTCGACGACCGAGCAGTGCAGGCAGATGGTCTTTTCGGCATAGAACGGATCGACATAGGCACTGTCGAGGTCGGGCATCAGCTTCATGTCGGAGGCTTCGATCGACTTCCAGCCGGCGATCGAGGAACCATCGAACATGAAACCTTCTTCCAGGAAGTCCTCGTCGACCTGATCTGACATCACGGTCACGTGCTGCAGCTTGCCGCGCGGATCGGTGAAGCGGATGTCGACATAGGCCGCATCCTCGTCCTTGATCAGCTTCAGAACGTCATTGCTCATTCTCTTCAGTCCTCTTCTTGGAGAAATGTGTCGGTTACAGCGCGTCCGAACCGGTTTCGCCGGTACGGATGCGGATGGCTTGTTCGACGGTCGAGACAAAGATCTTGCCGTCGCCGATCTTGTCGGTCTTGGCCGCGCCGACGATCGCGTCGATGGCGCCATCGACCTGGTCATCATCGAGAACGACCTCGATCTTTACCTTGGGAAGGAAGTCGACCACGTATTCGGCACCCCGGTAGAGTTCGGTGTGGCCCTTCTGGCGACCGAAGCCCTTGACCTCGATCACGCTGAGGCCCTGGACGCCGACATCCTGCAGCGCCTCTTTCACCTCGTCGAGTTTGAAGGGCTTGATGATCGCTTCGATCTTTTTCATCGGGTGACTCCTCGCAACCTTGTCAGAAGGGGTGAGACCATGTCTGACTGAGGCGGACAATCGGATTGCGGAGCGGTCCGGGGAAGCACTGCCCGAAATCGGGCGTCAGGTCGAATTTTGGGCGACATGCACATAAAATGAGCGAAATTGAATCGGGTGCGATGAAAAAGGCGACGGAACTGCTGACCGCTGCCGAGATGCGGGCCATCGAAACGGCCGCGATGGACAGTGGCGCGGTCAGCGGGATCGAGTTGATGGAGCGCGCCGGGGCGGCCGTGGTCGCGGCGGTCGAAGAGGGGTGGCCGCAGCTGGCGCGCGGGGCGTTCCGGGTGGTCGTGCTGTGCGGTCCGGGCAACAATGGCGGCGATGGGTTCGTCATCGCGCGGCTGCTGCGCGAACGCGGCTGCGAGGTCGAACTGTACCTTCTGGGCGAGGCCGTAGGTTTGCCCCGCGATGCGCAAGCAAACTGCGACCGATGGCGCGAGATGGGAGCGGTACAGCCCTGGCCCGCAAAGCTGGATGGGCAGGCCGATCTTTATGTAGACGCGGTGTTCGGCGCGGGGTTGAGCCGTCCGGTCGGCGAAAGGGTCGTCGCGCCGCTGGCGGGGGTGCCGCCAGAGAGGATCGTGGCGGTGGATGCGCCCACCGGCCTGTGCATGGATAGCGGGCGGGTCTTGGGCTCGGCGGTGTCGGCCGCGGTGACGGTCACGTTTCACGCGCCGCGACCGGGCCATTACCTTGCAGACGGACCGGCACATTGCGGTCGGGTGATCTGTTCCTCGATCGGGTTGAGGGGCGAAGGTCCGCGTCGGGCTGTGAGGGTGGACGCGCCGCTGGTGCCGGTTCTGAAATCGGCGGACGGGCACAAATATTCGCATGGCCATGCGCTGGTCCTGTCGGGCGGCTCTGGCCGGACGGGGGCTGCGCGGTTGACGGCGCGCGGGGCGCTCAGGATCGGGGCGGGGCTGGTGACGCTGGGCGTGCCCGGCGCGGCGCAGTTGGAAGTGGCCGCGCAAAGCACCGGCGTGATGCTGACCCGCGTTGACGGTCCCGAAGCCTTCTCAAAAGTGCTGGAGGATGAGCGGATCAACGCACTGTGTCTTGGTCCGGGACTGGGGCGCGACCGGGCCCGTTCGCTGGTGCCCGTGGCGCTGGAAGCAGGCACGCGCCGTGCCGTGGTGCTGGATGCCGACGCGCTGAGCGCGTTTGCCGATGCGCCCGACGCATTGTTCGCGCGGCTTCATCCGGGCTGTGTGCTGACCCCGCATGGCGGAGAGTTCGCGCGTCTGTTTCCCGACCCGGCGAAACAGCTTGCCGAAGAACCGGCGCGTGGTCCGGCCCTGTCGCGGCTGGATGTCGCGCGGGCCGCGGCAGAGCGCGCAGGCTGTACTGTGCTGCTCAAGGGGCCGGATACGGTGATTGCGCGGCCCGACGGGATGTGCGCCGTGAATGCGGCGCGCTATGCGCGCTCGGTACCGTGGCTTGCCACCGCCGGGGCGGGCGACGTTCTGGCGGGGTTCATCGCGGGCCTCATGGCGCGCGGCGCGGACGCGTTCGGGGCCGCGGCAACGGCGGCCTGGCTGCATGTCGAATGCGCGCTGCAATTCGGCCCGGGCCTGATCGCCGAGGATCTGCCCGAAAGCCTGCCAGCGGTGTTACGGCAGCTTGATCAGGCGGCGGGGCGCATCCGGGCTGGCAGCGCAGCAGAGGAGAGTTCGACCCCGTTGCAATAGAGGATATGCGGGCTGTCGAAGTGCAACTGGACCAGGTCAAGCGTGCGGTGCCCGAGGTCACGGATGAATTCGCCATCCACAAGATCGCCCGCCATGACCCGTGCCTGTGGGCGCTTGAACATCGCCTTGGCGCGCCAGTCGCGCAGCAGAACCGGTTGCGCGGCGGGCAGGATGAGCCCGCAGGACAAGCGGATGGCCCTTGTGCGCAGCGTGACCCGCTGAAGGTCTTTCAGCGTCACGGCGCCGGCATCGCGGGTGATGACCCGGTCACCTGGGAACAGGTGTTCGGCCGGCATTTCGCCGTCCAGGGTAAGGACCGCCCCCATCGCGGGGCAGCCGATTTCGACATCTGGATACGCAGGGGGGAAAGGCAGGGGATCTCTCCCGCCTTCACGCCCGACCGTGTTCGGTTTCATGGCGTCGCTCGCTGTTGTTGCCTCGAATTTTTTGCAGCTAGAGTATTGCCAAACCTTTCCGTTGTCAGCGTTTTCCGCAGGTTTTTTGCCGAAGTGTGCCGTCTGTGCCGGAAAAGTCACCCGGCGCGATCCGCCCTCACATGGAAACAGTTGTTCGAGGCGGAACGGATATGCACGAAGGCGATGCCGGGGTCGGAGAGCAATTCGCGGCACCGGGCAAGGATATCGCCCGTAGCGGTCACC
Organism: Lutimaribacter marinistellae; assembly: GCF_042648365.1. Taxonomy (NCBI): domain Bacteria; kingdom Pseudomonadati; phylum Pseudomonadota; class Alphaproteobacteria; order Rhodobacterales; family Roseobacteraceae; genus Lutimaribacter; species Lutimaribacter marinistellae. Next base: position 105,068 of record NZ_JBHRXI010000016.1, on the reverse strand, counting down.
CCTCCGGTTCCGTAGACGATGCGCTCGTCTTCGTCGTAGCCGCGGGTGATGTAACTGTCCGAGGTGAGAAAGCCGGGCAATTGGCCATCGACCGTGCCGGAGGGGCAATCATCGGCGCAAATGAAGATCGGCCCCGTTTCAGCATAGGGCTGCGTCGTCGTGAAGGGGCTGTAAGCCAGTACAAGATAGGGCCCGGTGACCCGGTTCATGCAGTGGCGGCAGGGGATGTCTTCACTCGTCGCGACCTTGCGCTCGGGGCGCTGGCCATGGGCATCGGGCCCGCCGCGTCGCAACGCGGTGGCCCGGTCGGTCGGGATGGCTGTGAAGCGGACGGTCATGGCGGTTTCCCTTCAGGCTGCGAACTGCCTGAAAACATGGCTGTGACGGACCTGCGGATCGACCCGTTTCCTGCGCAACCGACCCTCAGCTACGGGTGATCATCTGGTAGCCGGGCGCCGTCACTGCCTTGACATGGGTGATCGGCGCGTCCTCGATCCAGGTGGTTCGTTCGAGCACGAAGAGCGCGGCGCCGGGCCTGGTGTCGAGATGGTCCGCCATGCGCGGGTCGGCGGTTTCGGCGTAAAGCCGCACCTCGAACCGGCTGTAGGGCTTGTTGAGGACGAGCCATTCGTTCGCGCTGTTGCGTGAGAGGTCGACGCTGCGGATCTCGGGCGCGGTTTCGAGACAGATCCAGCGATCCTCGAACATGTAGGGCTGGCCGTCGGAGAGGTGGAGCGCCTCGACCCGCAGCATCTTGCGCGGCTCGGCGAGGCCCAGACGGGCAAGGACGGGGCGCGGCGGCACGGCCGTTGCCTGCGAGATGCGCTGATAGCCATATTGGGCGCCTTTGGCTTCGACCTCGCGCCGGGTGATGGGGATGTCGAGCACCGCGCGGGTCACCGGGTCGGGGCGGACGCGGGTTCCGCCCTTGCGGCGGCGTTCTATGATGCCCGCGTCCGACAGGTCCTGCATGGCGCGTTGCACGGTTGAACGGGCGCATGCCATCTCCTTGGCGAGGTCCGCGTCACGGGGGAGCTTGTCGCCGGGCGCGTAGTGGCCCGAGAGGATCTGGTCGTGAATCCTGTCGCGGATCTCGCGCCAGCCTTGCCTTTGTGCGGTCATCCAATCTCCTGTCCAAGTTCATCGATCACCTTGCGATAGGCGCGGGTTATCCGGTCGCGAGCATGGTGGCGGCCATGGCTTACCACGTGACGACCTGCCGACCAGACATCGGTGACGCAATCGCGTCCGCGCCCGGTAAAGATAAGGCTGTCAAGCGCGGTGTCGCCGTGGCGGTTGCAGACCCATTCGTTATCGGTGGACAGGGCCACGAGATCGGCCCATGCGCCCGCTGCGATCCGGCCCGACGCGCGGCCAGCGGCCTGCGCGCCGCCCTGTGCCACGGCGTCGAAGAGCACGCGGCCCGTGGACCGGTCGGCGGTGGCCAGCGCGGCGCGGCTGCGGTCGCGCAGGCGCTGGGAATAGTCGAGCGTCGCCATCTCTTCGAACAGGGCGATGTGGATGTTGGAGTCGGAGCCGACGCCGAAGCGGCCCCCGGCGGCCGCATAATCGGTGCCGTTGAAGATGCCGTCGCCAAGGCTCGATTCCGTGATCGGGCAGAGGCCTGCCACCGCGCCGGTGCGCGCCAGCGCGCGGGTTTCGTCCGCGGTCATCTGGGTGCAGTGGATCAGGCACCAGCGGGGATCGACCGCGTGATTGTCGAGCAACCATTCGACGGGGCGCGCGCCGCGTGCGGCCTTGACCTCTTCGACTTCGGGCAGCTGTTCGGCAAGGTGCATGTGTATTGGGCCATCGGAGAGGGCGACAGCCTCGTCCAAGGCATCGGGATCGACTGCGCGCAGCGAGTGCGGAGCGATGCCGATTGCGTAATCCTGCGGTGCGTCGGCCAGGTGCGCGCGGCTGGATGCATGCAGGTCGGCAAAGCGCGCCATGTCATTGCCGAAACGCCGCTGTCCGCCCTCAAGCGCGCGCCGGTCGCAACCGCCATGCGTGTAGAGAACGGGCAGGAGGGTGAGGCCGATACCCGTCTGTTGCGCCGCCCGCGCGATGCGTCCTGCCATCTCGGCAAGGTCGGAATAAGGGACACCGCTGGGGGCGTGGTGGAGATAGTGAAACTCGGCCACCGCGCCGTAACCGGCCTCGAGCATTTCCATGAACACCAGCTGCGCGATTGCCTCGACATGGTCGGGCGTCAGCCGGTCGAGAAAGCGGTACATCAACTGCCGCCAGGTCCAGAAGCTGTCGCGCGGGTCAGGGCCACGGGTTTCGGTCAGCCCGGCCATAGCGCGTTGAAAGGCGTGACTGTGGAGGTTGGTGGGCGCGGGCAGGAGGAGTTCATGCACCGGACCCTTGGGAGCGGCATTCGCGTTGACCGAAACGATTCGACCGCAATCGATACCGATCGTGACATCCGATGCCCATCCGTCTGGCGTAAGTGCTTGGCGTGCATGGATATGGTGCATCACGCGCCTCTTGTTGACAAAATAAGTAGCTACATAATATTGATAAGCATGCACACAGGCAAGGGCGGGAAGGCCATGCGCAACAGGGCGGTCATCACCAATGTCACTGCGGCGACGATGCTGGGCGCGGGCTATGGGCTGATCGAGCGGGCCGCCATCGCCCTTGAGGGAGAGCGGATCGCCTGGGTCGGCGAGGAGGCCGAACTGCCGGTGGAATTCGCCGGTGCGGAGCGTGTGGACGGGCAGGGCGGCGTGGTCACACCGGCGCTGATCGACTGTCATACCCACGTCGTGCATGGCGGCCAGCGCGCCCGCGAGTTCGAGATGCGTCTTGAGGGCGCAAGCTATGAACAGATCGCGAGGGCAGGCGGCGGCATTGTCTCGACCGTGGCGGCGACGCGCGATGCGGAGTTCGACGATCTGCTGGCGCGCGCGCTGACCCGTGTCGATGCGCTGATCGCCGAGGGTATCGCGGTGATCGAGGTGAAATCCGGCTACGGGCTGGACCTTGAGACCGAGTTGAAGATGCTGCGCGTTGCCCGCGCACTGGGCGAGGATCGCCCGGTTCGTATCGTGACCACGTTCCTTGGCGCGCATGCCGTGCCGAAAGGGATGCAGGCGGACGCCTATATCGACGAGGTCTGCATTCCGGCGCTGGAGGCCGCCCATGCCGAGGGGCTTGTCGATGCGGTTGACGGGTTCTGCGAGGGGATCGCCTTTGACACGGTGCAGATCGGCCGCGTGTTTGACAGGGCGCGCGCGCTGGGCTTGCCGGTCAAGCTGCATGCCGAGCAATTGTCGAATATCGGTGGCACGAAACTGGCTGCGGATTACGGCGCGCTGTCTGCCGATCACGTCGAATACGCGACGGATGCGGATGCCCACGCGCTGGCGGCCTCGGGCAGCGTGGCCGTGCTGTTGCCCGGTGCGTTCTACACGCTGCACGAGACGCGCAAACCACCGATTGCAGCATTCCGGAAGCATGGTGTGCCGATGGCGGTCGCGACCGACTGGAACCCCGGCTCGTCACCCATGGGATCGCTCCTGCTGGCGATGAACATGGCCTGCACCCTGTTCGCGCTGACCCCGGCCGAGGCGCTGGCCGGCACCACGCGCGATGCGGCGCGTGCCCTTGGGTTGGAGGATCGCGGCGTGATCGCACCCGGCAAGCGGGCCGACCTTGCGATCTGGGATATCTCGGACCCGGCTGAACTGTCCTACGGCATCGGGATCAACCCGCTGCGCACCCGTATCTATGGAGGCCGCCCATGAGCGTCACGTTGACCCCTGGCACCACGACGCTTGCCACGCTGGAGGCGATCTGGCGCGAGGGTGGTGCTGCCCGGCTTGACCCGTCGGCGCGGCCGGCGGTCGAGGCCGCGGCGCAGGTCGTGACGCAGGCGGCACAGGGCGATGCGCCGGTTTATGGCGTCAACACAGGGTTCGGCAAGCTCGCCTCGGTCCGGATTGCGCCGGGCGATACGGCGACGCTGCAACGCAACCTGATCCTGAGCCATTGCTGCGGCGTGGGCGAGCCGCTGGACGCGGCGACCACCCGGCTGATGATGGTGCTGAAGCTTCTGTCGCTGGGGCGTGGCGCCTCGGGCGTGCGGTGGGAGATCTGCGCCCTGATCGAGGGGATGTTGGCGCAGGGTGTCACACCCGTGATCCCCTCGCAGGGTTCTGTGGGGGCGTCGGGCGACCTTGCGCCACTTGCGCATCTGGCCGCCGTCATGATCGGCGCAGGGGAGGCCTGGCTGGGCGGGGAGCGGATGCCCGGCGATGCGGCACTGGAACAGGCGGGGCTGGCGCCGGTGATCCTTGGCCCCAAGGAAGGGCTGGCGCTGATCAACGGAACGCAGTTCTCGACGGCCTGCGCGCTGACCGGGCTGTTCGATGCGTGGCGGTTGCTGGAGGGCGCGCTGGTCACCTCCTGCCTGTCGACGGATGCAATCATGGGCTCGACCCATCCGCTGAATCCCGACATTCACCGCCTGCGCGGCCAGCCGGGGCAGATCGACGTGGCCGAGGCCATGGCGCGCCTGATGAGCGGCAGCGAGATCCGCGAAAGCCATCGCGAGGGCGACACGCGGGTGCAGGACCCCTATTGCATTCGCTGCCAGCCGCAGGTGGCGGGCGCGGCTCTGGACCTGCTGCGATATGCCGGGCGTACGTTGGAGATCGAGGCCAACGCGGTGACGGACAACCCGCTGGTGACAAGCGCGGGCATCCTGTCCGGTGGCAACTTCCATGCCGAGCCCGTCGCCTTTGCCGCCGATCAGATTGCCCTGGCCGTGGCCGAGATCGGGGCGATTGCCCAGCGGCGCGTGGCGTTGATGGTGGACCCGGCATTGAGCCATGACCTGCCGCCTTTCCTGACGCCGGAACCGGGGCTGAACTCGGGCTACATGATCGCCGAGGTGACGACTGCTGCTTTGATGAGCGAGAACAAGCATCTGGCGAACCCGTGTTCCACCGACTCGACCCCGACATCGGCCAACCAGGAGGACCATGTCAGCATGGCCGCACATGGCGCGCGGCGGCTGGCGCGGATGATCGAGAACCTGTCTGTGATCCTGGGGGTCGAGGCGCTATGTGCCGCGCAAGGCATCGAGGCGCGCGCGCCGCTGCGAACTTCGCCGGGTCTGCTGGCCGTGATGGAGGCGATCCGCGGTGCGGTGCCGGCGCTGGCCGAAGATCGCTACATGGCACGGGACCTCGAAAGGGCGGCGGATCTGATCAAGGGGGGCGCATTGGTGCGCGCCGCGGGTCTGGAGATCGCGGCATGAGCCTTTTGGAGATCACCCGGGGCGAAAGCCCGCTGGTTCTGGGCCTTCCGCACACAGGGACCGACCTGCCGGACGACATCGCCGAGCGCCTGAACGAAACGGGGAATACCCTTGCCGACACGGATTGGCATATTCATCGTCTTTACAGTGGCTTGGGGGCGAATGTTACATCGGTTCGTACGACCATCCACCGTTATGCCATCGACGTGAACCGCGATCCCTCGGGCACGAGCCTCTATCCGGGTCAGAACACCACCGGGTTGTGCCCGCTGACGGATTTCGATGGGCAGGCGATCTATCGCGCCGGAGCCGAGCCGGATGCCGAAGAGGTCGAGCGGCGCAGGCTGGCCTATCACGCGCCCTACCATGCCGCGCTGGAAGCCGAGTTGGAGCGGGTGCGCGAAAAACACGGGTTTGCCATCCTCTACGACTGTCATTCGATCCGCTCGCAGATCCCGTTCCTGTTCGAAGGGAGGTTGCCCGATTTCAACATCGGCACCAATCACGGGATGACATGCGCCGCATCCATTCAGCGTGTGGTGTACGAAATCTGTTCTACTGCAAATGGTTACAGTTCGATCCTGAATGGACGCTTCAAGGGCGGCTGGACCACGCGGCATTACGGGCGACCCGCCGAGGGGCTGCACGCGATCCAGATGGAGCTGGCGCAAGCGACCTATATGCAGGAAGCCCCGCCCTGGACCTATGACGCCATGCGGGCCGAGCGCCTGCGCGTTCACCTCACGACCATTCTCGAAACCCTGATCCGCTGGAGGCCTGAATGAGCGACCCGCGCAAGAACACCCGCGACATCTATCCGCCCACCGGACCGGAGCTGAACGCCAAGAGCTGGCTGACCGAGGCGCCGCTGCGGATGCTGATGAACAACCTGCATCCCGACGTCGCGGAAAACCCGCATGAGCTGGTGGTTTACGGCGGGATCGGGCGCGCGGCGCGGACATGGGACGATTACGACCGGATCGTGGCCGGATTGAAGGATCTGGAGGCGGATGAAACGCTGGTGGTTCAGTCGGGCAAACCCGTGGCCATCGTGAAGACTCATCCGGATGCGCCGCGCGTGCTGATCGCAAACTCCAACATCGTGCCGCATTGGGCCAATTGGGACCATTTCAGCGAGCTCGATCGCAAGGGGCTGATGATGTACGGGCAGATGACGGCGGGCTCGTGGATCTATATCGGCACGCAAGGTATCGTTCAGGGCACGTACGAGACCTTCGCCGAGGCGGGTCGGCAGCATTACGGCGGCGACCTTGGCGGCAAGTGGATCCTGACCGGCGGCCTGGGCGGTATGGGCGGCGCGCAGCCGCTGGCCGCCGTGATGGCCGGAGCCTGCTGCCTTGCCGTCGAGTGCAACCCCGACAGCATCGATTTCCGCCTGCGCACCCGCTACCTCGACGAAAAGGCCGAGACGCTGGACGAGGCGTTGGAGATGATCGGACGCTGGACAAAGGCGGGCGAGGCGAAATCGGTGGGCCTTCTGGGCAATGCCGCCGATGTCTTTACCGAGATCCGCAGACGCGGCGTGCGTCCGGATATCGTGACCGACCAGACCAGCGCGCATGACCCGGTGAACGGCTACCTGCCGCAGGGCTGGACCATGGCGGAGTGGCGCGAGAAGCGCGAAAGCGACCCCAAGGCCGTCGAGAAGGCCGCGCGCGCGTCGATGAGGGTACATGTCGAGGCGATGGTGGGTTTCTGGAACGACGGGGTGCCGACGCTGGATTACGGCAATAACATCCGTCAGGTCGCAAAAGAGGAGGGGCTGGAGAATGCCTTTGCCTTTCCCGGTTTCGTTCCGGCTTATATCCGCCCGCTGTTCTGCAAGGGGATCGGACCGTTCCGTTGGTGCGCGCTGTCGGGCGATCCCGAGGATATCTACAAAACCGATCAGGCGATGAAAGAGCTGTTTCCCGAGAACGAACATCTGCACACCTGGCTGGACATGGCGCGCGAGCGGATCGCGTTCCAGGGCCTGCCGGCGCGGATCTGCTGGATTGGGCTGGGCGACCGGCACCGGGCGGGATTGAAGTTCAACGAGATGGTCGCCAATGGCGAGCTGAAGGCTCCCGTGGTGATCGGCCGCGATCACTTGGATTCAGGGTCCGTCGCCAGCCCCAACCGCGAGACCGAGGCAATGAAGGACGGGTCGGACGCGGTCAGCGACTGGCCGCTTCTCAACGCGCTGGTCAACACGGCGTCGGGCGCGACATGGGTGTCGCTGCATCACGGCGGCGGCGTCGGCATGGGCTTTTCGCAACATGCAGGTGTGGTCATCGTGGCCGACGGCACGCCCGAGGCCGCGAAACGGCTGGAGCGGGTTCTTTGGAACGATCCCGCATCCGGTGTCTGGCGGCACGCGGATGCGGGATATGACACGGCGATTGCCTGTGCGAGGGAACACGGCCTGCGGCTGCCGGGCATCCTCGGCTCCTGAGGCGCAGGCCGCCCGGTCAGACCGGCGGGAACCGATAGCGCGCGGCGACGACCGTCCAGTCCATGTGGTTGCGGACATATTCGTGGCTGGCGTCGCGTGGCGGGTTGTAATCCCAATGCTCGCCCGCGCCGGCCTGCATCGCCGCGTTGAGAGCCTGCCGCGACCGCTGGGTCGCGATCACGTCCTCGCGGATGCGGACGCTGTCCCAGCGGCGCGCGGCCTCGAGGGCGAAGGCCGCGGCGACCTCGGCATGCGCCGGATCGGTTGCGAGGTTGGTCCGCTCCATCGGGTCATTGGCGATATCGTAGAGCTGTGGCGGATCGACCTCGCAGTGGATGTATTTGTACGGCCCGCGCCTGATCATGAAGACCGGCCAGGGCGTCATCTCGGCACAGTATTCGCCGATCGCCTCGTCCACCGGGTCGGCGTCGCCGCGCGCAAGCGGCAGGAGCGAGCGGCCATCGACAGGGTCACCTGACAGCAGTGTGCCGTCCCCGCCGCCGATTTCAACGAAAGTCGGCAGAAGGTCCACCAGCGAGCAGGCATTTCCTGCAACGCCCTGCGCCACACCGGGGCCAGCCATGATCAGCGGCACGCGCGCAGAGTGTTCGAACCATGTCATCTTGTACCACAACCCGCGCTCTCCCAGCATGTCGCCGTGATCGGAGGTGACGATGACGATGGTGTTGTCGATCTCGCCCGTTTCTTCCAGCGTGCGGACGAGTTCGCCGACCTTGCTGTCGAAATAACTGGTATTGGCGAGATAGGCGCGCCGGGCCCGGATCACCTCTTCATCGGTGAGGGGAATGGTGCTGGCCTCGATCCCGTCCATGACGCGGCGCGCGAAGGGATCGTGCTGCTCGGGCGTCAGCGGCGCGTCCGGCAGCGCGATGTCGGCGTCATCGTAGAGATCCCACCATTCGGGGCGCGCCACGTAGGGATCATGCGGGTGAATGAAGCTGGCGACCAGCGCGAACGGTGCGGTGTCGCCCTGTGCCCTGTCGCGGGCGCGGTCGAACAACCAGCGCCGCGCAGCAAAGCCGACCTCGTCATCATAATCGATCTGGAACGTGGCCTGCGCCATGCCGCTTTCCTTGACGGTCGACATGTTGTGATACCACTTGTCGATCCGCTCTGCGGCGTTTTCCCAGTCGGGCGTCCAGGCGAAATCGGACGGGTAGATATCGGTCGTGACCCGATCCTGAAATCCATGTTTCTGGTCCGGGCCGACGAAATGCATCTTGCCGGACAGGCAGGTGCGGTATCCCAGAAGCTTGAGGTAATGCGCGAAGGTCGGCACCGAGGCAGCCAGTTCGGTTCCGTTGTCATAGGCGCGGGTGCGGGTCACCTGCTTGCCCGTCATGAAGGCCGCGCGCGACGGGGCGCAGAGGGGCGAGTTGCAATAGGCCGCATCGAACCGCATGCCGCGCGCGGCCAGCGCGTCTATATGCGGGGTCTTGGCAATCGGGTGGCCGTAGGCGCCCGTCCAATGCGGGGCGAGCTGATCGGCCATGATCAGCACGATATTCGGTGTGTTTGTCATCTTGTCCTGTCCTTGCGTGAGCTGTGCGAAAAGGGGCGCTCAGCAAGGTGGCGGATGGTATTGCATCACTTTCAGCGCCGTGCGGGCGATGCGGCGGAACATGGGCGCTCTCCGATAAGGTCGCGATGACGATGCGCCGGTTCGGCGCACCGGTCCAGCTTTTTCGTTCAGGCCGGGGCGAGCGCGACCGGGACGCCGTTGAAGGCCGCGTTGCCGCTGATCGGGTCGATCCGCGTCTCGTCGGTGAGGTCGTTGATCGAAACCGTCTGAACCCGCGTCGCCGCCGAGAGCCGCCCGTTCCGCTGCCCCCATCCCTGCGGAATCGAGACGGTTCCAGGGGCCATCGCGTCGGTCAGTTCGGCCGGCAGGGTCACGCTGCCGGTGCGGCCGGAGACGCGGACATCGGCACCATCGGCGATGCCCAGCCTGCCGGCATCGTCGGGATGGATTTCGACCGTGCAGCGATTGCGGCCCTTGACGAGGCGCGGGCTGTTCTGGGTCCAACTGTTGTGGCTGCGGACCTGTCGCCGTCCGACCAGCGCGAAAGGGTAGTCGGCGCTGCGCGCATCACCATGAGAAAGAAGCCGGGGCAGATCGTCGAGAAAGGCCTGCGGGGCAAGGTCGAGCAGACCGTCCGGCGTTTCCAGCCGCGCCGCGAGGTTGGGCACCATCGGCCCAAGGTCGACCGAGCCACCGGCATCCAGCAGCGCAGGAACCGAGACGGTATCGGCATGAAAGCCCGCGGCAAGCAGCATCGACAGGACCTGTTCGGGCGATGGGCCGATCTGGTTCGCTCCGGTCAGGCGCGCGGCGAGGGTGGCGATCACCTCCCATTCCTGCGGGTTGCCCTGCGGCGGGTCAAAGAGTGGGCGCGCATAGGCAGCGGTGTTGCGCACCGCGAAGCTGTGAAAGACCATGTCGTACATGGCCTCCTCCAGCGCGACGGTGCCGGGCAGGATCAGGTCGGCATGGCGCGTGGTGTCGTTGACATGGATGTCGATGGACATCATGAAATCGAGCCCCGTCAGCGCCCGCTCGATCCGGCGACCATTCGGCGCGGTCAGGACCGGGTTGCCCGCGACGGTCAGCAACCCGCGTATCTGGCCCTGTCCCGGTGTTTCCATCTCTTCGGCAAGGACCGAGACGGGAAACTCGCCATTGTAAAGCGGTTGGCCGGAGACGCGCGACCGGCGTTCAGGGTAACTGCGCTGGCGCCCCTTGCGCGAGGTCATGCCGACATAGTCGAGGGCGGGGGTGGTGAACATCGCGCCGCCCACCGCGTCGAAATTCCCCGTGATGGTGTTGAGCGCGTTGGTGGCCCATTGGCACAGCGTGCCGAAGCTTTGCGTCGAGGCGCCCATGCGGGAATAGGCGACCGCGTGGCGGGCCTTGGCGAAGTCGCGGGCAAGGCTGCGAATGTCGTCGGCCCCGATGCCGGTTGCCTCGGCGGCGCGCTCTGGCGTCAATTGAGAGACCGCCGTGCGCAGGCGATCAAGCCCGGTGACCGTGCTTGCGAGGTGGCCGAGCGTTTCCAGCCCCTCGTCGAGGATCACGTGGATCAGCGCGAGCAGCAGGAAGGCGTCTGTCTCGGGGCGGATGAAATGATGGGTGTCCGCCTTTTCGGCCGTCTCGGTGCGGCGCGGGTCGATTACGACGATACGGCCGCCGCGCGCCCGCAACTCCTCCATTCGGCGGCCAAAGCCGGGCGCGGTCATCATCGATCCGTTCGAAATGACGGGGTTGCCGCCGAGGATCAGCAGGAACTCGGTTCGGTCAATGTCTGGGATGGGCATCAGCATCGGGTGGCCCAGCATGTGGATCGAGGCAACGTGATGCGGGATCTGGTCGGCGGTGGCCGAGCTGTAGCGGTTGCGGCTGCCGATCGCCTTGAACAGGCCCGGCAGGTTCAGCATGTTTCCGAACTTGTGCGCGTTGGGATTGCCAAGGTAGATGCCCATCGCGTCGGCGCCGTGATCGGACTGAATGGCTCGGATGCGTTCGGCGGCCAGGTCGATCGCCTCGTCCCAGCCGATTTCAACGAAGTCATCACCCTGTTTGCGCAAAGGTTTCGTCACGCGGTCGGGGTCTGTGCGGAAATCCTGCAGGGCGACGGCCTTGGGGCAGATATGCCCGCGTGACAGCGGATCGTCGGTGTCGGGCTTGATCGACAGGACCTGTGCGCCGTCATGCGCGATGACAAGGCCGCACATGGCCTCGCAGATATTGCAGGTGCGATGATGGATCTGCTGGGTCGCCATGAGGGCCTCCTTGCATGAAAAAGGGCGCCCGGATGATCCGGACGCCCCAGTCGCGCTCAGGCGATCACTCTTCGTGGACCTTCTTCCACATGCCGTTCTCGACAATGCTGACATAGACCGAGTCGGCGCCTTGGTGGTCATCTGGCCCGTAGGTCATGTAGTTGCCTACTAGGTCATCCTGGTACTCCAGGCTTTCCATCGCGGCGATGAAGCTTTCATGCGTGAGGTCGGGACCGGCCTTTTCCAGCGCCATCACCAGCATCTTGGCGCCGGCATAGCCCAGCATGGCGAAGCCAACCGGGTCCTCGCCCGTGGCGGCCTTGTATTCCTCGATGAAGGCCTTGGGTGCGGGCTCTTCCGCGCGGGCCCAGAGATCCTGCCAGCTGGCCGCGGCATAGAACCCCTCGGTCACGCCGCCGGGAACCTGTGCCACCACGGTCAGGAAGCTGGCCGAGGTTCCGAGGAACTTCATGTCATTGAGGCCCATTTTCTTGGCGGTGCCGACGATGGTGATGGCCTGCCGTACGCCCAGCGCGATCGAGACGACGTCGCAGCCTTCCTCGTTGAGCTTGGAGAGCGAGCCCACGAAATCGGTTTCGTCGGGCTTGTGCGTGGTTTCGGCGACGAACTCGGCGCCGGCTTCCTTGGCGCCTTCCATGGTGCCTTCGAGGATCTCCTTGCCGAAATCGGTGGGCAGGTACATCGAGCAGACCTGCTCGCCGCCGAACTGCTCGACCAGGTATTTGGTGCCGACGATGGCCTGGTCGTAATAGCTGGAGAAGGAGGTGAACTTGTTGTTGACCGGTTCCATCAGCATCTGCCGCGCCGCCGAGAGCGGTGCGACGTTCGGGATGCCCTTGGGGTCGAGCAGCTTGAAGCCGGCGATGTTCATCGGCGTGCCCAGCGACTGATACATGGCAAAAACCTTGTCGCGGTTCAGCAGCTTGTTGTAGCCCTGCATCGCACGCGGCATCTGGTAGCCGTTATCCTCGACGATGTAGCGGATCTGCCGGCCGTGAACGCCCCCCTCGGCGTTAACCTTGTCGAAGTAGACATTCGCGCCCTTGACCGCCGGAACGCCCACCGCGGCGAAGATGCCGCTGAGGTCGTTGACCGAGCCGATCAGCACTTCGGTATCAGTGACGCCCTGCGTTTCGGCCTGCGCCGATAGCGTGGCGGCAGCGGTCAGCGCCGTCGCAGCGGCGAGCCGTTTGATCGTTGTCTTCATTCTGGTTCCTCCCTGTGAAGATCGTTGTCAGTACATGTCGTCGATGAGATGCGCGTGTTTCTTTTCGACATAGCTGCGCTTGAGTTTCATCGTCGCCGTCAATTCCTCGTCCTCGGCCGTCAGCAGAACGTCGATCAGGCGGAAATCCTTGATCTGTTCGACGCGGGCGAACTCCTTGTTGACCGCCTCGACCTCCTTGCCGATCAGCGCCTTGACCTCGGGGGCGGCGCAAAGCGAGGCGAAGTTCGAAAATGGCACCTTCTTTTCCTGAGCGTATTTCTCGACGTTCTCCTGATCAATCATTATCAGCGCCGTCAGGTACTTGCGCCGGTCGCCGATGATGACCGCGTCCGAGATGTAGTGGCTGAACTTGAGCCGGCTCTCGATCTCGGCGGGGGTGATGTTCTTGCCGCCCGCGGTGATGATGATGTCCTTGAGGCGTCCGGTGATCGTGACGTAACCCTCGTCGTCGATGCGGCCGACATCGCCCGTGCGCAGCCAGCCATCGGCGGTGAAGGTTTCCGCCGTCTTTTCGTTGTTGCGCCAGTAGCCCTGGAAGTTGTTGAGCCCGCGGGTCTGGATCTCGCCATCCTCTGCGATGCGCACCTCGATGCCGGGAACGGCCTTGCCGATCGTGCCGAGCTTGTTTTCCTCGAGCGTGTTGATGGTGGCGATCCCGGCGGTCTCGGTCATGCCGTAGCCTTCGACAAGCGGCACGCCGATGCCCCAGTACCATTTCAGAAGCTCGGGCGAGATCGGTGCCGCCCCGGTTCCGCCGCGGCGCATCTTGTCCATGCCGAGCATCCGCCGCAGGTTGCGCAGAACCAGCCGGTCCCAGAGCCAGAACTGCGCCTGCACTCTGGCGGGTACGGGTTTGCCCTCGACCATGTACTCGGCGCGTTTCATGCCCGCCTTGATCGCCATGGCAAACGCCGCGCGCCCCGAAGGTGTCGCCTCCTGCACCATGATGAGGACCTGCGAATAGATCTTTTCCCAGACGCGCGGCACGGCGGTGAAGGTCGCGGGCGAAACCTCCTGCAGGTTGGCAAAGACGGTTTCGGGGCTTTCGGCGAAGTTCACCGTGCTTTTCGAGGCGAGCGGGAAATAGATCGACACGTCGCGTTCAAGGATGTGGCAGAGCGGCAGGAAGCAGAGCTGTTCATCCTCGGGCAGGGTGGGCAGGCGATGTCCGCCCGCCTCGATCGCGGCCATGATGTTCTCGTTCGACAGCATCGCGCCCTTTGGCATGCCGGTGGTGCCCGAGGTGTAGACGATCAGCGCCGTATCGCCGGGGGCGGAGCGGTCGATCTCGGCCTCGAAAGCGCCGGGTTCGTCCTTTTCGGCCTGTCGCCCGATCTCGTAGAGATCCTGAATGAAGATGCAGCGGTCGTGGTTGAGATCGTGCAGCCCCTCGTCTTCGAGAATGATGACGTTGAGCAGTCCAGGAACCTCGTCCTGCACCTGCAGGAACTTGTCGAGCTGTTCGTCATCCTCGACGATCAGGAAGCGGCTGTCGCTGTCATTGACGAGATAGGCCAGCTGTTTGGCCGAGTCGGTGGTGTAGACGCCCGACGCGATGCCGCCGACGCATTGGATGCCCATGTCGAAATAGGCCCATTCCTTGCGGTCCTCGGACAGGATCGAGACGACCTCGCCCCGTTGCAGGCCGAGCTTGCGCAAGGCCAGCCCGATCCACTTGGCATGCTGCCAGTAATCGGCCCAGCTGTAGGAGTGCCAGATGCCGAAATCCTTTTCGCGGTGGGCGGTCCGGTTACCGAGATCCTCGCAGCGTTTTCGGAACAGTTGCGCAATGGTGGTGCAGCCATCGACATAGACCGGTCGCTGGCCCGGCGTGGCGTTGAAGCTGACGCCGTTGATGACGGTCTGGGCAGGCATGTTGGTCGCGTTCATGTCTCGCACCTCCTTTTATCGCCACGTCTTCTTGCGTTTCCAGCGGCGGTTTTCGCGCACGCCTTCTTCCTGGACGCCAAGGTAGAAGTTCTGGATATCCTCGGATTCCATCAGTTCGGAGGCCGGCCCGTCCATCACGATGCGGCCCACCTCCATCACGTAGCCATGATGCGCCAGTTCCAGCGCGGCGCTGGCGTTCTGTTCCACCAGCATCATGGTCATGTTCTGCTCTTCGTTGAGGCGCCGCAGGATGCCGAAGATCTCCTGCACCAGCAGCGGCGACAGGCCGAGGCTGGGCTCGTCCAGCAGCATGATGCGCGGGTTGGCCATCAGTCCGCGCCCGATGGCCAGCATCTGCTGCTGACCGCCGGACAGGGTGCCCGCCTCCTGGTTGCGGCGCTCCTTGAGGATCGGGAAGTAGCTGAACACCAGCTCGCGGTCGCGTTCGATCTGCGCCTTGTCCTTGAGCGTATAGGCCCCAAGGCTGAGATTTTCGTTGACGGTGAGCAGGGGAAAGACCTCGCGCCCCTCGGGGATGTGGACGATGCCGCGGTTCACGATGGTGTGCGGCTCCATCCCCTGGATCTGTTCGCCTTCGAATTCGATGGTGCCCTTTTCCGGGTCCATCACGCCCGAGACGGTTTTCATCAGCGTGGTCTTGCCCGCGCCATTGGCGCCGAGGATCGAGACGACCTGGCCCTGGCGTACGTCAAGCGAGACGCCCCTGATGGCCATGATAGGGCCATAGAAGCTTTCGATATTGCGGATTTTCAGGACGGCTTCGCTCATGCTGCATGCCCCAGGTAAGCTTCGATCACATCGGGGTGGGACTGCACTTCGGCCGGGGTTCCCATGGCGAGTTTCGCGCCATCGGCCATCGCCAGCACGCGGTCGGACACGCCCGAGACAAGGCCCATGTCATGTTCGACCATCAGCACCGTAATGCCCATCTGGCGGCGGATGTCGTCGATCCACCAGCGCATGTCGGTCGTCTCTTCGACCGACAGGCCCGAGGCGGGTTCGTCCAGCAACAACAGCTTGGGATCGGTCGAGAGAGCGCGCGCGACCTCGACCACCTTGCGCACACCGTAGGGCAAGCCAGCGATCATCTTGTCGCGATAGGCTTGCAGGTCGAGGAAATCGATCACCTCCTCGACCTTTTCGCGGTTCTCGATCTCCTGACGTTTGGCCGAGGGGGCGAAGAAGATCTCGGACAGGATGTTGGTGCGGCGATGGCGGTGCCGTCCGACCAGCAGGTTTTGCAACACGGTGGCGTGTTCGAAGAGTTCGATATTCTGGAAGGTTCGCGCGACGCCATAGGCCGCGACCCCGCTGGGCTTGACCTGCAACAGGTCGTGCCCGTCGAACCGGATCGCGCCGGCATAGGGATCGTAGAACCGCGAGATCAGGTTGAACACGGTCGACTTGCCCGCGCCGTTGGGGCCGACGATGGCAAAGACTTCGCCCTCTTCGACCGAGAAGGACAGGTTGTCCACCGCGGTGAGCCCGCCGAATTTCAGGGTGACGTTTTCGATCTCGAGCAGGCTCATCTCAGGCGCTCCGTCTTCAGGTAGGATTTCTGCCGCTTGAACATGTCCTTGCGGTAGAAGGGGAACAGCTCGAAATAGGTGCGGATCTTGAGCCATCGGCCGTAGATGCCCATTGGTTCGAACAGGATGAACAGGATCAGGATCATCCCGAAGATGCCGAATTCCAGCCCCGGAATGGCAACCGAGCCGCCGCCAAAGACCGCGCCCACGTATTCCTTGGAGATCGACAGGAACTGCGGCAGGAAGCCGATCACCACCGCGCCGAAGAAGGCGCCGTGGATCGACCCCAATCCGCCGATCACGATCATCATCAGAAGCTGGATAGAGATCACGACGCTGAAGGTTTCGTTGTTGAAGGCAACGGCATAAAGCCCCATCAGCGCACCGGCCCAACCCGTAACCATGCAGCTGACGCCGAACGAGACGGTCTTGGTCCGCGCGATGTCTACGCCCATCGCCTGTGCCGAAACCTCGCTGTCACGGACGGCGATGAAGCTGCGGCCGAGAGGCGTGCGTAGAAGGTTGATGTAACCCAGCGTGACCAGCACGACGACCGCCAGCGTCAGCCAGTAGAACAGGTCGGGCGTGCCCCAGCGGTCGATCTGCAGGCCAAAGACGCCTACGGGGGGCGCATATTTGCCCGCGACGCCACCGGTGAGCGGTTCACTCAGCACGATGAGGTCGTCGGTCAGGATCGACAGGGCCAGCGTGAAGATCGCGAGGTAGACACCATGCAGCCGCAGCGCGGGAATGGCGATCACCGCGCCGACGATACCGGTCAGGATGCCTGCGACCGGGAAGGCGATGAGGAAGGGAATGCCCTGTTCGATCAGGATGATGTTGGCATAGCAGCCAAAGGCGAGAAAGGCCGCGTGACCTAGGCTGGCCTGCCCGGTGTGACCGGTCAGCACCATCAGCCCCAGCCCCGCGATGGCCCAGATCAGAACGTTGGTTAGTTCGCCGATGTAGAAGGTATCGAGCAGGAAGGGCGCGACGACGGCCAGCGCCAGTAGCAGCATGTAGAGACTGAGCTGGAATCCGTCCTTCCAAGGGCGGATGTCCTGCATGTAGTCGGTCTTGAAAACAATACGCATCGGCTCAGACCTTTTTCACGCGCACTTGGCTGAACAGCCCGTGCGGACGGAAGATGAGTACGGCCAGAAGGAGCGCGTAGGGCGCGACCTGGCTGTAGCCGGCGGCGATGTAACGGCTGGCGAAGGGTTCGATGACACCGACGATCAGCCCGCCCATCAATGCGCCGGGCAGGCTGCCGAAGCCGCCGATCACCGCGGCGGCAAAGGCCTTGATGCCCATCAGGCCGGTATTGGGATCGACCGCCCCCTTGGCGGCAAAGAGGATGCCGGCGATGCAGGCAACCGCGCCCGCAAGCGCCCAGATGAAGCCCTGAACGCGCTTGACCGGGATGCCCATGTAATAGGCGGCCAGCTGGTTCTGGGAGGAGGCCTGCATCGCGAGGCCCAGCTTGGTGCGGCTGAAAAAGGCGAAAAGTGCAGCGGTCAGCAGGACGGTGACGATGATGACGGCCACGTCCTCCATTCCCAGTACGAGCCCGCCGAACGTGACATCGCGGCCTGCCAGCGGGTTTTGCAGCGTCTGGGGTTCGTGCCCCCAGATCAGGCCCGCGATGAAACGGATGACGAAGCCGAGGGCGATGGTCAGAATCACCACTGCCGTCTGGCTTTCCCCGAACATCTGCCGGATCACGAAACGATCAAGCAGGTAGCCGAGGACCGCCATAAGCCCGATGGAGATCGGCAGCGCCACCCAGAAGGGCAGATCCATGTACTCGGTATTAGTGAGGCCGATGGTCACGAAGGCGCCCAGCATCATGAAATCGCCCTGGGCGAAATTCACCGCCTCCGTCGCCTTGTAGATCAGCACGAAGCCCAGTGCGATCAGACCGTATACACAGCCGTTCGCAAGGCCGCTGATCAGCAGCTGCAAGTTCTCCAAATTGTCCTCCCTTGCGCGTCTTCGCGCTTGTTTTTTTGTGCGGCGCCTGCGGAACTCCTCCTTTTTCCGCGAACGCCTGCAGTGACTTTATGCCGTGATCATCACCTTTCCATCCGTTTTCTTCACCGCCGCGGCCAATCCTGACACAACGTCACGAAGGGGAAGGTGGGTGGAAACGTCGGTGCGCCAGCGCCCGTCGGCAAAACGTGCCTGAACCTCTTGCACGGCGCGCATCTGGTCGGCGGGCGGGGTCGACATCATCCAGGCGGTCAGCCAGAACCCCTCGATCCGTTTGCCCATGAAGATGAATTGGCCCATCTGCGTCAGCCGGGGCTCGTCTGCGCCCAGCTTGCCATAGGTGATCCAGCGTGCCTTGTTCGGCATCAGGGTAAAGACCGTCTCCGATATCTGGTCCGAGACGGCGTCGAGAAAGACGCGGGGTTTCAGTTTCCGGCTGGCCTCTGTCATCTGCATCGCGAATGTCTCGCCTGTGACGTCGAGCACCTCTTCGGCGCCCAGTTCCATCAGGGTGGGCGCGGTCTCGGCCCGACGGACGAGGGCAATGGGTTTCAAGCCCATGTCGCGGCCCAGCGAAATCATCAGCTTGCCCAACTGGCTGGTCGCGGCGGACAGGATGAAGGCCTCGCCCTCGGATTTGGCGATATCTACCATGGCCATCGCGGTCATGGGGTTGACGATCTGTGCCGCACCATCCTCGTCGCTGATGTCAGGGCGCAACGGGATGCACATCTGGGCCTGTGTCATGGCGTATTCCGCCCAGACGCCCGA
Organism: Lutimaribacter marinistellae; assembly: GCF_042648365.1. Taxonomy (NCBI): domain Bacteria; kingdom Pseudomonadati; phylum Pseudomonadota; class Alphaproteobacteria; order Rhodobacterales; family Roseobacteraceae; genus Lutimaribacter; species Lutimaribacter marinistellae. Next base: position 86,088 of record NZ_JBHRXI010000016.1, on the reverse strand, counting down.
GCCGGAGGCCACGAAGGCCACGCGCTGACCGACCAGCCCCTCGGCACCGGCGCCGGCAGCGACCACGTCACCGCAGCCCTCGAAACCCGCCGGGGCACCCTTGACGCGCGGCTGGCCGTATTCGCCTTTGATAAAGTGAAGGTCGGACGGGTTGACCGAGGCCATGCGTACGCGGATCAGCACCTCGCCGTCGCCCGGAGTGGGCACGTCGATCTCGGCCGCTTCCAGCCAGTCGGCAGCATCCTCGATCGCCGGGCCGGTCGCCTTGCCGGAATATCCGTCGCCGGTCTGGAGTACGGCAAACATCGTTTTGGGCAGGTCGGTCATGCTGTTTCCTTGGAGCGTGGGGCAGGGGTGGGCATCTGGGTCACGCCGAGCCCGCGCAGGGCAAAGCGGACCACGTCTTCGGCCAGGCGGTCGAGCTTGGCCGGGCTGTCATCGGGGCGCGCGCGATACCAGAAGACCGGGCCGTTGAGCGCGCTGAAGAAGGTCTGGATGGTCAGCGCAAGGCTTTCACCCGTGGTAAAGCTGCCATCGGCAAGGCCTTGTTCGATCACGTCGTGGAACAGTTTTTCGTAGGCGTCGCGGCGCTGCAGGTGACGGGCGAGGGTTTCGCGCTGGAAATCCGTGGTGGTCGAGTAGCGATGCATCTGCAACCCGTCCATCAGGACCTGCATGTAGGGGTGATGGTGGAACATCGCGCGCGCGTGGCCCCGCGCCATTTCGGCCATGCGCTGCGCCGCGGTGCCCGAGGCGGCGCGCCCCGGTTCGATGGCCTCGAAGACGATATCCATCGCCCTGTCGCGCACCGCGTCGAACAGATCCATCTTGGAGGGGAAATAGTGGTAGACGCGGCCCTTGGTGGCACCGAGATGCCGAGCGACGGTGTCGATGGAGGTGGCCGAGAACCCGCGTGTGCGAAAGCACTCGGCAGCCGCATCGAGCAGCTCATCGTAGCGGTCGGTCCGGGTCGCTGTGGCGGTTTGGGTCACGGGCGTCACGCAGTCATTTCAGATGAGCCGAGGCAAACATACTGCTCGGTATGCTGTCAATTCGGTTGCAAGCTGACGTAGCGGAACAACCTTCCGCACAGCAAAAGGCCGCCCCGAGAGGGCGGCCCTGTGTCCGTTCTGATGGTGTGGTCAGTTCGACAGGATCTCGCGCAGTTCGGCGGACTTGTCGAGGAAGGTGCCGGGGTTCTCGCGGATATCGCGCAACACGCTCATGACCTCCTCTTTCGTCTCGTCGGCAAGGCTGCTGCGCTCCACCGCGTTGGCCATGCGATCAAAATCGAAACCTTGGACCGTCAGCAGGTCTTCTTGGCGAAAGGCCTGCAGCAACGCGCCGCCATCCGCGTCTTCGGTGGCGGGAACCGCATCTGACTGGACATCGGTGGAGGGTTGCGTCTCGTTTTCGACTGCACCGGCTGCGGGTTCGGACCCGTCATTTTCGAGGATCGACGCGAGCGAATTCGTCTCTGCGGCAATTTCATCGGCGGCATCGTTGAGCGCGGTTTCGGTCTCGGCCAGTGCTTCACGCCCTTGCTGGGCGGCGCGCTCCGTTGCGTTCTCGGCGGCCTCGAGGGAGTTCTGCGCTGCCTGCTCGGTCTCTGACGCGACGCGTTCAGCGCTTTCTTCGGCCTGCGTGGCAGCGTTCTCGATCTCGGCGGCGGCTTGTTCGGCGGCACGTTCCGAAGCTGCGGCGATTTCTTCGGCGTTGCGCTCCGCCTCGGCGGCGACGCTTTCGGCGGCCTGCTCGGTTTCGGCGGTGGCTTCACCGATTTCGGTGGCCGCGTTGTCCACGGCCTCGGCAAGGTCGCTCGAAAGGGTTTCGGTGGTCGTGTCGGTCTCGGCGGTTGTCGTGGCCGTTTCGTCCAGCGCGTAAAACACGCCAATCCCGACAAGTGCGACGAAGGCGACGATAAGCAACAAGCGAGTCATCTGTTTCTCCGATCTGCAGGGTAGGGCGGCGAATGCACGGTCCACCCGGACCACGTTTCGCCTGCCGTCGGGAGTGCAACGCGCCAAGCCACGTTGCGTTCCGGCATCGCAGGGTTGCGGGCGGTTGGATCAGCCCACAGAGAGTATGGAAAGGGGCAGGGTCAAAAGCAAAAGGGCCTAGCGAACCATCGCTAAGCCCTTGTATTCTTTGGCTCCGGCGGTAGGGATCGAACCTACGACCAATTGATTAACAGTCAACTGCTCTACCGCTGAGCTACGCCGGAACGGTTCGCGTCGTATAGCAATCCCGATTCAGGGCGTCCAGCGGAAATTCACTCCTTGGAAGCGGTTCTAGCCGGCATCGTGAAAGACCGCGTCAACCGCCAGTTTCGGATCGGCCGTAACGACGTTTCGCCCGTGCAGATCGACCAGATGTGCGAACACGTTGCGCGTCGCGGCGGGCAGGAGGGCCGCGGGCGTGTCGGTGTAGATTCGGCCCGCCAACCCCTCGGCGGTGTCGGAGGCGGCGGCCAGCGCGCTGCGGATCTGGGCCTCGCGCGCCTCGCGATGTTCGATAAGCCAGTCGAGGCGTCCGCCGGGATCATCGATCTGGGCACCGTGGCCGGGGTGAAACACGTCCCAATCGCGCGCTCGCAGGCGGCGGCAGGCAGCCATGAAATCGGTCAGGTCACCGTCGGGAGGTGAAACCAGCGAGCTTGCCCAGCCCATGACGTGATCAGCGGTGAAACAGTGCCGCCCCCAGCCGAGCGCGATGTGATTGCCGAGATGGCCCGGCGTGTGGATCACTTCCAGTGTCCAGCCCGCGCCCTCGATAAGGTCTCCATCTCCCACCGCGATATCGGGGGCAAAGGCGGTATCGATACCTTCACCGCCACCGGCGAGCCCCTTGGCGGCCAGTTGCTGCATGACGGCGCTGCGGCCGGCCTCGGACCCGCCGAATGCGTATATCGGCGCGTCGGTGCGCTCGGCCAAGGGACGGGCGAGCGGGGAATGGTCGACATGGCTGTGGGTGACGACGATATGGCTGATGCGCTGATCCGGGCCGAGCGCGGCCAGTATCGCCTCGAGGTGGTCGGGGCTGGCGGGGCCTGGGTCGATCACGGCAAGATCGGTTTCGCCCAACAGATAGGTGTTGGTGCCGCGATAAGTCATGGGGGAGGGGTTCGGCGCAAGGATGCGGCGCAGACCGGGGGCAAGCGCGATCGGCTCTCCCGGTGTGGGGTCGAAATCGTCGGGTGGCAACATGCTCGCTTCCTCTCCTGTCTGCAGCCCGCTAGGCTTAGCGCATGTTCTTCCGGTGGCTCAAACGATATATGCCGCGCAGCCTTTACGCACGGGCGGCGCTGATCCTGGCGGTCCCGATGATCGTGGTGCTTCTGGCCGTGAGCGTCGCCTTTCTGCAACGGCATCTGGAGGATGTGACCAAGCAGATGACGCTGACCGTGATCCGCGAACTGCAGTTGATCGCGAGCGTCGCGGAGCGCGCGGAAACGCAGCAGGAGTTCATTGCCCGCGCCCGGCCATTGCTGGGCGCATTGCAGATCCGGGTGCGGTTCGTGGATGCGGATCGTGTTCCGGCCGAGGACCGCAGAAGCCGCGTCGATTACACCGGGCATGTGGTGATCGAAACTCTGCACGAGTCGCTGCCTGCGACGCGGGCGGTCGTGCTGGAAAACACGCGTGAGGCCACGATCTATGTCACGACCGGGCTGGGGCCGGTCGAATTGCTTTTCGACCGGCGGCGCCTGTCGCCTGCGGCGCCGCACCAGTTGATCGTGACGATGCTGTTCTTTGCCGTCCTGATGACGTGGATCTCGTTTCTTTACATGCGCAACCAGTTGCGCCCCATCATGCGGCTGGCGGCTGCGGCCGATGCGTTCGGGCATGGCAACGCGGTTCCCTACACCCCGTCCGGTGCGACCGAGGTGCGTGTTGCGGGGCATGCGTTCCTGGATATGCGAAACCGGATTGAACGCCAGATCGAACAGCGCACGCTGATGCTGTCGGGGGTTAGCCACGACATGCGCACCCCGCTGACGCGCATGCGGTTGACATTGGCGATGATGGACGAGGACGAAGCCGCCCCGCTGCTGCAGGACGTGGACGAGATGCAGGGGCTTCTCGATGCCTTCCTCGATTTCGCGCGGAATGCGTCCGAGGGCGTGCCGGAACGGGTGGATCCTGTCGCACTCGTCACGCAGGCCGTGGCAGATGCGCAGCGGGCTGGCCATGCGGTCGAGCTGGTCGACTCCGAGGGTGAAGGTGAAATGATGCTGAGACCCCTGGATATTCGCCGCGCGGTCGAGAACCTGATCGGCAATGCTGTGCGCTATGGCAATCGGGCCGAGGTCAGCCTTGCGCTGACGCCACGCTTTCTCCGGATCCGGGTCGAGGATGACGGGCCCGGCATCCCTGCCGATCAACGAACGGAGGCGGTGAAACCTTTCTCACGGCTTGATCCTGCACGGAACCAGAACAGGGGCAGCGGTGTGGGGCTGGGTCTGGCCATTGTCGCAGATACCGCGCGGGCGCATGGCGGCGCGTTGAGGCTGGGCGAAAGCGGACGGTTGGGCGGGCTCTGCGCGGATATCGTGATCGGGCGATAAGGGCGCAGCATCGCGGTCGGGACCTGCGCCCCGACCGCAGTGGCGTCGGGCTCAGCTGCCCGCGGCGCTCATTTCGTCCTGCACCATCTTGTGCGCGGCCTGCGCGTCGATGCCGGCGTCTTCAAGCTCTTTCAGAACCTTTTCCTGCACCATTTTCGAGATTTCGGCAAAGCGCTGCTGATCGGCTTCGGGCGCGGTCACGATCACGTTGTCGCCCGCTTCCATCGTCGCCTTGCGCGCGCGCTCGTCGCTGGCATCCCAGACTTGGCCCATCTTGCGGCTGAACGGCTCGCCGAACACCTGTTCCTCGAGCGCGGTCTGCGCCTCTGCGGGCAGGCTGTCGAACACGTCCTCGTTCATGATGACCGCAAACGACCCGCGATAAAGTCCGCCGGGCATCTCATAGACGTTCTTGGCGACTTCGTTGAGCTTGAAGCTGATGCGTTCGCCCATATTCATGGTGACGGCGTCGGCCGCGCCGGAGTCGAGCGTCTCATAAACCTTCGGCGCGGGCACCTGGATGCCGATCATGCCAAGCTCGGCCCCGACATCGGCGGCGACACCGCCCGGCAGTCTCGTCTTGAGCCCGTCCAGGGCGTCGAGCGACGATACCTCCTGGTTGGAATGGACCTGCGCCGGGCCATGCGTGCTCAGGCCGATGACCTTGACGCCGCGATGCTCGTCGAGCGCCTCCAGATGTTCCTTGAAGACGCGCCAATAGGCGACGCTTGCCTGTTCGGCATTGCCGTCGAAACCGGGCAGCTCAATCAGTTTGGTGCCCACGAACCGGCCGGGCTGGTAGCCGTGAAAGATGATGCTGATATCGGCGGCCTGATCCATGATCATGTCCATCTGCGCCGGCGGCGGGGCAAGACCCATCTTGATCTCGGCGGTGACTTCGCCTCCTGTCGCTTCTTCCATGTCGGCGATCAACCCTTCGAGCATCTCGGTATTGATCGGGTGGCTGGGTGGCAGCCAGCTGGAGATGGTCAGAGTTTCAGCGGCAAACGCCACGGTGCCGGCACAGAGCGCCGCAGCCGTTGTCGCCATCAATCTTGCGAATGTCATCGGTTATCCTCCCTGATGAAACCCGGTCGGTCTCCCGGCCGAATTTATATGCAATTTCATGATTCACAAATTTGGCCGCTTGTGAACCACCTTTTGCATTCGATCCGAAGAGAAAGCGGTGAAATCGCGCCGGAGCCTGTCAGGACGGGTCGGTTGCCACCGTGGCGGGCATTTTTTGCTGTTCGGCCGGATCGGCCTGCGAGAGGTTCTGTAGAATGGCGCGCAGGGCAGGCTTGATTCGCGCACCATCACTGCCGCGCAGTCTCTGCAAAAGGTCTGCCTCATGATGCCTCGCGTCTGCCACCAAGCGGTCGGCAAGCTCTCGGCCCGCAGGCGTCAAGAAGACCCGGACGCGTCGGCGGTCCTTCGAATCACCGCGACGGGTGACAAGGCCGCGATCCTCCATCTGGGCGATGATCTTGGTCAGCCGGGATTGTTCGATTAAGGCATATCCGGCCAGCCGCGTCACCATCTGGCCATCCTGATCGTGCAGGCAGGCCAGGATCCGCCATTCAGGCACGCGCACGCCCTGTTCGCGGACATGCGCGTGAAATTGCGCCGAGGCAGCCTCACTGGCGGCAGCCAGCAGGTAGAGCAGGTAATCATTGACGAAATCGCCGGAGCTCATGTCCTCTTCCCCTGCATTCGTCATGTTCGGTGGCTCCGGCCTGTTCACCGCGGTGTCTCCTCGAAACTGGCTTATCAAAAAGCGGTCTGGGCGCGGGAAAGTCAATGATGGCACGTCGGAGGAGGGCGCGAAAACCTCTTGACCAATAATGTATGAAATTTCATACTTCTTGCGAAAGGGAGGAACATCGTGAGCGATCTGCGTCTGAAACTGGTTGGAAAGCGCGCCCTGACCGAGCGCATTGCCGAGCTTTGTTTTGAGCCCGTGACAGGCACCATCAGCGGTTGGCAGGCCGGGGCGCATATGCGGTTCAAGTTGGCCGATGGTGGAGATCGCGCCTACTCGTTGATCTCCTTCGATCCGGTGCCGGACCAGCCCAAGGACATTCGGGTTGCCGTACAATTGGAACCCGAAAGCACCGGCGGGTCGCGTTTCATGCATGAATTACACGTTGGCGACGAGGTCACGGCCACCCGGCCGAAATGCGATTTTCCCGTAACCCCCGGTGCGCCTGCCGTGATGCTGGCGGGCGGTATCGGGATCACGCCGATCATTTCCATGACCTCCGCGCTGCAGGCGGCGGGCGTGCCGGTCGAACTGCATTATGCCGTGCGGTCCCGCAGGCTGATGGCCTATGGCGCCGAACTGGCCGAACGGTACGGCGAGAGCCTTCACGTCCATTGCGACGATGATGAAACCGCGCTCGATTTGGATGCCCTGATCGCCGGGGTGGAAGAACGCCATTTCTACATCTGCGGTCCGCGCGGTCTGATCGACGCGGCGCGGGCCAAGGCCGAGGCCGCTGGCGTGCCCATGGACCGTGTGCATGTCGAACTGTTCGATAACGCCAGCGCTGGCGGGGCAGGCGACACGGCATTCGAGGTCGAGATCGCCTCGACGGGCGAGGTGATCGTGGTGCCTGCCGACAAGACGATCATTGAGGCGCTGGAAGAGGCCGGGCAAGACCTGATCTATGATTGCCAGCGCGGCGATTGCGGCATCTGCCAGACCGATGTTCTGGAAGGTATCCCCGACCATCGCGATGTCGTTCTGTCCGAGGACGAGCGCGCAAGCGGCAAAATCATGCAAATCTGTGTCAGTCGGGCGAAAACACCCCGGCTGAAGCTGGACCTGTAAGGGAGGACAGGATGGGACGTTACACCGACAGCCCCGCGGCCATAGCCGGGTTAGTCCGCGGCGGCGAAGTGCATCGCGATGCCTATATCGATCCTGAGATCTACCGGTTGGAGATGAAGCATCTCTTTGCCAATGCCTGGGTCTTCGTCGGCCATGACAGCCAGACGCCGAACAAGGGCGATTATTTTACCACCCAAGTCGGCGACCAGCCGGTGATCCAGGTCCGTCACAGCGACGGCGAGATCAAGGTTCTGTACAACCGCTGCCCCCACAAGGGCACCAAGATCGCCATTGACCGCACTGGCAACACCGGCAAATTCTTTCGCTGCCCCTATCATGCGTGGTCTTTCAAGACCGACGGCTGCCTTTTGGCTATCCCGCTGAAAAAGGGATATGCCGATACCGATTTCGACCAGTCCGAGGCCAAACCCGGCATGCGCGCCGTCGGCGCGGTCACGAACTATCGCGGGTTCATCTTTGCCCGGCTGGCCGAAGAGGGGATCTCGTTCGAAGAGTTCTTTGGTGACGCGCTCTCCTCTCTCGACAACATGGTGGATCGGTCGCCTGCAGGCCGGCTCGAGGTTGCCGGTCCGCCTCTGCGCTACATGCATCGCTGCAACTGGAAAATGCTGGTCGAGAACCAGACCGACACGTGCCACCCGATGGTCGCGCATGAATCGAGCGCGGGTACAGCGGTACAAATCTGGAAGGACCTTGGCTACACCGAGGATGATCCGAAGCCGCCCGCGATGGAGATCATCGCGCCGTTCATGAGCCCCTACGAGTTCTTCGAGAACATGGGCATCCGCACTTGGCCCAACGGCCATGGCCACACGGGCGTGACGGAATCGATTCATTCGAAATATTCCGACATTCCGGGTTACATGGAGGCGATGAACGAAGCTTATGGCGCGGAAAAGGCCAAGGCGATCCTGTCGGAGAACCGTCACAACACGGTCTATTTCCCGAACATCATGATCAAGGGGCCGATCCAGCAGTTGCGGGTGTTCATCCCGCTCGCAGCCGACAAGACGCTCGTTGAAAGCTATATCTATCGGCTGGTCGATGCGCCCGACGAGCTTGTGGCGCGCAACGCCATGTACAACCGGATGATCAACGCGCCCACCTCGATCGTGGGTCACGACGATCTGGAAATGTACGAGCGCGCGCAGGAAGGGCTGCACGCCGACGGGCTGGAATGGGTGAATGTCCAGCGCCTCTATACCGAGGCCGAGGATTACTCGGAGGAGAAGGTCGAGAACGGCACCACCGAGCGCCAGATGCGCAACCAGTTCGATGCATGGGTGCGCTTCATGACCGCGGACATGACAGCACGGGAGGCTGCGGAATGAGCGTGACCCGCGAAGACCTGATCGATTTCATCTATGCCGAGGCACGGATGCTGGACGAAGGGCGCTATGACGAGTGGCTCGATCTCTGGCTGCCGGACGGTCATTACTGGATGCCGCTCGATTACAAGCAGGAGGATCCGCTGCATGTAACCTCGTTGCTTTACGAGGACATCTTCATGCTCAAGCTGCGGGTCGAACGGCTGAACGGCGCGCGCACCTTCTCGCAGAAACCCAAGAGTCGTTGCCACCATGTCATCCAGCGCCCCTTCGTGGATGAAATGGATGATGAGGCGGGCCGCTATGTGACCAATACCTCGATGCATTATGTCGAGACGCGGCTGGACGAACAGCAGCTTCTTGCCCTGACTGCGGTGCATGAGCTGAAGCTGGTCGATGGGAAACTGCGTATCGCCAACAAGCGCGTCGACCTGCTGAACTGCGATGCCGCGTTTGGCAACATCCAGCTGCTGCCATGATCGATGCACAGACCAAGACCGTCTGGGCGGCGTTCGACGCTGCCGCTGATCGCTGGTCCGACAGGCCGTTCCTGAACGTGCTGCCGGAAACGGCGGATGTTTACGGGATCGACGCCGGAGAGATCACCTACAGCGCTGCACGCGACGAGGTGCATCGCCTCTCTGCTGCGCTGGAGACTGCAGGCATAGGTACGGGGCATCGCGTGATGATGCTGCTCGAGAACCGGCCTGCCTTCTTCCTGTGGGTGCTGGCGTTGAACCGGTTGGGTGCGGCTGCGGTGCCGGTCAACCCGGATCTGAGAGCAGCCGAGCTTTCCTACATGATCGGTCATGCCGAGCCGGTGCTGGCCGTGGCCATCGAGTCACGCTGCGAGGAACTCAGGACCGCCGCCGATGACGCAGGCGTACAGATGGCGGTGATCGCGCCGCGTGAGGGTATCCCCGCACCAAGGCCGGATTCCCGCATTGCGTTGCGCGACGGTCCGGCAGAGGCCGCTCTGCTCTATACCTCGGGCACCACGGGCAAGCCCAAGGGCTGCGTGCTGACCAACACCTATTTCCTTGAAGCAGGGCGCTGGTACGCGACGGCCGGGGGGCTGTGCACCCTGACAGACTCCGGCGAACGGATGCTGACGCCATTGCCGATCTTTCACATGAACGCGCTGGCCTATTCTTTCATGGCGATGATAGCTGTCGGCGGGTGTCTGACGGCACTGGACCGGTTCCACCCGCGCACATGGTGGAACAGCGTTCGTGCGTCCAGGGCGACCTGCCTGCATTACCTCGGCGTCATGCCATCGATGCTGATGGGGGCTGACCCGTCCGACGACGACCGGCATCACGACGTGCGCTTCGGTTTCGGCGCGGGTGTCGACCCCAAGCTGCACGAGGCGTTCGAAGAGCGGTTCGGCTTCCCGCTGGTCGAAGCCTGGGCAATGACCGAGACCGGGGCCGGCGCGGTGATCTGCGCCAACGATGTTCCGCGGCGGGTCGGCGAAAGCTGCCTAGGCAAGCCGGGATCCGAGCTTGAAATGCGGATCATCGATGAGGCCGGGGCGGATACCGGGGGCGAACCGGGCGAGTTGCTGGTCCGCCATTCCGGGGCAGACCCGCGACACGGCTTCTTTGCCGAGTATTTTCGCAACCCCGAGGCCACGGCCGAGGCGTGGGAGGATGGCTGGTTCCACACCGGTGACATCGTGCGGCAGGAGGCGGACGGATCGGTCTTCTTCGTCGATCGCAAGAAGAACGTGATCCGCAGGTCGGGCGAAAACATCGCTGCGGTCGAGGTCGAAAGCGCGCTGATGCGACACCCGCAGGTGGTCTCGGTCGCGGTGGCTGCCGTGCCGGATGCCGTCCGGGGTGACGAGGTATTCGCGCTGATCGTACCCAGGGTGGGGGGCGATGCCTCACTGGCCGAGGACATCACGCGTTGGTGCCTGACACAGCTTGCCTATTACAAGGCGCCGGGATTCATCGCGTTTGTCGACGGCTTGCCGTTGACCGCCACGCAAAAGATCCAGCGCGCGGTGCTCAAGGATATGGCCGCCGAACTGGTCGGCGCAGCGTATGACCTGCGCCATCTCAAGAAACGGACCGCGGCATGAGCCGGACGCCTTATGACGGCGTCGTACTCGCCGCGCCCTATACCGCGCCATATGAACGCTACAGCCAGAAGACCGCGCATTGGTGGCTGGCCAAGGGGTTGCGTGGGACATTGGATGCCGCCGGGCTGAAGCCCGGTGATCTGGACGGACTGTCGGTGTCGAGCTTCACGCTCTTCCCCGATACGCCGGTCGGGCTGACGCAACATCTGGGACTGTGCCTGCGCTGGCTCGACTCGATCCCGATGGGGGGTGCGTCGGGCGTTGTCGCTGCGCGGCGCGCGGCCCGCGCCGTTCAGGCGGGCGATGCCGAAATTGTGGCCTGCGTCGCGGGCGACATGAACCGGATCGACAGTTTCCGGCGCCTGCTCTCCGCCTTTTCGCGATTTGCGATGGATGCGGCTTACCCCTACGGGTATGGCGGGCCGAACGCGAATTTTGCCCTGCTCACTGATGCCTATATGGCGGAGTACGGTGCGACCCGAGAGGATTTCGGCCGAATTGCCGTTGCGCAACGTGACAATGCCCTGCGCAATCCGCAGGCGTTGATGAAATCGCCGCTGACGCTGGAGCAATACATGGCTGCGCGGCCCATCGCCGATCCTCTTGCGCTGTTCGATTGCGTGATGCCCTGCGCCGGGGCCGAGGCGTTTCTGGTGATGCGCGAGGAGGAGGCGCTGCGTCGCGGGCTGCGTTTTGCGCGACTGTCCGGCACGATCGAAAGGCACAACGCCTTTGCCGACGATCCGGTGCAATTGCGCGGCGGCTGGGTGATGGATCGCGACGAACTGTACGGGATGGCAGGCTGCGAGCCGGACGATATCGATCTGCTACAGACTTACGACGATTACCCGGTGATCTCGATGATGCAGATCGAGGATCTCGGCTTTTGCGCAAAGGGTGCCGGGCCGGATTTCGTGCGCGACCACGACCTGACAGTCGCGGGTGATTTTCCGCACAACACTTCGGGCGGCCAATTGTCGGTTGGCCAGGCTGGCGCCGCCGGTGGATACCTTGGACTGGTCGAGGCGCTGCGGCAGGTAACAGGGCAGGCGGGTCCGACGCAAGTGGCCGGAGCGAAGCGCGCGCTCGTCTCGGGCTTCGGCATGATCAATTACGATCGCGGGGTCTGCACCTCTGCCGCGATCCTGACGGGAGGTGCGTGATGGTTCTGCCCAAACCCAGGCGCAAGGATCCGCGCCGCCGGTCGCCCGTGCCAACCCTGCCGCCGATGACCCGCTCGCGCGCGGCGCTGGGCCTTGGCGTCGCCGCTGCCGAGGGGCGGTTCGCCCTGCAGCATTGCGCCGATTGCGGCGCGGTCCAGTACCCGCCGCGCGATTTCTGTGGCGCGTGCCTCGGTGAAACGCTTGATTGGCGTGAGACGGCCCCCGCGGGCAAGGTGCTGGCCGAGACGCAGGTGCGCGCCTCTCCCGACCCTTATTTTCGCGAACGGCTGCCTTGGGCCATGGGCAGCGTGAAACTCGCCGCAGGGCCGGTCGTACTAGCGCATCTGGTGGGGGTCGGACGTGGCGAGTCCTGTCGGATGGAACTGCGCCTGGACCGGGCCGGTCAGGGTGTGATGGTCGCCCTGCCCAAGGAAAGGACCGAAAAGATGGACGAGCATCCCGCGCTGCGCGCCATGGGCACGCAGGTGAAACACCGGCGCGTGCTGATTTCCGACGCCCGCGCGCCCGAGGCGCTGCCGCTTGCCGAGGCTCTGCTCAATGCCGGGGCCGCGCATGTCTATATGGGCGAGCCCGAGGCATGGCTGCGATGGGACGGTCGCGCGGCGCTTGAGGGTATGGAGGGCGTGACGCTCTTGCCGCTCGATGTCACCGATGCCGACAGCCTGAAGACGCTCGCCGCCGAGATTGGCGGAAAGGTCGATATCCTTGTAAATACGGCCCGCTTCGTGAGGCCCGGCGGCGTGCTGGGACAGGACACCATTCATGCCGCCCGCGAGATGGAGGTGAACGCGCTGGGCCTGATGCGTTTGGCACAGGCTTTCGGGCCGGGAATGGCGGCACGTACGGCAGATGGCGTCAACTCGGCCGCGGCCTTTGTCACCGTGCTGTCGGCCCATGCTTTGTCCCCCGACCCGGCCTTTGGCGCGTTCAATGCAAGCCAGGCGGCGGCGCGGTCGGTTGCTCAGAGCTTGCGCGCGGAATTCGCAAGCGCCGGGCTGCGGGTTGCCTGCATCTATACCGGTCCGGTCGATGACGAATGGCACCAGCCCTTGCCGCCGCCCAAGGTGGCACCCAAGGCACTGGCGCGCGGGATCGTCGAGGCGCTGGAACGCGGGCTGGAGGATCATTTCGTGGGCGATGTGGCCCGCGACATTGCGGAGCGCTGGCGCGAAAGCCCCGGCACCTTGGAGCGCGAGATCACGGGGGGCGGCGCATGAGTATCCTGAACGACATGGCCACGGCGCTGGCCACCGGAGAGGTCGAGGTGATCGACCTGACCCATACGCTCGATCCGGATTTTCCGGTCATCGTGCTGCCGCCCGAATTCGGCCAGTGCGCGCGGTTCCGGATGGAGGAGGTCAGCGCGTATGACCATCGCGGGCCAGCGTGGAAATGGCACAATATCTCGATGAACGAACACACCGGGACGCATTTCGATGCGCCGGTCCACTGGGTTTCGGGACGGGATGTGCCGGGCGGTGCGGTGGACGAGGTGCCCGCAGATGCGCTTGTCGGTCCGGTTGTCGTGATCGATTGTTCCGAAGGCGCCGCGCAGGACGAGGATTTCGAACTGACACCCGAGGTGATCGAAGCCTGGGAGGCCGAACATGGCCGTATACCGGTCGGGGCATGGGTGCTGATGCGTACCGACTGGTCTCAGCGACGCGGGGCGGAGTACCTGAACATGCGCGAGGACGGTCCGCACTCGCCCGGGCCGACGCCGGATGCCGTCAAGCTGTTGGTCTCACGTGATATTCGTGGCTTCGGAACCGAAACGGTCGGCACGGATGCAGGGCAGGGTGCACATTACGATCCGCCTTTTCCAGCCCATTTCTACCTGCATGGTGCGGGGAAATACGGGCTGCAATGCCTGCGCGGGCTGGACCGTTTGCCGCCGACCGGGGCCTTGCTGATCGCGCCGCCGCTCAAGATCAAGGGGGGGACCGGCAGCCCGCTGCGCGTCCTTGCGCTTGTTCCGAAGGAGGAGACATGACCGACTATACCGCGCTCATAACGGGGGGCTCCAAGGGCATCGGTGCCGACCTGGCGGTGAAGCTTGCCGACCGGGGCTACAGGGTGCTGTCGCTCGCGCGCGGGGTGCCGGACTGGAGCCATGACGGGGTCGAGCATCACGCGGTCGATCTGCTGGACCCCGAGGCCGTCAGGCACGTCGCGGGTGAGCTGTCTGCGCGCCACGAGATCACGCATATCGTCAACAATGCAGGGCTTATCTGGCCGAACCTGGTCGAGGAGGCACAGCCAGAGGACATCGCCGGTTTGGCGCAGCTACACCTTGGCGCGCCGCTGGCATTGCTGCAGGCGGCCTTGCCGGCGATGAAGGCGCGCGGCTTTGGCCGGGTGCTGTTCAACGGCTCGCGCGCGGCGCTGGGAGTGCCCACGCGGACGGCCTATTCGGCGACCAAGGCCGGGCTGGTCGGCATGGCTCGGACATGGGCGCTGGAGCTTGCGCCAAAGGGCATTACGGTCAACGTGGTGGCGCCGGGGCCGGTGCAAACCGACAATTTCTGGGGCATCATTCCGAAGGGGTCGGAGCGCGAAGCGCAGCTGGCCGAACGGATCCCTGTGGGGCGGCTGGGACAGGTCGAGGACGTGTCGAACGCCTTTCTGTTCTTTTGCGATCCGGCGAGCGGATTCGTGACGGGGCAGGTGCTCTATGTCTGTGGCGGCACAAGTGTGGGGTCGGTCACGCTCTGACCCCCTGGTACCGGGTTTTGACCGTTTTGTACTCCGGTTCGGGCCGGTTTTGACCGTTTTGTACAAAAATTCCGTCTTGCAATCACAGGTTGTACCTCGCCATCCGGGGGCGTTCCCTTTACCTGACGGCTTTCGCGGCTATCCTTTACCTTAGGGAGGGCCAACATGGGAGAATTAGGTAAATGTTAAGAAAGACATTGCTGGGTCTGTCTCTTGCCGTGGTCCCGTTCGCGGCCATCGCGCAGGAGAGTGACAGGCCGAACATCCTGGTGATCTGGGGTGACGATGTCGGCTGGGGCAACCTGTCGGCCTACAACCATGCGGTGATGGGATATTCGACCCCGAATATCGACCGGCTGGCCCAAGAGGGCATCCTGTTCACCGACCACTATGCGCAACCAAGCTGCACGGCCGGTCGCGCGGCGTTCATCACGGGGCAGTATCCCATCCGTTCGGGGATGACGACGGTGGGGCAGCCGGGCTCGCCCCTTGGCCTGCAGGTAGAGTCGCCCACGCTGGCAGAAGTACTGAAGACCGAAGGGTATCGCACCGGCCAGTTCGGCAAGAACCACCTTGGCGACCGGAACGAGCATCTGCCGACCAATCACGGGTTCGACGAGTTCTTTGGCAATCTGTATCACCTCAACACGCAGGAAGAGGCCGAACAGCGCGATTATCAGCGGTTCGGCGCGGCCTTCTCGGGGTCGCTGGAAGCGTATGAAGAGCGTTTCGGAACGCGGGGCGTGCTGCATACCTTTGCCACAGACACGTTCGACGAGACCGAAAGCGAACGGTTCGGCGTTGTCGGCAACCAGACCATCGAGGATACCGGGCCGCTGACACAGGAGCGGATGAAGACCTTTGATACCGAAGAGGTCATTCCCCGCGCCCTCGATTTCATGGAGGCGTCGCAGGAGGCGGGCGATCCTTTCTTTGTCTGGCTCAACACAAGCCGGATGCATCTTTACACCCGCTTGCGCGACGAGAGCCGTTACCTTGCCGAGGAGTACACATCGGAATACGATTTCTATGGGTCGGGCATCATCGAGCACGACAACGATATCGGTACGGTGCTCGACTGGCTTGATGAACAGGGGCTGAGCGACAACACGATCGTCTGGTACTCGACCGATAACGGCCCCGAGCATTCCTCATGGCCGCATGGCGGGACGACACCCTTCCGCGGCGAGAAGATGACGACCTACGAAGGCGGGATCCGCGTGCCGTCGTTGATCCGCTGGCCGGGTGCACTGCCCGAAGGGGAGGTGCGCAACGGCATCCAGGCGCATGAAGACATGTTCACCTCGCTTGCTGTCGCTGCCGGTGTCGAAGATCCGGTCACGCAAGTTCGCGAAGAGATGGACCAGTACATCGACGGTGTGAACAACCTGCCTTACTGGCTGGGAGAGCAAGAGCAATCGGCGCGCAACTACATCTTCCACTATTACGAAAGCCGGATGATGGCGGTGCGCATGGGACCGTGGAAAATGCACTTCTCCACCAAGGAGGATTACTATGCCCCGATCCAGCCGCAGACCATGCCGATGATGTACAACCTCCGTGCCGATCCTTACGAGAGCTATGATGACATCAGCGCGCAGGCGCATCTGTTGCAGAAGATTTCATGGCTGTTTCAGCCGATGAATGTTCTGATGGCAGAGCACCTTCAGAGCCTTGTGGAGTATCCCCCGGTGCAGGGCGGCGCGTCGTTCGACATGTCGA
>NZ_JBHRXI010000016.1:0-69526 GCF_042648365.1 Lutimaribacter marinistellae | reverse complement strand
GCCCGGAGCCGTGATGGCTCCGGGCGTTTTGTTTTCAGGGGTTCCGGCGATCAGCCGAAAATATCGTCGAGCGTGCCGATGAAGGCGTTGGCCGTGGCCGCGTCTTCGAAATCCCAGATCTCCTTGCCGCCGACGCCCTTGGGGCCGAGCTGAACATCGGTGCCATCCCCGACGATCCGGCCGCCACCCGCGAAGCTTTCGCTGACCGAGCCGTTCTTTTTCATGTCGCCGCCGAATTCCTCGGCGATGAAGGCGACGAAATCATCCTTGCCGACAAAGGTCGGCGAGCCGGAGATGCCCGCGCCGCCCGATACCTTGTACACGAACTCATCTACCAGCGAGCCTTCACGGGCTTCGACCCCGACCGCGTCGCGGACCTGGTCGATGAACTGCTGCGCGGTGGCCTGATCGTCGAATTCATAGCGTTCCTTGCCGCCGACACCCTGGCTGCCGAGATCGACAATATCCTTGTCGGCCCCGATCAGCTTGATCTGGTTGGCTTTGTAGCTGGTGCTGACATTGCCGTTCTTGATCTGGGTGCCGCCGAGACCGTCTGCGATGATTTCGATGGCTTCGTTGATGATTGCGCGCCGGTCGCCGGTGAAATCGGCCTTGACGGTGTCGAGGAATGCCTGAGCCGTCGCGTTATCGGCGAACTCGAACAGCTCGCTGCCACCGACACCCTGAGCGCCCAGGCTGACCTTGACGTCGTCCCTGATGTTGATCTGGTTCGCGGTGTAGCCCAGATCGCTGACATTGCCATTGCCGAGCTTCCATCCGCCGAATTGTTCGGCGAGATCGTCGATGTAGATGTCGGCCCAGCTCAGATCCTTGGCGTCGCCGGTCGATTTGAACTTGATCTGCCTGACATCGTCGTCGCGGGTCGAGACGGTGACGGTGCGGCTGTAGTCGCCGATCTGGATGCCGGTCAGGACCTCTTGTTGCGTCACGGTCGCCTTGCCGAGCAGATCCTGTGCAAAGGCATTGAAGGCGCCTGCCTCGGCCTCGGCCTGTGCGCCGGTTCCGAAATCGACCCGGAACGAGCCGCCGACACCGCCATTGGCGATCTTGACCTCGGTGCCGTCATCCTGAAGCGAAATGGACGGGTTGGTTCCGTTGGAATCGAGAACCGGGCCTTTGCCGCCTTCGTAGTTTTCGAGAGCATTGTCGCTGATCGAACCAACGCTTTCGACGATGGAGCCGTCTTCGTTATTGTTCTTGTTCAGGATTTTCGCGGTTTCGATCAGGAAATCCTCGACCGAGTCGATATCGTGGCGAATTTCGCCGTCGATCACGAATTGCAAAAGCCCGTCGGTCACCCAGACCTGA
Organism: Lutimaribacter marinistellae; assembly: GCF_042648365.1. Lineage (NCBI taxonomy): Bacteria > Pseudomonadati > Pseudomonadota > Alphaproteobacteria > Rhodobacterales > Roseobacteraceae > Lutimaribacter > Lutimaribacter marinistellae. The sequence goes on along the minus strand of NZ_JBHRXI010000016.1, from coordinate 68,197 downwards.
AAGGACGTTTCCTTGCTGCTGCCCGGAGTCGTTTCGATCCGGTCAAATATTTTGTACGTGGCCACTTTGGGCACCCCCATTTACAGGCAAGCGCCAAGAGGGTCTGGCGCCTGCAACAGAACTCTTCAACTGCCTTCTCAAGACGAAATAACCATCTGAAAACAGGTGGTTTTCGGCGTTCTATTCGAAACATGGCGAGAATAAGGCAGTGAGAAAGGAAATAGTTTTAAGTGAAAGTATAGTCAATATGATAATTAATTAGGCGAGAATAAATGATGATATTAGCAACCTTAGATTGCTGAAGTGATTCAAATTCCCGATTTGATAATAATTACCCGTGGTAATTGCCCTGTGGGGATTTCTTTCGTGATGATTGGGTTTAATGATTCGTGACTTCGTCGCCCGATGAACCGTTGCGAGGCTGTTGCCGGGCAGCTTGACCTTGCGCGCGGTTTCTCGTATAGGTTGTGTCATGCTAGAAGACTTGGGTGAGCGGCCCCGGAGGATCTCCGGTGGGCGTTTTTTCATGTCTCTCGTGCGGAGATCACTCACGCATGAGGTCGATGAGCATGACTTTGATTACCCCGGAGGAGCGGATTTCCCGGACGGCTGACCTGTTGCAGTCGCTCGAGACATCCATTCGCGAGTTGCGTAACGCGGCAGAAGACCTGCGGAAGCGGCTGGCGGCCGGGGAGGATGCGGATCTTGCAGGCACCAGCAAGCAACTGGGTCAGGTCGACAGCCTGATCCGCAGTTGTCAGAAAGTGGAGACGAGTTTTGTCGAACATCACACCAGACAAGCAGGGATCGCCCAAGGGGGCTATGCCCTCGATCTTGAACGGGCCCGGTCTGAGATCGGGTGCCGCCTGGCTCGCCTCCGCGCCTGCTGCGGTGCGGGATCAGTTTCTGAGTGAAATCGGGGAGGGGGGGCTGTGTGCCCTCCCTTTCCTTTTCGAATTCTGGGCGCTGCCGCACCAGCTGCCGCCCGAGGGGACGTGGCGGTCATGGATCATCATGGGCGGGCGCGGTGCAGGCAAGACGCGGGCCGGTGCGGAATGGGTGCGCGCGCAGGTCGAAGGGTCGAAGCCGCTGGACGAGGGCCATGCACGGCGCGTGGCGCTGGTGGGGGAGACCTATGACCAGGTGCGCGACGTGATGGTTTTCGGTGACAGCGGCATCCTTGCCTGTTCGCCGCCGGACCGGCGCCCGCGGTGGAAGGCGTCCGAGCGCAAGCTGGTCTGGCCGAACGGGGCCGAGGCGCAGGCGTTTTCAGCGGCCGACCCCGAGGCGTTGCGCGGGCCGCAATTCGACGCGGCATGGGTGGATGAGCTGGCCAAGTGGAAGAAGGCCGGCGAGACATGGGACATGCTGCAATTCGCGCTGCGGTTGGGAGAGCATCCGCAGGTCTGCGTGACCACGACGCCGCGCAACGTGCCGGTGTTGAAGGCGCTGCTGGCTGCGCCATCGACGGTGGTGACCCATGCGCCCACCGAGGCGAACAGGGCGAACCTGGCCGAGTCTTTCTTGCAGGAGGTGCGCGCGCGCTATGCGGGCACGCGGCTGGGTCGGCAGGAGCTGGATGGCGTCCTGCTGGCGGATGCCGAGGGCGCGCTGTGGACCGGGTCGATGCTGGAGGCCGCGCAGGTTGCGCGTGCGCCGGTTCTGGACCGCGTGGTCGTGGCGCTGGATCCGGCGGTCAGTTCGGGCGCGGCCGCGGATGAGTGCGGTATCGTGGTGGCCGGGGCGCAGTTGCAGGGACCGCCCGAGGAGTGGCGCGCCTATGTGCTGGCCGATTGCACGGTGAGCGGTCTGGGGCCGTCGGGCTGGGCGCGGGCGGCGATCGACGCGATGGACGCTTATGGGGCCGAGCGGCTGGTGGCCGAGGTCAACCAGGGTGGCCAACTGGTCGAGGAGGTGGTGCGGCAGGTGGCACCGCTGACCCCGTTCCGCGCGGTGCGCGCTGCGCGCGGCAAGAGCGCGCGGGCCGAACCGGTGGCGGCGCTTTACGAACAGGGGCGGGTGCGGCATTTGCCGGGGCTGGACGCGCTGGAAGAGCAGATGTGCCTGATGACGGCGCGGGGATTCGAAGGGCAGGGATCGCCCGACCGGGTCGATGCGTTGGTCTGGGCGCTGCACGAGCTGATGATCTCTCCGGCGGCGCAGATGCGCAGGCCGCGCCTGCGGGCAGTCTAGGCCTCCGCGAAGCAGAGCGCCGCCTGCTTGATCGGGCGGCGCGGGCGCAGCTATGGTTCCGATACCGTGCGAGTTATCGCACAGGCGAACGGAGCGCGTCCGATGACAGGTTTGCAGGCCGAGTGGGACCACATGCGTGGTTTGACCGTGGACCTGCTGGCCAATTGCTCCCCCGACGATCTGCAATTTTCACTGCATCCCCAAAGCGGTCCGCTGTGGAAGCAGTTCCGCCACATGGGGCGGGTCCATGCCGAGTATCTGGCCGGGTTGGAGACCGGCAAGATGGCGTTCGGCACGGGTGCTGGCCGCTACACGGGGGGCGTGACGGCGCGTGAGCTTGCCGGTTATCTCGCGGATCTGAACGCGTGGCATTGTCGCGTCATGGCGCAACCCGATCCCCCTCAACTCATCAACTGGTTCGGCGAGCGCGTGTCGCGCGATCTGCACATGGTACGCCTGATCGCCCACGAGGCGCTGCACCACGGGCAGCTGATGCTGTTCTGGCGGGCGCTGGGGCATTCTTTTCCGACAAGCTGGGAGAGCTGGGGCGTCGCCTGACCGTCCCGTCAAAGCGTAGGCGTTGCGCCAGTGCCGTACGCCCCTGTCCGGCATCGTAAACCTCTTTGCTGGATAACCCTTTCCAACGACGGCCGATGAGAGCGGCGGTAAGAAGATAGGAGCGTCAAGCATGGTATTCGATTTCTTGCGTCGTGGGGCACCGGCCGAGGCGCCCGAGGCCAAGGCAAGCGCGGCAGGGCCGGTGGTGGCATGGCACGGGGCGGGTCGGGTGGCCTGGAGCCCGCGCGACGCGGTCTCGCTGACCAGGACGGGGTTTTCGGGCAACCCGGTGGGCTTTCGCTGCGTAAAGCTGATCGCCGAGGCGGCGGCGGCGCTGCCACTGGTCTTGCAGGATGCCGAACGCCGCTACGAGACGCATCCGATGATGGCGCTGGTGCGTCGCCCAAATGCGGCGCAGGGCAAGGCGGAACTGCTGGAGGCGCTGTTCGGGCAGTTGCTTCTATCGGGCAATGCCTATGTCGAGGCTGTGGCGGGCGAAGGGTCGCTGCCGCTGGAGCTGCACGTGCTGCGCTCGGACCGGATGAGCGTGGTGCCGGGGGCCGATGGCTGGCCGGTGGGCTACGAATACGCGGTGGGGGCCAAGAAGCATCGCTTTGCCGCCGAGGCGGTCTGTCACATCAAGTCCTTTCATCCGCAGGACGATCATTACGGGTTCTCGGCGCTGCAGGCGGCGGCGATGGCGATCGATGTGCACAACGCGGCGTCGCGCTGGTCGAAATCCTTGTTGGACAATGCAGCGCGGCCCTCGGGCGCGCTGGTGTGGAAGGGGGGCGACGGCCAGGGCGTGATGGCCGAGGAGCAGTTCCGCCGCCTCTCGGACGAGATCGACGCGAATTATCGCGGGGCGCGCAATGCCGGGCGACCGATGGTTCTGGAAGGTGGCCTCGACTGGAAACCGATGGGGTTCTCGCCCTCGGACATGGAGTTTCAAAAGACCAAGGAAGCCGCCGCCCGCGAGATCGCGCTGGCCTTTGGCGTGCCCCCGATGCTGCTGGGGATCGCCGGTGACGCGACCTATTCGAACTACCAGGAGGCCAATCGGGCGTTCTATCGCCTGACCGTTCTGCCCCTGGTGACGCGGGTGGCGGCGGCGGTGTCGGAATGGTTGTCGGGCCTGTCGGGCGAAGCGCTGGAGCTGAAACCCGACATGGACCAGGTGCCGGCACTGTCGGCCGAGCGCGATGCGCAATGGGCGCGCGTGGCGCGGGCCGATTTCCTGACCGCGGCGGAGAAGCGGGCGCTTCTGGGTCTGCCCGCGCTGGCGGAACCGGCCGATGGCTGATGGTCCGGGCTATCCGCCCTTTGACTGTGCGCCGGGGATGAAGCTGGCGGCGCATGAGCGGGTCGCGGCGATCCAGCACGAACACCTGTGCCACCGGCTGGACCAGCTCGAAGAGTTGATCGCGCGGCTGGAGCGACGGTTGTGGCTGGCCGTCTACGGCGTGGCGGCGGCCATCGTAGGGCAGTTGTTCCAATCCATTCTCGTCGCCACACCCTGAGGGTTTGCAGGCAGTTACAAGGAGTTTCTCATGCAGATGGAAAGCGGGCTAGAGACCAAGTTCGCCCGGTTCGGCGATGGGCTGTCGGTGAGCGACGGCGCGGTGATCGAGGGCTATGCAAGCCTCTTCGGGCAGATCGACCAGGGCGGCGATTGCGTGCAGCCGGGGGCCTATGCGTCCAGCCTCAAGGCGCTGGAGGCCGAGGGACGCCGGGTCAAGATGCTGTGGCAGCACGATCCGGCCCAGCCCATCGGGGTCTGGGACGAGCTGCGCGAGGATGCGCGGGGCCTGCGGGTCAAGGGGCGCCTGCTGGACAGCACGCAAAAGGGCCGCGAGGCGGCGGCGCTGATCGCCGCAGGGGCTATTGACGGGCTGTCGATCGGCTATCGCACCAGACGTGCGCAGAAGGATGACAGGGGCCGCAGGCTCCTGACCGAACTGGAGCTTTGGGAGGTGTCACTGGTGACCTTTCCGATGCTGCCCAGTGCGCGGGTGGCGGCCAAGGGCGATGCGCCCTGCACCGATACCTGGCGCAGTATCGCCGAGGTCCTCGACGAGGCCCGGCAGGAGCTGGCGCGGGGCTGGCACCGAACTTCAACCCGGTGAAAGGGGCATGCCGATGAGCACGAGTGATGGGGGCAACCCGATGGTTCGCGAGGTGAAGCAGGCGATGACCGGCTTCGTCAGCGAATTCAAGGGGTTCCGCGACGATATGAACAACCGTTTGACACAAGCAGAAGAGCGACTGACCATGCTGGATCGTAAATCTCACCTTGCGGCGCGCCCGCATCTTGCCGCCGCTACTGACGCCGGTGCCCCGCATCAGAAAGCGTTCGACGCCTATCTGCGTTCGGGCGACGATGACGGGCTGCGCGGGCTGGAGATCGAAGCGAAGTCGCTGTCGACCGTGGTCAACAGCGATGGCGGCTATCTTGTCGATCCGCAAACGGCCGAGGCGATCAAGTCGGTGCTGCGTTCGACGGCGTCGATCCGATCCATCGCGCAGGTGGTGAATGTCGAGGCGAATTCCTTTGACGTGCTGGTCGATCATGCCGACATGGGCGCGGGCTGGGCTGACGAAACCTCGGCCACTGCCGAGACGGGTACGCCGTCGATCGACCGTATCTCTATCCCGCTGCACGAGCTGAGCGCGCTGCCCAAGGCAAGCCAGCGCCTGCTGGATGACAGCGCGTTCGATGTCGAGGGCTGGCTGGCCGAGCGGATCGCGAACAAGTTCGCGCGCGCCGAGGCGGCGGCCTTTGTCAATGGCGACGGGCAGGACAAGCCGCGCGGCTTCCTGACCCATGCCAAGGTCGACAACGATGTCTGGGCCTGGGGCAATCTGGGCTATGTGCCGACGGGCGCCGCCGGAGAGGTCACGGCCGAGGCGATTGTCGACCTGGTCTATGCGCTGGGCGCGCAGTACCGGGCCAATGCGAGCTTTGTCATGAGTTCGAAGACCGCAGGGATCATCCGCAAACTGAAGGACGGCGATGGCCGCTTCCTGTGGTCGGACGGGCTGGCAGCGGGTGAGCCCGCGCGGCTGATGGGTTACCCGGTGCTGATCGCCGAGGACATGCCCGAGCCCGCGACCGACAGCTACTCTATCGCGTTCGGTGATTTCCACGCGGGCTATACCGTGGCCGAGCGGCCCGACCTGCGCGTGCTGCGCGACCCGTTCAGCGCCAAGCCGCATGTCCTGTTCTACGCCACCAAGCGCGTCGGCGGTGACGTGAGCGATTTCGCCGCGATCAAACTGCTGAAATTCGGCACCGCGTAAGCGGACCGGATCCCGGGGGGAGGGTGATCGCCCCCCGGGTCGCGGGCGCGGGTCGCGTATCCGGCCTTGCGTCGTCTAGCTGCTCCCCTCCGTCCGAGCGGCGTGGGGCGCGCGGACCGCGCCCGGTTTTCGCAGAAATGACGGCCCGGAGGGGTCCGAGCTTGGTGGAGTTATGGGATGATGTTGAACGAAGAGACCACGGTTCCGCAGGCGGCGCTGCCGGTCGCGCAGTTCAAGGCGCATCTGCGGCTGGGAACCGGGTTTGCCGAGGATGCGGTGCAGGATGCGGTGTTGGAAAGCTTCCTGCGGGCGGCAATCGCGGCGATCGAAGCGCGGACCGGCAAGGTGTTGATCGCGCGCGCGTTCACCTGGGTGCTGACCGCGTGGCGCGACCGCTATGGCGAGGTATTGCCGGTTGCGCCGGTGGTGTCGGTGGACGGGGTGGCGTTGCGCGATGCGGGCGGGTCCGAGACGGTGCTGGAGCCGGGGGCCGTGCGCCTTGAGCAGGACGGGCAGCGCCCGGTGCTGCGCCCGCGCGGGACCTTGTTGCCATCGCTGGGCACGGGTGGGTCGGTGCGCATCGCCTTTACCGCGGGGATGGCGGCCGCATGGGATGATCTGCCGGCCGATCTGGCGCAGGCGGTGCTGCTGCTGGCGGCGCATTACTACGAGTACCGCAACGAGACGGCGCTGGGAGATGGCTGCATGCCGTTCGGCGTGACGACCCTGATCCAGCGTTACCGCGTGGTGCGGTTCGGGATGGGAGTGGTGCGATGAGGCAGCCGCATTTGAACCGGGCCCTCGTGCTCGAAGAGCCGGGACGCGTGCCGGATGGTGCGGGCGGCTATGTCGAAAGCTGGCAGGCCGTGGGCACGCTTTGGGCAGAGGTGACGGCGCGCACCGGGCGCGAGCGGGACGTGGGTGGAGTGCAGGTGTCGCGCACCGGGTATCGCATCGTGGTGCGCGGCGCGCCCGTGGGCTCGACCATGCGGCCCGCACCGGAGCAGAGGTTTCGCGATGGCGCGCGTGTCTGGGTGATCCGCGCCGTTGCCGAGAGTGACGGGCGCGGGAGCTATCTGACCTGTTTCGCGGACGAGGAGGTGGCAGCATGAGTTATGGCATGGCGGCAGCCCTGCAAACGGCGATCTACGCGACGCTCAGCGCCGATCCGCGCCTGTCGGGCTTGGTGCATGACGCGCTGCCCGAGGGTGAGTTGCCCGAAACCTATGTCCGGCTTGGCCCGGAAGAGGTGCGTGAGGCATCCGACCGCGAGGGTGGCGGCGCGCTGCATCGCTTTACCGTGTCGGTCATCAGCGGTGCGGCGGGATTTGCCGGGGCAAAGGACCTGGCCGGCGCCGTCTGCGACCGGCTGGAGGATGCGCCACCGGTGCTGGCGCGCGGCCGGATCGTGGGGATCTGGTTCGAGCGGGCCAAGGCCGGAACATCGGGTGGGCTTCGCCGGATCGACCTGCGGTTCCGCGCGCGGCTGGAAGACAACTGAATTTCTAGAATCGGAGAGAGAGCATGGGTGCCCAGAACGGTAAGGACCTGCTGGTCAAGGTGGACATGAATGGCAGCGGTCAGTTCGAGACCATCGCGGGGCTGCGTGCCACGCGGGTGAGTTTCAATGCGGAAAGCGTGGATGTGACGAGCCTTGAGAGCCAGGGCGGATGGCGGGAGCTGCTGAGCGGTGCGGGGGTGAAATCGGCCGCGATCTCGGGCTCGGGCGTGTTCAAGGACGCAGGGACAGACGAGCGTGCGCGGCAGTTGTTCTTTGACGGAGAAACGCCGGCCTTCCAGGTCATCATCCCGGATTTCGGCATCGTCGAGGGCCCGTTCCAGGTGACGGCGATCGAATATGCGGGCAGCCACAATGGCGAGGCGACCTACGAGATGTCGCTGGCCAGCGCCGGTGTGCTGACCTTCACGGCGCTTTGATCATGGCCAATCCTTGGACGGGCGAGGTGGCGCTGACCATCGATGGTCAGCGTCGGGTGCTCAAGCTGACTTTGGGCGCGCTGGCCGAGCTGGAGGTGGAGCTTGAAACAGGCTCCCTCGTCGAGCTGGTGCAGCGGTTCGAGGCGGGCGGCTATTCCAGTCGTGACGTGCTGGCGCTGATCTCGGCGGGATTGCGTGGCGGCGGCGCAGAGATGGGCCGGGACCAGCTGATGCGCGCCGAGATCGCAGGCGGGCCGATGGCCGCGGCGCGGGCTGCGGCGGAGCTTCTGGCGCGGGCCTTCATGTTGCCGGAGCAGGGATGAACGGCTTTGACTGGCCGGCGCTGATGCGCGCCGGTCTGCAGGGGTTGCGCCTGACGCCAGCGCAGTTCTGGGCGCTGACACCCGCCGAGCTGCGGCTGATGCTGGGGCAGGCGGGCGGCGTTGGCGCGCTGACCCGCGCGGGGCTGGACGCGCTGCTGGAGGCCTGGCCGGACACGGGGCCGGACGAGGGAAAAGGAGAGAGCGATGACGGAGCGTGACGGGTTCACCGAGCTGGAGCAATCGGGCGAGGCTTTGGGCGATGCCCTTGGCGATGCGGCGGCCATGGCGGCGGGGTTCGATGCCGAACTGCGCCGGGTACGGGAGGCCTTTGCCGCGACTGGCAAGGATGCCGCCGTGCTGGAGCGCGGGATGTCCAAGGGCCTGCGCCGCGCCTTTGACGGGGTGGTGTTCGACGGCATGAAGCTGTCGGACGCGTTGGAGACGATCGCGCGGTCGATGATCAACACAAGCTATTCGGCCGCGATCAAACCGGTGACGGAACATTTCGGCGGTCTTCTGGCGAAAGGTGTGGGCGGATTGGTCGAGGGCATCCTGCCTTTTGCCGATGGCGGCTCTTTTTCGCAGGGGCGGGTGATGCCCTTTGCCAATGGCGGTGTCGTGAGCGGGCCCGTGACCTTTCCGATGCGGGGCGGCACGGGGCTGATGGGCGAGGCGGGACCGGAAGCGATCATGCCCCTGGCGCGCGGGGCGGATGGCAAGCTGGGTGTGCGCAACTCGGGCGGCGGCGGTCGGGCTGTGAACGTGGTGATGAACATCACCACGCCCGATGTTCAGGGATTCCGCCGCAGCCAGGGGCAGATCGCGGCGCAGATGAGCCGGGCGCTGGGACGCGGCAATCGCAATCGGTAAACGGGGAGAGGGGCGATGAGCTTTCACGAGGTGAGATTTCCGGCGAACCTGAGTTTTGGCTCGGTCGGCGGGCCTGAGCGGCGGACGGACGTGGTGACGCTGGCCAACGGGTTCGAGGAGCGTAACACGCCCTGGGCCCATTCGCGCAGGCGCTATGACGCCGGGCTGGGCATGCGCTCGCTTGACGATGTCGAGATGTTGATCGCCTTCTTCGAGGCGCGGCGCGGGCAGATGTTCGGGTTCCGCTGGAAGGACTGGTCGGATTTCAAGTCCTGCCGCGCCTCGGGAGAAGTCACGCATGGTGACCAGGTCATTGCCGAGGGGGATGGGGCCACTGTCGCCTTTCCCTTGGTCAAGACCTACCGGTCAGGCGCATTTTCTTACGCGAGGCCAATTGCAAAGCCCGTAGCGGGTTCAGTGCGCGTCGGGCTGGATCAGGATGAACAGCGCGAAGGCGTGGATTACGAGGTGGACACGGCCTCCGGCCTTGTGACCTTCGCCTCGCCGCCGGGCGAAGGCGTGCAGGTCACAGCCGGGTTCGAGTTCGATGTGCCGGTGCGGTTCGATACGGACCGGATCCAGACCAGTGTGGCCAGTTTCCAGGCCGGCGACGTGCCGAACGTACCGGTTGTGGAGGTGCGCGTCTGATGTCGGGGATGAGCGAGGCGTTCCGCGCGCATGTTGAAAGCGGGGTGACGACACTGTGCCGGTGCTGGGCCATCCGGCGCGAGGATGGCGTGCAGCACGGGTTCACGGACCATGATCGGGATATCGAGTTCGACGGGGTTGTCTTTCGTGCCGATAGCGGGCTGACCGCTTTGACGCTGGAACAGGCCACGGGGCTGTCTGTGGACAATACCGAGGCGCTGGGCGCGTTGAGCGATGCGGGGCTGAGCGAGGACGAGATCGAGCAGGGGCGGCTGGATGGGGCCGAGGTGCTGGCCTGGTTGGTCAACTGGGCCGCGCCAGATCAACGGTGGTTGAAATTTCGGGGTCATATCGGTGAGTTGCGGCGCAGCGGCGGCGCATTCCACGCCGAGCTGCGCGGGTTGACCGATGCGCTGAACCGACCGTTGGGCCGAGTGTATCAAAAGCCCTGCACCGCTGTCCTTGGGGACCTGGCTTGCGGGTTCGACCTGGCAAGGCCCGGATATGTTGCCGAGGTGACGGTACAGTCCATCGAAGACCGGGCAAAGTTGCGCTGGGACGCGTTGGCAGGGTTCGAGCTCGGTTGGTTCCAGCGCGGCCGCCTGACGGTGCTTGATGGCGCCGCAGCAGGGTTGTGGGCGCTGATCAAGCGCGATGCAATCGACGATGGCACGCGGCTGATCGAGTTGTGGGAACCAATCCGCGGCGAGTTGAGCGAAGGCGACCGGGTGAGGCTGACGGCGGGGTGCGACAAGCGGATGGAAACCTGCCGGCTGAAGTTCGACAATGTGCTGAACTTTCAGGGCTTTCCGGACCTTCCGGGTGAAGACTGGCTGATGGCGGTCCCGAAAAAGTCCGGCGCAAACACCGGGGGTAGTCGGCGATGAGGCGCGACGAGGTCGTGGCTGCGGCGCGGAATTGGATCGGCACGCCTTATCGCCATCAAGCGTCGGTCAAGGGCGCCGGGGCCGATTGCCTGGGGTTGGTCCGGGGTGTGTGGCGGGCCGTTCAGGGCGATGAGCCGGAATTGCCTCCAGCCTATAGCATGGATTGGTCGGAACCGCAGGGAGATGAGCGGTTGTGGCGGGCTGCGCGGCGCCATCTGCGCGAGGTGCCCGTGCCGGGCGCGATGCCGGGGGATGTCCTGCTGTTCCGCATGCGTCAAGGCAGCGTGGCCAAGCATCTGGGTATTCTCGCCCGCGAGGGAGAGGTCCCGAGTTTCGTTCATGCCTATTCAGGGCATGGCGTGGTTGAAAGCCCGCTGAGCGAGCCGTGGAAGAAGCGGATCGTCGCGAGGTTCGAATTTCCGGAGGTGAACTGATGGCGACGATACTTCTGTCCGCGGCTGGCAATGCGATCGGAGGAGCGATCGGCGGATCGGTGGCCGGAATGGCCTCGGCCAGCCTGGGCAAGGCGGTAGGCGCGACGATCGGAAAGGTGCTGGATCAGCGCCTGTTGGGCGGCGGTGCCGAGGCGGTAGAGACCGGCAAGGTCGATCGGTTCCGACTGACACGGGCCGGGGAGGGCGCGTCCATCGCATCGGTCTTTGGCCGTGTGAGGGTTGGCGGGCAGGTGATCTGGGCGTCTGATTTTGTTGAGACCGCCACCACGACCGGGGGTGGCAAGGGGTCTCCGGCCCAACCCAGGACAACCCGCTACAGCTACTCGGTGTCTTTGGCTATCGCGCTGTGCGAAGGAGAGATCGCAACTGTCGGTCGTGTCTGGGCTGACGGTGAAGAGATCGCACCCGCTGATCTGAACATGAGGGTCTATCGCGGGACGCATGATCAATTGCCCGATCCGGTGATGGAGGCGGTCGAAGGTGCCGGTCAAGTGCCGGCATATCGGGGGACCGCCTATGTCGTGATCGAGAACTTGGCGCTTGAAGCTTTCGGAAACCGGGTGCCGCAATTTTCGTTCGAGGTGGTGCGCGCCGAACAGCCCGGGTTGCCCGAGTACCAAGATCGCTTGGGCGAGATCGTCAAGGCGGTTGCCCTGATGCCGGGGACCGGGGAGTATGCGCTGGCGACGACGCAAGTGAATTATTCGGACGGGCCGGGCAGCTTTTGGGCCGCCAACAGCAATTCGCCATCGGGCAAGTCCGATTTCGTGACATCGATGGACGCGCTGGAAGGCGAGGTGCCGGGATGCGGCGCGGCGTCCCTGATCGTGTCGTGGTTCGGTGACGACCTGCGCTGCGGAGAGTGCGCGATCAGACCTAAGGTGGAGCGTGCGGGTATCGACGGTATCAACATGGCGTGGACGGCGGGCGGGCAGACCCGTGCGACTGCACAAGAGATCGCCCGCGTGGATGACCGGCCCATCTATGGTGGAACACCTGCCGATGCCTCGGTCGTGGAAGCCATCCGGCACATGCGTGAGCGCGGCCAGCGCGTCATGTTCTATCCTTTCATCCTGATGGAACAGATGGCGGGCAACGGATTGCCCGACCCCTGGAGTGATGCCGAAGATCAGCCCGCGCTGCCATGGAGAGGCCGGATCACCTTGAGCGAGGCGCCGGGTCGGGATGCCTCTCCCGATGGGACGGGCATAGCCGATCTTGAGGTCGCGGCGTTCTTCGGAACGGCTTCGGCCTCGGATTTTCAGGTGAGCGACGGGATCATTCAGTATTCCGGACCCGAGGAATGGGGAATGCGCCGTTTCATCTTGCATTACGCGGCGCTTTGCGCGGCGGCAGGCGGTGTTGACGCATTTTGCATCGGCTCGGAAATGCGCGGCCTGACCCAGATCAGGGGTGCGAACGGGTTTCCGGCCGTGGCCGCGATGCGCACTCTGGCTGCGGATGTGCGAAGCCTGCTGGGGCCAGACGTCAAGATCGGTTACGCTGCGGACTGGAGCGAGTATTTCGGGTACCAGCCGCAAGATGGCAGCGGAGACAGGTATTTCCATCTCGATCCGCTCTGGGCGGACGACAATATCGATTTTATTGGCATCGACAATTACATGCCGCTTTCGGACTGGAGAGACGGGCCGGGCCACCTCGATCATGCGAAAGGCGCGCGCAGTATCTATGACCTCGACTATCTCGGTTCGAATGTCGAAGGGGGTGAGGGGTTCGATTGGTGCTATCGCTCGCGCGAAGCAGCGGAAGCGCAGATACGCACACCAATCGTCGATGAGGCGCACGGAGAACACTGGATCTGGCGTTACAAGGATCTGCGAAGCTGGTGGGAAAACGACCATCATGAGCGGATCGGCGGGATCCGTCAGGCGGAACCCACGGAATGGATCCCCCGGTCCAAGCCTTTCTGGTTTACCGAACTTGGTTGCGCTGCCATCGACAAGGGAACGAACCAGCCGAACAAGTTTCTTGATCCGAAGTCTTCGGAATCGTCGGTGCCACGCTATTCCAACGGGTTGCGGGACGACCTGATCCAGCGGCAATACCTGCGCGCGGTTCTTGGCCATTGGTCACATTCGGAAAACAATCCGGTTTCGCCCGAATACGGCGGGGCGATGGTGGATCTGTCGAATGCCTTTGTCTGGGCATGGGACACGCGACCATTTCCGGCGTTTCCGAACAATCGGAGGCCGTGGGATGACGGCGCGAACTATGCAAGGGGTCATTGGCTCAACGGGCGATCAGGTTCGCGCAGCTTGTCCTCGGTGGTGGCTGAACTGTGCCATCGCTCGGGTGTGACGGCGATCGATACCACAAATCTTCGTGGTGTCGTCCGGGGTTATCATGTCGAGGACATGGGTGACGCCCGTGCGGCATTGCAACCCTTGATGCTGCGCTATGGTTTTGACGCGATCGAGCGCGACGGGATGCTTGTCTTTCGCATGCGCGACGGAGGAGACCCCGTGCCGCTGGACGCGGGAAAGTTGGCGCTCCACCCTGACCTGGAAGGGGATGTGGAAAGGCGTCGGGAATCTGCTGCGGAAATGGCCGGGCGGGTACGGTTGCGTTTCGTACAAGCCGACGCCGATCACGACGTCTTGTCCGAAGAAGCCGTGCTGCCGGACGATCGCACGCATTCCGTGGCGACCAGCGAAGTGGCATTGTCCTTGAGTCGGGCCGAAGCCCGGCAGACGGTCGAAAGGTGGTTGTCCGAAGCGCGGATTTCACGCGATACACTGCGTCTTGCGCTGCCGCCATCGGCCATGGCGCTGGGCGCGGGAGACGTTGTGACCCTTGCCGAACAAAACGAAGCGCTTTACCGGATCGATCGCGTGGAGCAGGGCGAGATGCAACTCCTTGAGGCGGTGCGTATCGAACCGAGCGTATACCATCCCGCGGAAATGCCCGATGACGCACCCGGATACCGGCCCTTCGTGGCGCCGACACCGGTTTATCCAGTATTCCTCGATTTGCCCTTGCTCACCGGAGAAGAAACGCCTCACGCGCCTTACCTCGCCGTGACAGCGCAGCCCTGGCCGGGGAGCGTGTCGGTGTTTTCATCGCTCAGTGGCGAGGATTACGGGTTTGATGCTGTGGTAGATCGGCGTGCCGTCATTGGCGTGACGGAGACTCCCCTGTTAAAGGCGCAGGTCGGTGTCTGGGACCGGGGGCCGGACCTTCAGGTGAAGCTAACGGGAGGTGCATTGGAAACGAAATCCCGAGACTCGATCCTCAACGGGGCGAACCTCGCCGCAATCGGCGACGGAAGCTCGGGCTGCTGGGAGCTGTTCCAATTCACCGAGGCTGAACTGATCGGCCCAAGCACGTATCTGTTGCGGGGGCGTTTGCGGGGACAACTGGGATCCGATGCTTTCATGCCGGAAGCCTGGCCAGAAGGATCTGTATTCGTGTTGATCGACGATGCCGTCCAACAGCTGGAAAGCCCTGGTTCTCAAAGGCGGCTTGCACGCCATTTCCTGATCGGCCCGTCGAGCCGCGGTTACGATGATCCTTCTTTCGTGCATTTGACGGAAGCGTTCGATGGCAACGGGTTGCGTCCGTATTCTCCTGTTCACCTTGCCGCCAAAGTGAATGGCGGAGATCTGAGGATCAGTTGGATCCGGCGAACCCGGATCGACGGTGATGACTGGACGGGTCTCGATGTACCGTTGGCAGAAGAGCGCGAGCACTATCTCGTGCGGGTCGTCAGTAAAGACCGCGTTCTCAGGGAGGTCGATGTCGCTTCACCCGACTGGACGTACACGGCTAATATGCATGCCGAGGATTCCGCCACCGGACCCATCGAAATTCATGTGGCCCAAGTCTCTGCGCGGTTTGGACCGGGGGCTTTTTCCAAACTGCCAGTCGGGGTTTGATCCATGCTTCCAGTTCTGCATGGAGACGTCAGTGCGGCAGCGCGCGCTTTGCTACGTGCACCGGTTGACGGGCGCGGGCGGCTTTGTCGCCGGATGATCGGTGAAGCAGCCCAAGCCTGTGCCCATGTCCGAAAGACCGGGTCTCTGCATCCTCTCTACGGGAACGGGTCTTTGATGTCGGCGGCACGAAAACGGGAACTGGCGGACGAACCTAGCTTCGATGATCC
Organism: Lutimaribacter marinistellae; assembly: GCF_042648365.1. Taxonomy (NCBI): domain Bacteria; kingdom Pseudomonadati; phylum Pseudomonadota; class Alphaproteobacteria; order Rhodobacterales; family Roseobacteraceae; genus Lutimaribacter; species Lutimaribacter marinistellae. Next base: position 52,902 of record NZ_JBHRXI010000016.1, on the reverse strand, counting down.
CGAGTATTGCCAGTGCTTTGAAATGGTTTTGCGAGAGATCACCTTGTTTCGGATCAGCCCGAAGCGCAGCTGACGCACCGGGTAGCGGCTGGATCGAGTTCCAGCCGCCCTTTCGCGATCTCTTCTCCGCAATCCTCACAGTAACCGAAGTCGCCCTCTTCGATCCGTTCGAGCGCTGCCAGCAGGCGAACCGTTTCGGTGTCCCGGCGGGTCTGTTGGGCTTTGGCCATGGCCTGGTTCTGCAGCGCATCCATTCGACTGAGACGGCCGACCGCCTGTTGATCGAGCGTGACAACCGATTGACCGTCGCGTCCCGCCTCGGAGCTTTGTTCGAGTTCCCGCAGTCGATCCGATATCAGGCGACTAAAAGCGGCAAGCTCGGTCTCGTTCATTTTCGTTGTGTCCCTTTCAAGGAATTGCGATTGGTCAAATGCAGCTTAGATGGTTAGGTTAAGCGCAGCAGAGGATGTTTGACCATGTTGGAAACACGCTCGAAACTGACGCCGGTCGATCCGGTTTGGAACAGGATCACCGAAGAAGCGGAAGCTGCGGTTCAACGGGAACCGCTCATGGGCGGCTTGGTCCATGCCTGTATCTTGCATCACAAAAGCCTTGCGAGGGCCTTATCCTACCGCATTTCAGCCAAGCTGTGCTCGAACGAAATGTCGATGATGGTGCTGCGAGAGATCGTCGACGAGGCATATGCGGACGAGCCTGCGCTGATCGAGGCGGCGCGCGCCGACCTGATGGCTGTGTACGAGCGTGACCCTGCATGCCACCGACTGCTTCAGCCGGTGCTGTACTTCAAGGGATACCAGGCAATGCAGGCCTACCGCGTCGCGCATTGGCTGTGGCTGAAGGGGCGGATCGATCTGGCCTATTTCCTCCAGATGCGTGTTTCCGAGATTTTCGGGGTCGATATCCACCCGGCCGCCAAGATCGGCAAGGGGATCATGATCGACCATGCGCATTCCATTGTGATCGGTGAGACCGCGGTGGTCGGTGACAACGTCTCGATGCTGCATTCGGTAACGCTTGGCGGGACCGGCAAGGAGGAAGAGGACCGACATCCAAAGATCGGTGACGGTGTTCTGATCGGGGCCGGGGCCAAGGTCCTTGGTAACATCAAGATCGGCCATTGCAGCCGCATCGCCGCAGGCTCGGTTGTTCTGGAAGAGGTGCCGCCGTGCAAGACGGTTGCGGGGATTCCTGCCCGGATCGTGGGTGAGGCGGGATGCGATCAGCCGGCGATCCGGATGGATCACATGCTTGCCCGGTACGAATGACCAACTGAAAGCGTTGGATCGTGAAGGAAGCCGCCCCATTCGGGGCGGCTTTGTCTTCATGCAAGCATGACCATCGGGTTCTCGAGGTTCTCGACGATGGCATGCAACAGCTGCGCACCGAGCGCGCCGTCGATGACGCGGTGATCGACCGAAAGGGTGACCGACATGACGGTGGCGACGCTGACGTCGCCATCGCCAGTCACGATCGGTTTCTTGACCCCGGCTCCAACCGCGAGAATTGCGCCATGCGGCGGATTGATGACCGCGTCGAAGTTGTCGATGCCGAACATGCCGAGATTCGAGATGGCAAAACTGCCGCCCTGATACTCATGCGGTGCAAGCTTGCGGTCGCGGGCGCGGGCAGCGAGGTCCTTCATCTCTGCGGAAAGCGCCGACAGGGATTTCATTTCGGCGTCCTTGAGAACGGGCGTGAACAGGCCACCTTCGATTGCCACGGCCACGGCCACGTCCGACGGTTTAAGCCGCAGCACACGATCACCAGCCCAGACGGCATTTGCGTCAGGCACCGATTGCAAGGCCAAAGCGCACGCCTTGATGATGAAATCGTTCACGGACAGCTTGACGCCGCGCCCTTCGAGTTGTTTGTTGAGCTCGCCACGAAACTTGAGCAGCGCGTCGATGCGGATATCCCGGCGCAGGTAGAAGTGCGGAACCTGCTGCTTCGCCTCGGTGAGGCGCGCAGCGATGGTCTTGCGCATACCGTCGAGTTTGACCTCTTCATAGTCGCGGCCCTCGTAGATCTTGGCGACAGCATCTGCGGAGGGACCGGCCGTCGGCGCGGGCGCTGGAGCCGATGCCTGCGCTTGCGGCTGCGAGGCCTCGGCCGATTGTTCGGCCTTGGCCGGAGCTGCCTGTGCGCCTTCGACATCCGCCTTGACGATACGACCATGAGGGCCGGAGCCCTTGATCGACGCAAGGTCGAGGCCCCTATCGGCAGCGATCCGTCGCGCGAGCGGTGACGCGAAAATGCGTTGTCCGTCAGCGTTTTGTGTCGCAGCGGGAGCAGGGCTTGAAGGCGCGCTTTCGCCACCGGAATAGCCGTTCGCCGCGGGTTCCTTTGCTTCGGCGGGCGCGGTTCCGGTCGCCTGCTCGGCGGGACGCGGAGAGCCGCCGCTTGAGCCGATATCGTCGGCGCTCTCACCCTCCTCGAGCAGCACGGCGATGGGAGTGTTGACCTTGACCCCCTCGGTGCCTTCGCCGATCAGCAGCTTGCCGATCACGCCCTCGTCGACCGCCTCGAATTCCATCGTGGCCTTGTCCGTTTCGATTTCGGCCAGCAGGTCGCCCGAGGAGACTGCGTCGCCCTCCTTTACGAGCCATTTGGCAAGCGTGCCTTCCTCCATCGTCGGCGACAGGGCGGGCATCAGGATTTCCGTTGGCATGGTCCCGTCTCCTCAGCGATAGGTCACTTTGCGAACAGCTTCGATCACCTCGTCCGTGGTGACCAGCGCCATTTTCTCGAGGTTCGCGGCATAGGGCATGGGCACGTCCTTGCCGGTGCAATTGATGACCGGCGCGTCAAGCCAGTCGAACGCCTCCTGCATCACCACCGACGAGATGTAGCTGCCGACCGATCCCTGCGGCCAACCTTCCTCGACGGTGACCAGCCGGTTGGTCTTTTTCACCGACTCGATGATCGCGGGCGTATCCATCGGCCGGATCGTGCGCAGGTCAATCACCTCGGCCTCGATCCCGTCCTGGGCCAGCTTTTCGGCCGCTTCGAGCGCATAGGTCATGCCGATGCCGAAGCTAACGATCGTCACGTCCGACCCTTCGCGCCAGATCCGCGCCTTGCCGAAGGGGATTTCCAGATCGTCGACCTGCGGCACCTCGAAAGACCGGCCATAGAGGATTTCGTTTTCCAGGAAGATGACCGGGTTCGGGTCGCGGATCGCCGCTTTCAGCAAGCCTTTGGCGTCGGCGGCGGAGTAGGGCATCGCCACCTTGAGACCGGGAACCTGCATGTACCAGGCGGCGTAATCCTGGCTGTGCTGGGCTGCCACGCGCGCCGCCGCACCATTGGGGCCGCGGAAGACGATGGGGCTGCCCATCTGCCCGCCGGACATGTAGAGCGTCTTGGCGGCGGAGTTGATGATCTGGTCGATGGCCTGCATAGCGAAGTTGAACGTCATGAATTCCACGATGGGACGCAGCCCGCCAAAGGCCGCGCCGACCGCGATGCCGGCAAAGCCGTGTTCGGTGATGGGGGTATCCATCACACGCCGGCCCCCGAATTCGTCGAGTAGGCCCTGGCTAACCTTGTAGGCGCCCTGGTACTCGGCCACTTCCTCGCCCATCAGGAAGACGTCGCCATCGCGGCGCATCTCTTCGGCCATCGCGTCGCGCAGCGCCTCTCGCACGGTCTGCTGCGCCATCTCGGCGTCTGCAGGCCAGTCGGGCGTGCGGTCGGATTGCAACGCGGGCGCAGGTGGCTTTGCCGCATCAGTCGGCGGTGTCGCGTCGTCTGCGGGCGCGTCGGAGCCCCCCGCAGGGGCTGCCTCCTTGCCCGCGTCGGCTGTCGCCTCCTGCGCTACGGCGTCGACGTCTTCGCCTTCTTCCGCGAGGATCGCGATGGGGGTGTTGACCTTCACCCCCTCGGTGCCCTCGGCAATCAGGATCTTGCCGACCACGCCTTCATCGACGGCCTCGAACTCCATCGTGGCCTTGTCTGTCTCGATCTCGGCCAGAATGTCGCCGGAGGAGACGGTATCTCCCTCCTTGACCAGCCATTTCGCAAGTGTGCCTTCCTCCATCGTGGGGGAGAGGGCGGGCATCAGGATTTTGGTCGCCATGGTTCAGTATTCCCCTTCGGTCCGGGCCAGCGTCGTCATGGTGTTCATCTCACGCCTCCTCCTTCTGCGGGACGGTGTCGGCATAGATGTCCGTCCACAGTTCGTCGGCGGCGGGTTCGGGGCTTTCCTTGGAAAAATCGGCCGATTTGTTGACGATGTCCTTGATTTCCTTGTCGATGGCCTTGAGATCGTCCTCGCTGGCGTGCTTGCCGGACAGAAGCATCGAGCGGACCTGTTCGATCGGGTCACGTTCCTCGCGCATCTTCTGGACTTCTTCACGGGTGCGGTACTTGGCCGGGTCCGACATGGAGTGGCCGCGATAGCGATAGGTCTTGACCTCGAGGATGTAAGGCCCCTTGCCGGCGCGGCAGTGTGCGACCGCCTTTTCGCCCGCATCCTTCACCGCCAGCACGTTCATGCCGTCGACGATCTCGCCCGGGATGCCGAACGGTTCGCCACGCTTGTGGATCTCCTCGGTCGAGGTGGATCGTTTCTGCGCGGTGCCCATGGCGTATTGGTTGTTCTCGATGACGAAGATGACCGGCAGTTCCCAAAGGGCAGCCATGTTGAACGTCTCGTATACCTGGCCCTGGTTCGCCGCGCCGTCGCCGAAATAGGTGAACGTGACACGGTCATTGCCACGATACTTGTCCGAAAAGGCCAGCCCCGCGCCCAATGGCACCTGGGCGCCGACGATGCCGTGGCCGCCGTAAAAATGCTTCTCTTTCGAGAACATGTGCATGGAGCCGCCCTTGCCCTTGGAATAGCCGCCCTCGCGCCCGGTCAGTTCGGCCATCACGCCGTCTGGGTCCATACCGCAGGCCAGCATGTGGCCGTGATCGCGGTAGGAGGTGATGCGCTTGTCGCCTTCCTCGGCGGCAGCTTCCAACCCGACCACGACGGCTTCCTGGCCGATATAGAGGTGGCAGAAGCCACCGATCAGGCCCATGCCATAGAGTTGGCCCGCCTTTTCCTCGAATCGGCGGATTAGCAGCATCTCGCGATAGTAATGCTTGAGTTCGTCGCCAGAGACATTGCTCTTGCGGGCCGTGGGTGTGGTTTTGCGCGTGGCCATCGCTCTTGCGTCCTCCCTGCACACATAGTTTAGCGTTAAACTAATTTTACAGCATTTCGTTCCGCAGTGCGAGGGGGAATCTGAAAGAGTTCAGCGGATGACGATTTCGTCCGACCTGAGCATGCCGAGGATCGAGCGTGCCTGCTCGTCCAGAAGGTCGAGGTCGAGGTAATCGTCCGAGAGTCTGCGGGTAAGGTTCTCCATTTGCGCGATTTCGGCCTGAAGCGCGTTGAGCTCCTCGGTCAGGGCGCTGCGTTCGGCCGCGATTTCGACCCTGCGAAAAAGGCCGTAATCGCCCTGTACCGCGGCAAAGGTGAAGTATGTGCCAAGGCCAAAAGCCACGGTAAAGAATGCCGCGGCGCCAAGACCGGGCCGGTTGGTTCGGAGAGCGGGTCGGGTCACGTTGTTGCTGCCGTATTGTCTGCCTCGGGGTCGCGCCTTGGACGACGCTTTGAGACACTATGGCACAGCCCGATCCGGTTGGGAAAGCGCAGACTGCGGCCAGTTCGTCACTGCGGCATGGGAATCACGGTTTCCGGAAACTCCTTTCGGGCAACGTCCCGGATGATGTCCGCCAGTCGGACGAAAGCTGGCGGATTGCCGGACGTGGCGCGCCACGCAAGACCGATCAGGCGGTGAAGGGCCGGGCGAAAACGAATGGTCTCGACGTCCGGATCGGGTTGCGCGACCTCTGACCGAATGTAAAGCGCGGGCAGAAGCGTCACGCCCATACCGAGGGAAACCATCTGTCGCAGCGCATCCAGACTGGTACCCTCGAAAGCCTCGTTTCGGGTGGCGCCCGAAGTGGCGCAGATATCTGCGACCTGCCTGTGCAGTTGATAGGCCGGACCAAGGCTCAACAGGGTTTCGTCGCTAAGATCGTTGTTTTGCACCACGGTCCGGTCCGCAAGGCGATGCCCTTGTGAAACGGCAAGCCGCAATTCCTCCCGAAACAGCGGCATGGTGCGCAGCTCGTCGTGCCGGACAGGAAGCTGCGTCAGGATCACGTCATGATGTCCGCCGGCCAGTTCCTCGGCCAGATCCTGAGGCGCGCCATCGCGGATGATAAGCTTCAGATCGGGATACTCGCCATGAACCCGCCGCAGCACCCGCGGCATCAGGTATGGACCAATGGTGGGTGTCGAGCCCAGTCTCAGCGTGCCGCTCATGTCGGTTTGCATGGGGCGCGCGAGCAATTTTAACGCCTCGACCTCGCGCAGGATGCGTCGGCTCTGCTCGGCGATCTCGCGCCCTTCCGGGGTAAGGATCAATCCTGTCCGCCGCCGCTCGATCAACCGGGTTCCAAGCGTTTCCTCAAGTGCCGCGATCTGCAGGCTAAGGGACGGTTGGCTTATACCAAGCAATCTTGCGGCGCGCTGGTACTGCAGCGTCTCGCTCAACGCAGAGAAATAGCGGATCTGGCGCAAGGTCAGGTCTGGCATGGGGCAACATAAAATAGGATTTTCCTATATATAAACTCATCAACATTGGCTTCAACAATTTCTGATGACCGCCATCTTGTCTTCTGTGTTAGGAAGGAGACTGAGATGAACAGCAAGAGTTTGAGGGTCCGACGCTTTTCGCTGGACGTAAAGCTTGCCGCACTCAAGGCGCGGCATCTGGAGCTGAAGAAGAAAATCGGCGACGAACTCAAACGCCCCGCCCCCTGCATGGAGTCCTTGCAGAGGCTCAAGCGCCGCCGTTTGCGCATCAAGGACGAAATGGCACGCTACGAAGGATTGTTGCGGACGTTAACGGCGCTTTCGCCCGGCCAGCGTCGTGACCGGGTCGGGGGGGTGTCTGCATGATTCCGTTTTTCTTCAGCACGAATGTCAGGCGATTTCACAGCCCCGATCTGTCGGACATGCAGCGTGCGCTGCTCGAAGACGATCCGCGCGTCAGTTCGGGGACGGGCGCAGCCGCGAGCCCTGTCGAGTTCGACCTGCCGTGGCACCAGGAGCGTCGTACGGTGCGACGGTAAGCCCGCTCAGGCAGGTTCGGTCGTCGGTTCCGCGTCCAGTACGGCGACCCCCGGCAATGTCTTGCCTTCCATCCACTCAAGGAAGGCGCCGCCGGCGGTCGAGATATAGGTGAAATCCGCAGCGGCGCCGGATTTGTTCAGCGCGGCCACGGTATCCCCGCCGCCCGCAACGCTGACCAGATCCCCGGCACGCGTCATCTCGGCCGCCTTGCTGGCGGCTGCATTTGTAGCCATGTCAAACGGTTCGATCTCGAACGCACCCATAGGACCGTTCCAGATCACGGTTCTGGCGGTTTCGAAAACCTCGCGAATGCGATCCACGGTCCGCGGACCTGCATCGAGGATCATGGCGTCGTCAGGGCAGGCATCAACAGCCACCGTTTCGTTGGCGGCGCCGGCCTTGAACTCGCGGGCGACCACCACGTCGACGGGCAGGACGATCTCGCACCCTGTCTTTTCAGCCTTCTCCATGATTTGGCGTGCGGTCGCGGTCATGTCCCGTTCGCATAGCGATTTGCCCACATCCACGCCGCGCGCCGCCAGAAAGGTGTTGGCCATACCGCCGCCGATCACGAGGTATTCCACTTTTTCAACAAGATTGCCGAGCAGTTCCAGCTTGGTCGAGACCTTGGCCCCGCCGACCACGGCAACCACGGGACGCTCCGGCGCTCCAAGCGCGCGTTCCAACGCAGTCAGCTCTGCCTCCATAAGGCGTCCGGCGCAGGACGGCAGACGCCTGGCAACTCCCTCGGTCGAGGCATGGGCGCGATGCGCGGCCGAAAACGCATCGTTGCAATAGACATCGCCGAGTTCCGCAATCTCCGCGCCGAGCGAAGGGTCGTTCTTTTCCTCGCCCGCATGGAAGCGCGTGTTCTCGAGCAGCAGGACAGCGCCCGCGGGCAGGCTTTCCACCGCGGCCCGGGCGGCGGGACCACGGCAATCGGCACAGAAGGCAACTGTCACGCCGAACGCTCTCTCAAGTGCCGGGATCAGCGGTTGCAACGACAGCCCGGGCACATGTTTGCCCTTGGGACGGCCGAAATGTGCAAGCAGGATCGGTGTGCCGCCTTTTGCCAGAATGTCCTGAACGGTCGGGCCCACGCGTTCGATGCGGGTCGCGTCGGTGACGCGTCCGTTTTCGACGGGTACGTTGATGTCCACGCGAACCAGAACCCGCTTGCCGTTCAGGTCCATCTCGTCGAGGGTCTTCCAGCTCATGGCTTTCGCTCCGTGGTGTTCCTGCTTCTCGGGGCGCTCTTTCCCCGGAATCACCCCTCAGGTCAATGCGTGACTTGGCATTGGTCGGGCCGCGGCTTAGGTATGCCGCGAGACACGGAACCACAGGAGGGCCAGATGGCCGAGATCAAGGATCCCGAAAACACCATTCTCATCGAGCTCAAGGGCGGCACCGTCACCATCGAGCTGTTGCCTGATGTCGCGCCCAAACACGCCGAGCGGATGAAGGACCTGGCCCGCGCAGGTGAGTATGACAACGTTGCTTTCCACCGCGTGATCGACGGGTTCATGGCGCAGACCGGCGATGTGCAGCATGGCGACATGGAAGACGGGTTCAACATCCGCATGGCCGGCACCGGTGGTTCGGCGCTGCCCGATCTGCCCGCCGAGTTTTCCAAGCTGCCCCATGATCGCGGCACGCTCGGTGCGGCGCGTTCGGCCAATCCGAACTCCGCCAACTCGCAGTTCTTCATCAACTTCAAGGACAACCATTTCCTGAACGGTCAATACACGGTCTATGGCCGAGTCATCGAGGGGATGGAGCATGTCGATGCGATCACCCGGGGGGAGCCGCCTGCGACGCCCGACCGCATGATCAGCGTCAAGGTGGCCGCAGATGCGTAAGCTGGCCGCGCTTCTCGTCTTTGCCGCAAGTCCGGCGCTTGCTACCGGGCTGGAAATCGAGGTTGCGGGCGAAGCCAACGGCATCGTGACCATCGACCTGTTCGAGGACGTGGCGCCTCGGCATGTGGAGCAGATCACGGCGCTGGCCGCAGCCGGGCAGTATGACGGCGTGGTCTTTCATCGCGTGATCGAAGGGTTCATGGCCCAGACCGGCGACGTGCAGTTTGGTCGCAAGGGAGGAGACATGCGCCGTGCGGGCATGGGTGGATCCGACCGTCCCGATCTTCCGGCAGAGTTCTCGGACATCGCGTTCAAACGCGGTGTCGTGGGGATGGCGCGGGCACAGGATCCCAATTCGGCCAACTCGCAGTTCTTCATTATGTTCGCGCCGGGCGATTTCCTCAACGGTCAGTACACGGTCGTGGGCGAAGTCACCGGCGGCATGGATGTGGTCGACGCGATCAAACTCGGCACCGGCCCCAATGGCGCGGTGGTGGGCGCGCCCGACATGATGCAGAAGGTGACGGTCACCGATTGACCCCACGCGCGGTCACATCCGCGTGGGGGCGTCTTCTCGCATCATTGCCAACAATGCACGATCAGGCGCATGGAGGAGACCCCATGCGCCTTTTCGCTGCCCTGATTGCCTGTTCCCTCGCACTGCCGCTTGCGGCAGATCCCGCGGCGTGGAGCCGCGAGTTCCCCAAAACCGATTTTTCGCAAAGCAGTATCGCCGAATGGTCCGAGATCCGGTCAGGCGGTCCGCCGCGTGACGGCATTCCGGCGCTCAGCTCGCCCGACTTCGTCCCCGCGTCGCAGGACGCCAAGCTGGACGAGCGAGAGCCTGTCATCACGCTTGATATGGACGGGGCACCGGCGCGCGCCTACCCGATCCGTTATCTGCTTTGGCATGAAATCGTGAACGACAGTGTTTCGGGCATACCGGTCGCTGTCACCTATTGCCCGCTTTGCAACTCTGCGCTCAGTTTCGACCGGCGAACTGCGGCGGGCGTGCTGGAATTCGGAGTGACCGGCAAGCTGCGCCATTCCGACATGGTGATGTATGACAGGCAAACCGAAAGCTGGTGGCAACAGGCGCGAGGCGAAGCGATCGTCGGATCGCTGACCGGCACCGAACTGACGCTGCTGCCGTCATGGATGGAAAGCTGGTCCGCCTTCAGGCAGGCGCATCCGGACGGGCTGGTCATGGCCGAGCCGTCCTTTCGCCGGGCATATGGGCAGAATCCTTACCGGGGCTATGACACGTCCCGGCAGCCCTTCCTCTATACCGGCGAGAACCCTCCGCATGGAATAGACCCATTGGCGCGGGTCGTACGCGTGGGGGAAAGGGCTTGGCCGCTGACCCGGCTGCGCGAATCCGGCCAATTGGACGAGGCAGGCCTGTCGCTAACGTGGCAATCTGGTCAGGCTTCGCCGCTGGACACCCGTGAAATCGCCAAGGGTCGGGACGTGGGCAATATCCGTGTGCAGGACGGACAGGGCCATGACGTGCCGCATGATCTGCTTTTCGCCTTCGCCTTCCATGCGTTTTGGCCGGACGGAACGTGGATGCTGGGGCAATAGTGCCAGACAAATGAAAAACGCCGCGGTATCACCGCGGCGTTGCATGTACTTGCACCTGTTCGGGCGCCGTACTCAGTCGGCCGACTGACCAGCAGCGGCGGGCTTGCCCTGAGGGGCGGCCTGAGCGCTGGCGGGGTTGCTGCCGGGCTTGGCGGCGCGGCCGGGGTTCAGCGGGTCGTCCTGACGCTGAACCGAGCCTTCGAAATGCGCGCCCGATTCGATTGCGATCGTCTTGTGGATGATGTCGCCCTCGACCCGCGCGGTGGAAGTCAGCCGCACCTTGAGGCCGCGTACACGTCCGACGATCCGGCCATTGATCACCACGTCATCTGCGGTGACTTCGCCCTTGATCGTCGCGCTTTCGCCGATGGTCAGCAGGTGCGCGCGGATGTCGCCCTCGACGGTGCCCTCGACCTGGATGTCGCCGGTCGTCTTGAGATTGCCGGTGATGTGCAGATCCGAGGACAGAACCGATGCCGGCGGCTTGGCCTTGGGCGCGCTCGGGCGGTGGTCCGACTGCGCGGGGGCCGACGACTGCGGAGTGGCAGGGGCAGGGGAGGGCTTGGCCGTATCCTGAGCGGGCTCGTTGATTTTGCTTTTAGAAAACATTGCGTGCAGCCTTGATGTAGATCATGGGGTTAACCGGGCGTCCGTTCACGCGCACCTCGTAATGCAGATGGGTGCCGGTCGACCGTCCGGTGCTACCCATATCAGCTATGTGGTCCCCGCGCGAGACTCTTTGACCGACTTTGACACGAAGCCGCGTGTTATGCGCGTAAAGCGTCTCGATTCCGAACGCGTGCTTGATCCGGATCAGCCGACCAAAGCCAGACTGCCACCCTGCATGGGTCACAACGCCATCGGCGGTGGCAAAGATGTCGGTCCCGTGCGAAGCCGCGAAATCGACGCCATTGTGCATCCGGCGACCGCCGGTCTTGGGGTCACGGCGGCTGCCGAAGCCGCTGGTGAAACGGAAGGACGACTTGACCGGAATGGCAAAGGGCGCCTGCTGGGCCGCGATGCGGTACAGGTTCAACTGGTCCATCTGTTGCAGGAGGGCATTGGCACGCAGTTCGTCCGCCGATGGCTCCTCACCGCGTGTCGAGAAGGATAAAGGGGTCAGCGGACCGCCCTGACCGCTATAGCCGCGCCGCACCTGTTCGATGATGCTGTCGGTGGGCATGCCCGCGCTGCGGAACATCTTGTCGAGCGGCTCGACCGAAATGGCCATCGCCTCTTCCAACTGGCGGAAGATCTGGTCGTTTCGTTCGCGCATCAGGTCGATTTCTAGCTCCAACTCCTCGCGCTGCTCCAAAGCTGCGCGGGCATCGGCCAGGATCTGGTCGCGTTCGGCTGCGGTATTTGCCAACGCCTCGGCCATGAAGCTCATCTGTGCAGGCGCAGCGGCCGCGACCTGCTGCACGGAACCGTCACCGTTGAGTTTCTGTTCGAACTCGGACGCTGCCATGCGCGCGGCCTCGCGTTCCTTCATGACGGTGCGAAGAGTGGTCTGTATGACCTCGATACCGGTTTCCAGTTCGCGCCTGCGGGTCTCGGATTGCAGCAGATCGGTCTGCATTACCGAGATCTGGCGCAGCGCCGCGTTGAACCGTTCCTGCGCGGCCAACGCCTCTTCGGCGCGGGCATCGCGTTCAGCGGACATCTGGTTAAGGCGTTCCTGGTAGGTCGCCCGGTCCCGCTTGGCCTGTTCCCGAAAATTGCCCGATCCGATGCTGTCCATCAGGATGATCGCTGTCGCAACGATCGTCCAGGCGATTGTGATGGTCACCCCGGCATACGCGGCCAGCTGAGTCCCGGATTTCAACCGGATGAAGCGCGTATCGGTATCGGATTTCAGAAATACCCGACGTTCCGGGAAATGACGCTCGAGCAGAGCATGTATGGTGATTGCCAGACGTGTTCGCACGCCGCCGTCCTTCCTTCCCCAACCTCGTCCGTCCCGGTGAGTATCAGGACGGTCCTTGGAGCGTTTGCATACCGTTGAGGCGGCAATTGGGCAAGAATGTTGACCGAGTGGACAGTTTTTCACCCGATTTGAAGCATTTATGGGCGGAAACCCGCCGATCAGATCACGTGGCGGCCCGGTCGCGGGCCGGCGTTTCCTCGGCAAGCGGCCAGTAGAAATCGGGGGGCAGGCCCGCTTCGGCGCGCTTCTCTTCGTTGAAGGGGGGCTTCAACGCGCCGTGGAAATACCGCCTGACAAGGGTGTGGAACACCTCCTTGGGGTCGACGTCTTCGCGTCCGCACAGGAAGTGAAACCACTTCGAGCCGTAAGCGACATGTGCCACTTCCTCGGCGTAAATCGTTTCGAGCGCGGATACCGCGCCCTCGGCTCCTGCCTTGCGGAAGATCTCGATCATCCCCGGGGTGACGTCCAGACCGCGCGCCTCCAGCACCATGGGGACAACTGCCAGCCGTCCCATTAGGTCCTCGGCCGTATCCTCGGCTGCGCGCCACATCCCGGCATGGGCGGGCAGCGCTCCGTAATGGCTGCCAAGCGCTTCAAGGCAGTCACAGACAAGGTTGAAATGCTTGGATTCCTCGTCGGCGCATTTCACCCAGTCGTCGTAAAACCCGATGGGCATGGGTACGTGACCGAACCGGGCGATGATGTCCCAATGCAGATCGACGGCGTTCAACTCGATATGGGCCACGGCATGCAGCAGCGCGATACGGCCCGCCGGCGATCCGGGCCGCCGGCGCGGCACGTCCCGTGGCGACAGCAGCTCGGGCCGATCTGGCCGGGCCGGGTGCAGGGGCGGATTGGCGGTTCCAATCTCTATGGCCGCCGCCTCTCCCTTGCGGGACGCGACCCATGCGGCTGCATGACGACGCGAAAGCGCTGTTTTTTCTCGGCCATCGGCCGTTGTCAGAACCTCGGTGGCCATCTGCGTCAGGGTCATCATCATGGCGCGATCCTCTCGTTCGTTCCCGCCGCGCGGCTTAGCGCAAGGTGCGCGGCGGGTCGAGGGTCAGGCGTTCTTCACGGCCTCCAGCACCTCTTCGACATGGCCGGGCACCTTTACCTTGCGCCAGACACGGGCGATCTTGCCCTCTTCGTCGATCAGGAAGGTCGAGCGTTCGATCCCCATCGATTTCTTGCCGTACATGTTCTTCTCGACCCATACGCCGTAATCCTCGCAGACCGTGCTTTCGGCATCCGACAGCAAAGGAACCGTCAGGTCGTGCTTGGCGATGAACTTGTCATGCTTGGCCACCGTATCGCGCGAGATACCGAACACGGTTGCCCCAGCTTCGGCAAAGGCGTCCTTGTTCGCGGAAAAGGCGATGGATTCCTTGGTGCAGCCCGGCGTATCATCGCGGGGATAGAAAAACAGAACGACCTTGCCGCCGCGCAGTTCTGACAATGTCACCTCATCGCCGCCATCGCGTGGCAGGGTGAAATCAGGGGCGGTATCGGACGTCTCGGGCATGGGGCACCTCCGGGTTGAATATGTCGAGTGAGTGAGGCGCATAATAGATCGCCAGAGCCGGGTGAAAAGGGCAGTGCGCCCCGACGGCACCGCAAACGCAAGGCCGGGCTGAAAGCCCTCCGCGGCGCGATCGTTCTGGCGGCCTTCGCCGTGCTGGCCGCCGTCATGGTCGTGGGTCAGCGTTTGCACGCGCCCGACTGGCTCAAGACCCGCGTCGAAGCGCGGCTGGAACAAGCGACCGGTGGGCTGCGTGTCACGTTTGGCGACGTGAGTTTCGTCATACACGAGGGGTGGCGTCCGCGCCTGAGGTTGCTCGACCTGCGGCTGACCGACCCTGCCGGCCGCGTGATCGCAGACCTCGAACGCGCCGAGGCCAGCCTTGCCATGCGTCCTTTGTTGAAGGGAGAGGTGCGACCCAAGCGCATTGCCTTGAGCGGCGCGCGGGTGGACCTCCGCCGCGAACGCGATGGCACGCTGGTGCTGTCATCGTTCAACGCGGCCCGCAGCGAACAGGCGCCCGATCTGCCCGCCCTGATGGAACGCTGGGATGCCCTGTTCCTCTCGCCGCAGTTTTCTGCGCTGGCGGGGTTCGAACTGACGGATGTCTCGCTGCAGTACCGAGATCTGCGCGCGGGCCGCTCCTGGACAGCTGACGCGGGGCAGGTGCGGATCACTCGTGAAGGGCAGGAGATGCGGGTCGCGACCGCTTTTTCGGTTCTGGGCGGACGCGATTACGCCAGCAGCGTCGAGGCCAACTACACCAGCCGCCTCGGCGAACCCGAGGCGCGTTTCGGGATTTCCATCGCCGATCTCGCGGCCGAGGATATCGCCAGCCAGAGTCCCGCCCTGCAATGGCTGGGTGTATTGCAGGCGCCCATTTCAGGCAGCTTGCGCGGCAGCGTCGAGGCCGAAGGGCAATTGGGAACCGTGTCTGCGACGCTTCAGATCGGACCGGGCGCGGTGCAGCCCAACGAGGGGACGAAACCCATCCCCTTTACCGGGGCGCGCACCTATTTCACCTATTCGCCCGATCTGCAGCGGCTGGATTTCAACGAAATCGCGATCGAGTCCGCCTGGGGCTCGGCGGTGGCGGATGGTCAGGCCTTCCTGGATGGCGTGGCAGAGGGGCGGTTGGACCGGTTGGTCGGCCAGCTTTCCCTCGGCAATATCCGCGTCAATCCCGATGACGTCTATCCCGAACCGCTGGAAATCGACCACGCGGCGCTCGACCTGTCGCTGCGGCTCGATCCCTTTCGACTGGAGCTTGGGCAGATGAATGTCCGGCACGAGGATCGGACGCTCATTCTCTCCGGAGGGCTGGATGCCAGCACCGAGGGCTGGGCGTTGCGACTTGATGCCTGGATGGATCGCCTGACGCCTGCGCAATTGCTTGGATACTGGCCGGAATCGGTTGCCGACAAACCGCGCGAATGGGTGACCGAGAACCTGCAGGCCGCCGATCTCAGCGACCTCGACCTGGCTTTGCGGCTGAAACCGGACACGCCGCCGGCGCTGCATGCCGATTTCCGGTTTGAAAACGCCCGGATCCGTTTCGCCAAGACGCTTCCCCCTTTGGAGGACGCGCGCGGCCGGGCCAGCCTGCTGGGGCGTCGGTTCTCGGCGACCACGCACGCAGGTGTCGTGCGGCCGGGGACGGGCGGCGAAATCGATGCTTCCGGCAGTTCGTTCATCATCCCCGATATCGGCATCCCCAAGGCCGCGCCGGGCATCGCGCGCCTGCGCGCCGCTGGCGGTGTCACCGAGATGATGGCCATGTTGGACCGCCCACCGCTCGAAGTGTTGAGCAAGGCAGGCCTTCCTGTGGATCTCGCCGAAGGCAAGGTCACGATGCAGGGAACGCTTGCCTTGCCACTGAAGGATCGCGTGCTGGTCGAAGAGCTGGATTTCCATTTCACCGGCGGTGTTTCAGATCTGTCGTCCTCCGTTCTCGTGCCCGGAACTGTGCTGAGCGCCGAGTACCTTTCCCTGCGCGGCGACAACACCGTGGTGGAGCTTTCGGGGCAGGGCCTGTTCGGTGCCGTTCCGGTACAGGCGCGCTGGCGGCAACCGATAGGTGCGCCACCCGAAACGCGCAGCCGCCTGACGGGCACAATCGCCGTTTCCCGGGCGCTGCTGGAGGAGATCGATGCCGCGCTTCCGCCAGATATGCTGTCAGGCGAGGGGCAGGCGGCGTTCGAGATCGACCTGGGCGGCGGCCAGGCGCCGACGCTGACCGCAAACTCGAACCTCGCCGGCGTGATTCTTGCCATTCCGCAACTCGGCTGGCGAAAACCCGCAGGAACGGAAGGGCGGTTCGAGATCGCCGCACGGCTAGGTCCCGACCCGGTGGTCGAACGCCTGTCGCTCGACGCTGCGGGGCTGCGGGCGCGCGGCACGATCGCGTTTCGCTCTGGCGGCGGCTTCGACCGGTTACGGCTGTCCAGCTTCGAGTTGGGCGATTGGCTCGCTGTTCCGGCCGAAATCGTGGGGCGCGGCAGCGCTGCGCCAGACATACGCGTTCTCGGCGGTGTTCTTGACCTGCGCCGCTCGCAGTTCGGAAGCGGCGGCGGGACTGGCGGTGGCGACGCGCCGGGCCTTTCAATTGCGCTCGACCGGCTTCAGATCACCAGCGACATTGCCCTTACCGGCCTGCGCGGCAGGCTGACCACGGCGCGTGGGCTTTCCGGTACGTTCACCGCCAAGCTTAATGGCGGACCGGATCTCACCGGACAGGTGCTGCCCCGCCCGCAAGGGGCGGGCGTCATGGTACAGGCCACAGATGCGGGCTCGGTGTTTCGCGCGGCAGGTATCCTTCAGCAGGCCGTGGGCGGCAGTTTCCAGATGGTGATCGATCCGCTGGAGGCCGAGGGTTACTACGACGCCCAGCTTGCGGTTCGAGACACGCGCATCCGCGACGCCCCGGCAATGGCAGCGCTGCTCAACGCGATCAGCGTTGTCGGCCTGATCGACGAGATGTCGGGGCAGGGCATCCTGTTCTCGGAAATCGACGCGCGGATGCAAATCACGCCGCAGGCGTTGCGGGTGCTCTCGGCCAGCGCCGAGGGACCATCCATCGGTCTGTCGATGGACGGCGTTGTCGATACGCAGCGGCAGTTGCTCAACCTGCGCGGCGTAGTGTCGCCTGTCTACCTGCTCAACTCGATCGGCTCGGTTCTGACGCGGAAAGGCGAGGGCGTGATCGGGTTCAACTACACGCTCAGCGGTTCGACGACCTCGCCACAGGTCAGCATCAACCCGCTCTCGGGTCTTGCACCCGGCTTCCTGCGCGAGATCTTTCGCGAACCTGCGCCATCAGCGCCAGCGCCGCAGACCCCCGCGATACGCGGGCAACAGGCCCCGGCGCAGCCTTCTCCCGCAGCGCCCGCGCCTTCTGGCGGGGGCGGGGATCGCTGAAAACCGGTGGCCGAATCCATTCGGCTTGGATAGGGGCGGTGGCATGAAGCTGAGCGATTTCGATTTCGACCTTCCCGAGGACCTGATCGCGACGCGGCCTGCGCGGCCGCGCTCCTCTGCCCGTCTGCTGGTGGCGCAAGGGGATGCGATACATGATGCCATTGTCCGCGACCTGCCGGACTGGTTGCAGCCCGGGGACCGGCTTGTGCTCAACGACACGCGGGTCATTCCGGCACGCCTTTCGGGACGGCGGCATCGCGACAGTGTCCAGGGGCCGGTCACCGCCGGGATCGAGGCGACGCTTCTCGAACCTCAGGCCGACGGCACGTGGACGGCCCTGCTCAAGCCATTGCGCAAGCTTCGCGAAGGCGAAGAGGTGGTCTTTTCCGATGCGCTGTCGGCGCGGCTTGAACGCGTGGAGGACGGGCAGGGATACCTGCGCTTCAACCTCGCGGGCGAGGATTTCGATGCCGCGCTTGCGCAGGCGGGCGCCATGCCGCTACCGCCCTATATCGCCGCACGCCGTGAGGCGGACGAACAGGACAAGACCGACTATCAAACGGTCTGGGCGCGGCACGCAGGGGCGGTTGCAGCCCCGACCGCGTCACTGCATTTCGACGAACAGCTGCTTCAGGCCCTGCAAGACCGTGGCGTCGGCTTCACCCATGTCACCCTGCATGTCGGTGCCGGAACCTTTCTGCCGGTCAAGGTCGAGGATGTAACGACGCATCGGATGCATGCCGAATGGGGGCGGGTGAGCGAGCAGGCAGCCGACGAGATCGCTGCCGCCAAGGCCGCCGGTGGTCGCGTCATCCCGGTCGGAACGACCGCGCTGCGCCTGATCGAAAGCGCCGCGCGAAACGGCAAGATTGCGCCCTGGGAGGGCGAGACCGATATCTTCATCTATCCCGGCTTCACCTTCAACGTGGCCGATGCACTGATGACGAATTTCCACCTTCCGAAATCGACGCTGCTCATGCTGGTTTCCGCTTTGATGGGGCGCGACCGGATCGGGCTGATCTACGATCACGCGGTAGCGGAGCGATACAGGTTCTTCTCATACGGCGATGCGTCGCTTTTGATCCCGTGAATGGCGTGAACCTCGGGTCATCTGCTTTCCGGGTCGTGGCAGGTCACGTCACAAAGCGGCCCTAACCACCGGGCGAGTCACCGGCAAATCCATCTCGAACACCGGAGGCGACGGATGTTCCAGTTCTTTATCAGCGCATGGGCCCTTCTACTGGGCATGGGTCTGTTGATGGTCGGCAACGGCCTTCAGGGCACACTTCTGGGTGTGCGCGGCGAGATCGAAGGGTTCACCACCTTCGAGATGTCCTTTGTCATGTCGGCCTATTTCCTGGGTTTTCTGGGCGGCTCGCGACTGGCGCCCGAGATGATACGGCGGGTGGGCCACGTTCGCGTCTTCGCGGCGCTGGCTTCGCTGATCTCGGCGGTGATGATCATCTATCCGTTCCTGCCGGAAACCTATGTCTGGGTCGCGGGCCGAGTCCTTGTGGGGTTCTGTTTCTCGGGTGTGTATGTCACCGCCGAAAGCTGGCTCAACAACGCAGCAAACAACGAGAACCGGGGTCAGGCGCTCTCGCTTTACATGATCGTCCAGATGATGGGGATCGTCGCCGCCCAGGGCTTGATGCTGGCGGGCGATCCGGCGGGGTACGAGACCTTCGTCATCGCCTCGATCCTCGTTTCCGTGAGTTTTGCGCCGATCCTTCTGTCGATCTCTCCCACGCCCGCCTTCGAGACGACCAAGCCGATGACCCTGCGCCAGTTGATGGAGACGTCGCCACTGGGATGCGTGGGTATGTTCCTGTTGGGCGGGGTGTTCTCGGCCCAGTTCGGCATGGGCGCGGTCTATGGCGCGCGCGCGGGGCTGAGCCTTGTTGAGATCTCGACCTTCGTGGCGGCCTTCTACGTCGGGGCCATGCTTCTGCAATACCCGCTGGGTTGGTTGTCCGATCGCATGGATCGCCGATTCCTGATCACGCTCGCTGCCGCGTTCGGTGGTGCCGGGGCGGTGATGGGCGTCATTTCGGGGGGTAATTTCGGCCTGTTGCTGGTCGCGGCGTTCTTTATCGGCGGCATGTCGAACCCGCTTTATTCGCTGCTGATCGCCTATACCAACGACTACCTCGATTTCGATGACATGGCGGCTGCTTCGGGTGGTTTGGTCTTCATCAACGGCCTCGGCGCGATCGCCGGCCCGGTGATCACCGGCTGGCTCATGGGGGATGCCGTGTTCGGACCGGGGGGCTTCTTCATTTTCGTCGCGACGCTGCTGTTCGCAATGGCGGTCTACGCGCTTTACCGGATGACCCAACGTGCGGCGACACCGGTCGACGAGACGGGCACGATGGCACCGATCTATCCGACGGCGTCACCCGTTGCCCTCGATATCGCACAGGAAATCGCCATCGAGGCCGATCAGGAGGAAAAGAACGAGCAGGATGTCGCCTAGACGCTGGATTTATGACGAGCCTGTTGCAAGATGTTACTGTGACAGTTTTGTAAAAGGGAATCCAATCTCCTAGACAAAAGGAGAGGAAGCGAAAGGCGATACCATGGTCGGTCCCGACGAGGTTCTGGGGTTCTGGCTCGACGAGATCGGTCCAGAGGGGTGGTACAAGCAGGACGAGGCGCTCGACGCCGAGATCCGCGAAAGGTTCATGGATGCGTGGCAGCAGGCCACGGAGGGGCGATACTCTCTCTGGCTGACGTATCCGAGCGGAGCGCTGGCCTACATCATCCTGACCGATCAGTTTCCGCGCAACATGTTCCGCGGCGAGGCAAAGGCGTTTTCAACGGACAAACCCGCGCTTGCCGCGGCCAAGGCCGCCGTGGACAAGGGGTGGGACCTCAAGATCGACGAGCCTGCGCGCCAGTTTTTTTACCTGCCCATGATGCATTCGGAAAACCTCTGTGACCAAGAGCGTTGCGTGCGGCTGATGTGCGAAAGAATGCCCGAAACCGGTGCGAACAACCTGCTCCACGCCCGCGCCCATCGCGAAGTAATCAGGGCGTTCGGCCGCTTCCCCCATCGCAACAGCGCGCTGGACCGCGACACCACATCGGTCGAAGCGGCCTATGTCGATGGCGGCGGCTATGGCCGTACGGTGCGCGAATTGCGCGACAGGATCGAGCGGCGGGCCTCCTAGTCCGGCAGCGTACAGCCGCGCAGGTCCGCTATCGATCGCGCCGCCCGATCCGCAGCGGTTTCTATCGTGTGATCGATGAGTTCCTCGGGCGAGCCGAGCGTGTCCGACAGCCTTGTGCCGACCGCGTCGAGGCGTGCCTCCAACGCTTCGGCCCGCGCGCTCAGACGTTGGGCGGCGGCGCTGCTCAGACCGTCCGCGCCTTCGACCAGGGCTGCGAGATCTTGACGCAGCCCCTGCACGTCGTCGCGCATGCCGCCAACCTCTTCGCGCAGCGGGCGCAGCAGCTCGAGATTCGATGCGGCCGTGGCAACCACTCCGTCGACTGTCGACATCAGTTTCCAACCCAGAAACAAACATACCGCAACGAGGATCAATGTTGCATTTAGTAGGGCGAGCAGCAGATCCTTGATCACTTTTCCCATCGAGTGTCCTTTGTTCGTCATCGAATTCGCCTTCGTGTGACAAGCTAGCCGCCGCGCAAGCCTCGGTATAGGCTCGTTTTGCGCGGACGGCCCCATTGATGAAGGCCCGGCGCTGGACTAGGAACGAAAGCGATGCACGGCCTGCGAGCCTGGAGGGATAAATGGCGCAATCATTCGATATCATCGTGATCGGTGCAGGACCCGGCGGCTATGTCGCCGCTATCCGGGCAGCGCAGCTCGGTCTCAAGACCTGCGTTGTCGAACGCGAGCATCTGGGCGGGATCTGCCTTAACTGGGGGTGCATCCCGACCAAGGCCATGCTGCGCTCGGCCGAGGTGTTTCACCTGATGGAGCGCGCCAAGGAATTCGGCCTGTCGGCGGACAAGATCGGCTACGACCTCGACGCGGTGGTCAAACGCTCGCGCGCGGTGGCCAAGCAACTGACCGGGGGCGTCGGGCATCTTCTCAAGAAGAACAAGGTGACCGTCGTCATGGGCGAGGCCACGATCCCCGCCGCTGGAAAATCCGGGGGCAAGGTCAGCGTCAAGACCGAAAAGGGAACCGAGGAACTGACGGCCAAGAATATCATCCTCGCCACGGGCGCGCGAGCGCGCGAATTGCCCGGGCTCGAGGCTGATGGCGATCTCGTCTGGACCTACAAGCACGCGCTGATGCCGTCTCGCATGCCCAAGAAGCTGCTGGTGATCGGCTCCGGTGCAATCGGGATCGAATTCGCGAGTTTCTACAACACGCTGGGCGCGGAAACGACCGTGGTCGAAGTAATGGACCGTATTCTGCCTGTCGAGGACGCGGAAATCAGTGCCTTTGCCAAGAAGCAGTTCGCCAAGCAGGGCATGACCATCATGGAAAAGGCGATGGTCAAGAAGCTGGACCGCGCAAAGGGCAAGGTCACCGCCCATATCGAGGTCAAGGGCAAGGTCGAACAGCATGAGTTCGACACTGTGATCTCTGCGGTGGGTATCGTCGGAAACGTCGAGGGGCTGGGTCTCGAACAGCTTGGGGTCAAGGTCGACCGGACGCATGTCGTGACCGACGAATATTGCCGGACGGGTGTCGAGGGGCTTTATGCCATTGGTGATATCGCGGGCGCGCCGTGGCTTGCGCACAAGGCCAGCCACGAAGGGGTGATGGTCGCCGACCTGATCGCCGGGCAACATGCGCATCCGGTCAAGCCCGAAAGCATCGCCGGCTGCACCTATTGCCAGCCGCAGGTCGCAAGCGTCGGGTTCACCGAGGCGCAGGCCAAGGAAAAAGGCTACGAGGTCAAGGTCGGGCGTTTCCCCTTCATCGGGAATGGCAAGGCGATCGCGCTGGGTGAGGCCGAGGGCATGATCAAGACCGTGTTCGACGCCAAGACCGGCGAACTGCTGGGTGCGCATATGGTGGGCGCAGAGGTGACCGAGCTGATCCAGGGCTATGTCGTCGGGCGGCAGTTGGAAACAACCGAGGAGGACCTGATGCAGACGGTCTTCCCGCATCCGACGCTCAGCGAGATGATGCACGAATCCGTGCTCGACGCCTATGGGCGCGTCATACACATGTAGGACCGGTCCGGGCGGGCGCGATTGACCGTTTTGTACGTCGTGCCACGCCCCGATTGACCGTTTTGTACATCGCGGTACCCCCCATTCGGGGCGCCGCGATCCGCGACTACTCGGCCACGATGATCTGCCGCCGGATCGCGACCTCGTCCCCCAGGAACATGTAGCGCAGCTCGTAGGTGCCGGGCGTGTCGGGCGCGGTGAATGTGACCGGGTTGCGCCCGCGCACATAGGCGAAGTCACGCGCCCGTTCGCCACGCTGCCGGATCTGGATCGTGTCGCCCGGCTGGTCGGGGCCGACCCATTCGACCTCGAAGCTCTCTCCGGGTGCGACGCGGTCGGGGGCAAAGAGCGCGAGGTCCGGGGCTGTGACCTCGAGCGGTTGGCGCAGCAGCACCTCTTCGTCCTGGAACACGTAGCGGACCTCGTAGCTGCCGGGGCGCAGCGGGGCGATCATCCGGACAGGGGCGGCATCCTGCATGAAGGCATAGGTCAGCCCGTCATCGGCTGGGTCGTCGGGCCGGGCGATCTGGACGGTGTCGCCACGCTGGTTCGGGCCGGACCACGCGACCGCAAAGCTGGACCCGCCGGGGATGGTGGCGGGATGGTCCAGCTTCACGGGAACGGGGGTGACGGTGATCGGGCGCGCGATCAGCACCTCGTCGTCGCGGAAGAGATAGCGCAGCTCGTAAGTCCCGGCGCGGGCGGGCGCGACCAGTTCGACCGGGTTGCCCAGCGTGAGGTAGGCGTAATCCTCGTATTCCTCGTCGCCCGGGCTGCTGATCTGGATGTTGTCGCTTGGCTGGCCGGGACCCTGCCATGTGACCTTGAACCGTGCGCCTGCGGGAACCTCCTCGGGGAAGTCGAGCGACAGGTCGATGGCGGTGACGGTGATGGGCTGGGCGACCAGCGTTTCGCGATTGCGGAAGCGGTAGCGCAGCTCGTACAGCCCCGGCGTTGTCGGGGCGAAAAGGCTGGCCGGGTTGCCGGACCGCGTATAGGCGTAATCGGTCGGCGCGCCGTTGCCCGGCGAGGCAATCTCGATGATGTCGCCGGTCTGGTCCGGCCCCTTCCATGTCACGGCAAACTTGGACCCGGCAGGCACGCGGCGCGGCGCGTCGAGCCCAAGCGGCGTCGCGGTCACGGTCAGAGGGCGGGTCAGCAGAACCTGTCCGTCGCGAAAGACATACCGGATTTCGTAGGTGCCCGGGTTCGTGGGTGCGATCAGCCGAGCCGGGTTGCCGGACCGGATATAAGCGAGGTGGCTTTGATCGGGGCTGTCGGGCGGGCCGATGCGGATCGTGTCGGCGCCCTGACCTGGGCCGCGCCACGCGACATCGAAGCTGGTACCGGCTGCGACCTCGGCCGGGTAGGACAGGTTCAGGATCGGCGCGGTGACGCCCAGCGGATTGGTCGCCAGCACCTTGCCCTTCGCGGTCAGGTAGCGCAGCTCGTAAGTGCCCGGTTCGGGCGGCAGGACGATCCGGGCGGGGTTGCCCTTGCGCGTATAGGCCTGCGCCAATGGCCGCCCCGTGCCGGCCACGCTGAGCGTGATGAGATCGCCATCGGCACCGGGACCGGACCAGTCGATGTCGAGTGTCGATCCGCCCTCGGCACGATCCGGATGAGAAAGTGTCGCCTGCAGTTCGGTGGTGGTTTCGGTCTTTGCCTGTGGAACGTTTTCGCCTGCCGGGGATTGTGCAAAGGCGACGCCGGGCAGCAGGCAGGAGAGCAGGGCGAGGGAATGGATGCGCGGCATGGACCGACCTTTTCATGCGTGGATGCCACACGAGGAGAACGCCCGCCGGGTGGCGGTCGCAGGGGCGCGGCGGCGCAATGATGCGGCCTGCGGCGGGAAATCGCAAACCGAAGAGGCAGGACCGGAGAAAATCGACGTGTTCATAGTTTGTTCACTTTTCAGGGTTGGAGACTCGCCCCGCGTCGCCTATTTGGGGAGGTATTGTTGAGCGGGGGCTGTTCATGGCCGAGTTGAAGACGATCGAAGTGCGCGGTGCGCGCGAACATAACCTCAAGGGCATCGACGTGGATATCCCGCGCGACCAGTTGGTGGTGATCACCGGTTTGTCGGGGTCGGGCAAGTCCAGCCTTGCCTTTGACACGATCTATGCCGAGGGGCAGCGCCGCTATGTCGAGTCGCTGTCCGCCTATGCGCGGCAGTTCCTCGACATGATGGAAAAGCCCGATGTCGATCACATCTCGGGCCTGAGCCCCGCGATCTCGATCGAGCAGAAGACGACGAGCAAGAACCCCCGCTCGACCGTCGGCACGGTGACGGAGATATATGATTACCTGCGCCTGCTCTTTGCCCGCGCCGGTACGCCCTATTCGCCCGCCACCGGCCTGCCCATCGAGGCGCAGCAGGTGCAGGACATGGTCGACCGGATCATGGGGCTGGAAGAGGGCGCGCGCGGCTACCTGCTGGCGCCCATCGTGCGCGACCGCAAGGGCGAGTACCGCAAGGAATTCCTGGAGCTGCGCAAGCAGGGCTTTCAGCGCGTCAAGGTCGACGGCGAATTCTACGAACTGGACGAGCCGCCGACACTGGACAAGAAGTTTCGCCACGATATCGACGTGGTCGTGGACCGGATCGTGGTGCGCGAGGGGATGGAAACCCGGCTGGCGGACAGCCTGCGCACGGCGCTGGACCTCGCCGACGGGATCGCCATCCTTGAGACCGCACCGAAAGAGGGCGATCCCGAGCGCATCACCTTTTCCGAGAATTTCGCCTGTCCGGTGTCGGGCTTTACAATCCCCGAGATCGAGCCGCGGCTGTTCTCGTTCAACGCGCCGTTTGGTGCCTGCCCGTCCTGCGACGGGCTGGGGGTGGAGCTGTTCTTTGACGAGCGTCTTGTCGTACCGGACCAGACACTGAAGATTTCCGATGGGGCGCTGGCGCCGTGGCGGAAGGGCAAGTCGCCCTATTTCCTGCAGACGATCGACGCCATCGCGCGCCATTACGAGTTCGACAAGAATACCGCGTGGAAGGACCTGCCGAAGAAGATCCAGCAGGTGTTCCTGCGCGGGTCGGGCGACGAGGATATCCAGTTCCGTTATGACGAGGGCGGGCGCGTCTACCAGGTCAGCCGCACCTTTGAAGGCGTCATTCCGAACATGGAACGGCGCTATCGCGAGACGGATTCCAACTGGATCCGAGAAGAGTTCGAGCGCTACCAGAACAACCGCCCCTGCGGGACCTGCAACGGCTATCGTCTGCGCGAAGAGGCGCTGGCGGTCAAGATCGGCTCCGGTGACGAGCTGCTGCATATCGGGCAGGTGGTCGAGATGTCGATCCGCCAGGCGCTGGCCTGGATCGAGTCGGTGCCGGGCCATCTGAGCCCGCAGAAACAGGAGATCGCCCGCGCCATCGTAAAGGAGATCCGCGAACGCCTTGGGTTCCTGAATAACGTTGGATTGGAATACCTTACGCTGTCGCGTTCAAGTGGCACCTTGAGTGGCGGCGAGAGCCAGCGCATCCGGCTGGCCAGCCAGATCGGTTCGGGCCTGACGGGCGTTCTCTACGTGCTTGACGAGCCGTCGATCGGGTTGCACCAGCGCGACAACGACCGCCTGCTGCTGACGCTCAAGAACCTGCGCGACCAGGGCAATACCGTGATCGTGGTGGAACATGACGAGGAAGCGATCCGCGAGGCGGATTACGTCTTTGACATCGGCCCTGGCGCGGGGGTGCATGGCGGGCGGGTGGTCAGTCATGGAACACCGGCCGAAGTTGCGGCCGACCCGTCCTCGGTCACCGGGCAGTACCTTGCGGGCACGCGCGAGATCTCGGTCCCCGCGACCCGGCGCGACGGCAACGGCAAGGCGGTGACGGTGGTCAAGGCCAGCGGCAACAACCTGCAGGACGTGACCGCCGAGTTTCCGCTGGGCAAGCTGGTCTGCGTGACCGGCGTGTCGGGCGGGGGCAAATCAACGCTGACCATTGAAACGCTGTTCAAGACC
This sequence comes from Lutimaribacter marinistellae, assembly GCF_042648365.1. Classification (NCBI taxonomy): domain Bacteria; kingdom Pseudomonadati; phylum Pseudomonadota; class Alphaproteobacteria; order Rhodobacterales; family Roseobacteraceae; genus Lutimaribacter; species Lutimaribacter marinistellae. The sequence goes on along the minus strand of NZ_JBHRXI010000016.1, from coordinate 26,299 downwards.
GCCTCGATGCGGCTGAACGGTGCGCGCCAGACGCCCGCGCCCTGCGAGACCATCAAGGGGCTGGAGCATCTGGACAAGGTGATCGATATCGACCAGCGCCCGATCGGGCGCACACCGCGGTCGAACCCGGCGACTTACACCGGGGCGTTCACCCCGATCCGAGACTGGTTCGCCGGGCTGCCCGAGGCCAAGGCGCGCGGCTACAAGCCGGGGCGCTTCAGCTTCAACGTCAAGGGCGGTCGCTGCGAGGCGTGCCAGGGCGACGGTGTCATCAAGATCGAGATGCACTTCCTGCCCGATGTCTACGTGACCTGCGAAACCTGCAAGGGCGCGCGCTATAACCGCGAAACGCTCGAGATCAAGTTCAAGGGCAAGAGCATTGCCGACGTTCTGGACATGACGGTCGAGGACGCGCAGGAGTTCTTCAAGGCGGTGCCGTCGATCCGCGAGAAGATGGACGCGCTGATGCGGGTGGGCCTCGGCTATATCAAGGTCGGTCAGCAGGCGACAACGCTGTCCGGCGGCGAGGCGCAGCGGGTCAAACTGTCCAAGGAACTGGCCAGACGCTCGACCGGCCGGACGCTTTACATCCTCGACGAACCGACCACGGGGCTGCATTTCGAGGATGTGCGCAAGCTGCTCGAAGTGCTGCACGAGCTGGTCGAGCAGGGTAACACGGTGGTGGTGATCGAGCACAACCTCGATGTCATCAAGACCGCCGACTGGCTGATCGACATCGGCCCCGAAGGCGGGGACGGTGGCGGAGAGATCGTGGCCATCGGAACCCCGGAGGACGTGGCCGAGGTCGAACGCAGCCATACCGGGCGCTACCTCAAACCCATGCTGGATCCGCGCAACCTGGCTGCGGAGTGATACAAGGCCGCCCCGTGGGGCGGTCCGTGCCGGTGATGTTAGAGCAATAATCGCCCGCAGTATCGGTTGGATTGAGCTGTTCGGATAAAATGCCGTCTTGAACGAAAAGGGGTGTGTGTCTGGACGCCATTTCGTTCAAACAAGCCTTACCAACAGCGGTCATGCAAACCACGCGGCACGACAAACTTGTGACCATGGCACAGTCTAGCACCGCCGAAGAGTCAGTGCTTCGCAGAGCACCAGCTTCCGCGTTGCACGCGGATTTTCTTTGACAGTTATGAGAGAGGCAGGAAGAAACCAGCCGGGCCCGAAGATGACGCTTGTCGCTATCTTCGGGTGCCACGACTGGCATACGGGCTTGCCGAAACGAGCCGCATCAAAAACTGCTATTGGCGAGATGGGTGACGCGTTCGATGACGCGGCGCGAGCCGGGGTCGGCGCGGTAGATCTCTCCATTCGTCTCGAAATACCACCAGCCGCCGCCCGCCGGGGGCAGTCCGTAATAGGCGGTGTTGATCATCACCATGGCGCGGGGCGGCAGCTCGTCGCCGGGTTTGAGCACGTCGCGCGAGTCCATCACCGAGATGCGCTTGGCCTGTCCCGGCGCGGTCACCTCCTGCTGGCAATCAAGGGTTCCGTCGACCAGCGAAAGGGTTCCGCAGGTCGACGCCTGCGCCATTGGGACAAGGAAAAACGCAAGGCCTGCTGCATAGATCACGGATTTCATATCTCTTCCCCTTGTTGACCGTTCTGATGTCAGGACAACTGGAAAGAGTGCCGGATGGTTCCCGATCTTGTCGGGGAGATGGCAGCAGGGCGCAGGCGGCCTCAGTCGCGCGAGCAGGTGTTGATGCCGAGAAGCGCATAGGGCGGGCAGGAACCTATCGCCGCCGTGCCGAGCATCAGCGCGGCCACGACAAGCAGCAGCCATGTCCAGCCGCCCGAGACCGTGAAGAAGGAAATCAGGGCGATCACCCCGATGATGGCCCGTATGATGCGATCCGTCTGGCCCATGTTCTTGGCAAACATCGTGAACACTCCGCGTTCGTTGTCATGTCTTGCGGAGACAGAACGACATATCAAGCGGCAGGCATATGATGCAGATCAAGTTCACGGGGGCGTGACCGGCCCCACCATCCGGGGCCGGTTCCGGGTCAACCGCGGCCGCGCGTCTCGAACCGGGGAAGCATGGCGCTGAAATCGCGTCCGGCGCCGTCCTCGTCCTCGACGAAGCGGGCATAGAGGGCTTGCGCCAGCGCGCCCATCGGCGTGTCGGCATCGGCACTTTCGGCGGCCTGTTGGCTAAGGCGCAGGTCCTTGAGCATCAGGTCGGCGGCGAAGCCGGGCTTGTAGCCGTTATCCGCGGGGCTTTGCGGGCCGACACCGGGGGCGGGGCAATAGGCGTTCATCGACCAGCTGTAACCCGAAGAGGTCGAGACCACATCGAACATCTTTTGCCGGTCAAGGCCCAGCTTGTCGGCCAGCGCGAAGGCCTCGCATGTGGCGATCATGGTCACACCGAGGATCATGTTGTTGCAGATCTTGGCCGCCTGTCCGGCACCGGCCTCGCCGCAATGCACGGCTTTCTGGCCCATGATGTCGAAGAGGGGGCTTGCCCTTTCAAAGGCGGCCTCGGAGCCGCCGGCCATGAAGGTCAGCGTGCCGCCCGCCGCGCCGCCGATGCCACCCGAGACGGGCGCGTCGACCGACAGGAGACCGGCCGCCTGGGCCTGTTCGGCCACGGCGCGCGCGCTGTCGACATCGACGGTCGAGCAGTCGACGAGGGCCGCGCCCTTTGTCATTGCGGGCACGATCTCTTCGGCGACCTTGCGCAGGATCTGGCCGTTGGGCAGCATCGTGATGACGACATCGGCGCCGGTTGCGGCCTCGGCCGCCGAGCCTGCCATCGTCACGCCCTCGACCGAGATATCGGCCATGTCGAAACCCGTGACGTCATGCCCTGCTTTTGCCAGGTTGGCGGCCATCGGCGCGCCCATGTTGCCCAGGCCTATGAACCCGATCTTCATCGCTTATTCCTCCTCGAATGTCAGGGCCTCGGCCCCGAGCGGTTGCAGCATCCGCGAGACGGCCACGGCGGGCACGTCCTGCCCGGCGAATTGCCAGTTCGGGTTGCGGTCCTTGTCGATGATCTGCGCGCGGATGCCTTCCAGGAAATCGCCATGTTCCATCGACCGATGGGTAAAGCGGTATTCCAGTTCCAGCGCCTTGCGGATGGTCAGGGACGGGCCGCGCAGGCGGTGCAGGATCTCGACCGTGCAGGCCATCGACAGGGGTGAGTTGCGCCCCAGCGTCTTGAGCGTTGCCGCGGCGAAGTCGCCGCCATCGGCGCGCAGGGATGCCATGATATCCCCCAATGTCTCGCCGCCGAAATGGCTGTCGATCTGGGGCTGCATGGCTTTCAACTCGCCGTCGGGCGCGGTTTCGGTGTGGCTTTCGATATGGGAGGTATCGCCCGACGCCTCGAGCATCTCGATCAGGTCGGCCCATTTCTCTTGCGGGATGAAATGATCGGCGAAGCCCGCAAGGATCGCGTCGCCCGGCCCCATCCGGGCCCCGCTGATGCCGAGATATTCGCCCAGCCTGCCCGGGGCGAGGGCCAGCATCAGCGTGCCGCCCACGTCCGGGATCAGGCCGATCCCGCATTCCGGCATGGCGATCTTGGAGCTTTCGCCCACAACGCGGTGCGAGCCGTGGCAGCCAAGCCCCACGCCACCACCCATGGTGAAGCCCTGAAGGAAGCTGACGACCGGCTTGGGGTATTCGAAGATCATCGCGTTCATACGGTATTCGTCGCGCCAGAAGGTGCGGCCATAGCCGTAATCGCCCTTGGTGCCCGTATCGTAGAGTTCTGCGATGTCGCCCCCGGCGCAAAACGCCTTTTCCCCCTCGGCGTCGATGATGACCAGCGCGATGTCGTCATCCTCGCGCCAGTTGCGCAGGGCGGTGTCGATGGCCATGCACATGTCATAGCTCATCGCGTTCAGTGCCTGCGGGCGGGTGAGCGTGATCCGGCCTGCACGGCCCGTCACGCGGATATCGATGTCGGCCATGTCGTCCCTCAGCGGTTGGCGAGCATGTGGCGCGCGGTGATCATGCGCATGATCTCGTTCGTGCCTTCAAGGATCTGGTGAACCCGCAGGTCGCGCACCAGCTTCTCGATGCCGTAATCGGCAAGATAGCCATAGCCGCCGTGCAGTTGCAGGCACTGGTCGACGATGCGGCTGCCGGCTTCGGTCACGAATTTCTTGGCCATCGCGCAGAACTTGGTCGCATCGGGCGCGCCATTGTCCAGCTTCCACGCGGCCTGGCGCAGGAAGGTGCGCGCGGCCTGCAGCTCGATCTCCATGTCGGCGAGGCGGAATTGCAGCGCCTGGAACTGGTCGATGGATTTGCCGAAGGCCTTGCGCTCGCCCATGTAGTCGAGCGTCATGTTCAGCGCCGTCTGCGCCGCGCCCAGCGAACAGGCGGCGATGTTGAGCCGCCCGCCATCAAGGCCCATCATCGCGTATTTGAAACCGTCGCCCTCGGTCCCGACGAGGTTGTCGCCAGAGATCTTGCAATCGTCGAACTGAACCTGCGCGGTGGGTTGGCTGCGCCATCCCATCTTGTCCTCGAGCCCGCCGAAGCTCAGCCCCGGTGTGCCATCCTCGACATAGACGGTCGAAATGCCCTTGGGGCCATCTTCGCCCGTGCGCACCATGCAGACATAGGCGTCGGAATAGCCGCCGCCCGAGATGAAGGCCTTGGTGCCGTTCAGCGTGTAGCCCTCGTTCGTGCGTTCGGCCCGCGTCTTGAGGGCGGCTGCGTCCGAGCCCGAGCCGGGTTCGGTCAGGCAGTAGCTGAGCACGGTGTTCAGGGTTAGCACGTCGGGCATCACGCGCGATTTCAGCTCGTCCGAACCGAAAGTGTCGATCATCTTGGCGCACATGTTGTGGATCGACAGGAAGGCCGCGACAGATGGGCAAGCCATGCTGAGCGCTTCGAAGACCAGCGTCGCGTCGAGCCGCGACAGGCCCGCGCCGCCGCCCTCTTCGGAGACGTAGAGCCCACCGAAGCCCAACTCGCCCACGCGGGGCCACAGGTCCTTGGGGATGGTGCCCTCGGCCTCCCACTGGCGGGCGAAGGGGGCGATATGTTCCTGCCCGAAGGCCTGGGCCATATCGAAGATGGCGGTCTGTTCCTCGGTCAAAGCGAAATCCATGACGTCTCCTCTTCCGGCATGTGCCCGATGGGGCATAAATGAACGCTCGTTTAATTGCCTACGCCCGCATTTGCGCAGGATCAAGCGTCAATCCCGCAAAGGCGGCTTGCAGCCCTGCAAATCACGCGGGTTCTGGCGCGGACCGGCGGCCGGTGGCCTACAGATCGGCGTGAAACTCCTCGATCAGGTGGCGGACCACGGCGCGTCCGGCATCCTGGCCGCCGGCCTCGGCCTCGGCGTGGATGCGACGCTGTCGGGTGGCGGATGTTCCTTCGCTGGCGATGCGGGGCAGGCGGGCGATCTCGGCCATGGTTCCGAGCGCCTCGGCATCTTCGGCCAGAAGGCCCACAAGTTCCTCCATCAGGGCCGAGACCGGTTTGATCGTGCGATCCCCGAAATCAATGAGCCCCTCGCCGGTGCCGTAGCGCTGTGCGCGCCAGCGGTTCTCGGCGATGAGGAACCTGTCATAGGCGCGCCAGCGCAGGTTGCGGTCGCGCAGGCGGCACAGCATCCGAACCAGCGCCTGCACCATTGCCGCCAGCGTCAGCGCATCCTCGAGCCGGGGCGAGACGTCCATGATCCGTGTCTCGAGCGTGGGGTAGCTGTGCGAGGGGCGCAGATCCCACCATATCTTGCTGGTATCCTCGATCAGGCCAAGGTCGATCAATGTGCCGGTGGTACGTTCGAATTCCGACCAGCTGGCAAAGGCCGGGGGCAGACCGGTGCGCGGCAGATTGTCGAAGACGGTCAGCCGGTAGGAACTGAGCCCGGTATCCTCGCCGTTCCAGAAAGGGGAGGAGGCCGACAGCGCCAGCATGTGCGGCAAAAAATAGGATAGCTGCGGCATCAGGTCGGTGCGCAGGCTGCGATCCTCGACGCCGACATGGACATGCATCCCGCAGATCAGCATCCGCCGTGCCACGCCGCCGAGTGCATTCTGCAGGGAATCGTAGCGCTCCTTGTGGGTGTGATGCTGGTCGCGCCAATTGGCAAAGGGGTGGCAGGAAACCGCGATGGGCGAAAGGTTGTGCTCGGCCGCCCGCGCCGAGACGCAGGAGCGGAGCCGCTTGAGATCTTCGCGCGCACCTTCCAGCGTCGCGTGCGGGCGGGTGCCGACCTCGATCTGGCATTGCAGGAATTCCGGGCTGACCTGGCCTTCGAAATCGGCCTGGCAGGCGGCCATCAGCGCATCGGGCGCCTCGGCCAGTTCCAGCGTGTCGCGATCGACGAGCAGGTATTCCTCTTCGATGCCGATGGTGAAATCCTGCTGCATGCGCGTCTCCCTGCCTTGTCTCAGGCAGTCAATCGCGAAAGGCGCGGTTTGTGAAGAGGGGCGTACGGTGCGGCGCGGGCATATGTCGCTGGCGATAGCGTGCAGGGCGGGCTAAGCAACGCGCAGCCCTTTCGTACCGGAGACCGCCGATGAAGCCCCGCAAGTTCGCCCGCCTCAACCGACAGATCGACCGGTTCGGGGTGCGCCTGATCGACCGGGCGCCCGAGCGGGAGGAGCGCGCGCGGCTGGAGGAGCGCGAGGCGGCCGGACATCTCGATCGCCCGGTCTATGCGCTGTCGCCGGGCATGGAGGGGTTCGATATCACCCAGCTTGCAGCGGAATGGACCGAATACCGCGAGGCGCTGGACGCGCTGAAGGCGGGGCGCAACCAGACCGGATATGCCCAGCCCAACGGGTATTACGACAGTCCCGATGCCGATGCGCTGTACCTGATGATGCGGCGGTTCCGCCCCGCGCGGGTGATCGAGGTGGGCTGCGGCAACTCTACTAGGGTTACCCGTCAGGCGGCGATAGATGGCGGGTTCGAGACGCAGATCACGGCCATCGATCCCTGGCCGCGCGCCGATATCGCCCATGTGGTGGACCGGTTCGAGCAGGGCCGGGTCGAGGCAGTTGATCCGGCGCTGTTTGCTAGCCTGAAATCTGGCGATGTGCTGTTCATCGATTCAAGCCACGTGGCCCGTATCGCCAATGACGTGGCGCACCTGTTCTGCAACATCATCCCGGCATTGGCACCGGGCGTGGTGATCCATGTGCACGACGTGTTCCTGCCCTACGAATATCCCAAGCGTTTCTTCTATGATTGTCCGGGATGGGGCGAGCAATACGTGCTGCATGCCATGCTGCAAGCGGGTCGGTACGAGATGCTGTGGCCCGGTTACTACCTGCAGCGCGCGCGTCCCGACGCGGTCGGGGCCCTGCCGTGCCTTGGCGAAGGGCGGGCGCAGTCGATCTGGGTGCGCAAGACCTGAAAGGCACAGCGCCCGGCCGATTGTGCCCCGGTCCCTTGCCGCTGCGCGGGGGTGCGGGCAATCTGCGCCCAAGGCAGCCCCCCGACAGAGGGGGCGCAACGAGAGGCAGTGATATGAGAGTTCTGGCGGCGGCCGCTGTTGCGGCGTTTTTCGCGGCAGGTCAGCACGATGCGCAGGCGGGACCCGACCGGGTGTCGATCCTTTTGGGGTCGCATCATGTTGGTGCCACGCGAAATTTCGAGGAGTTCAACCCCGGCATCATCCTCGTCTGGGACGAGAGGGTGTGGCGCGGCAACCTCGATATCGCCGCGGGGGCTTATCGCAACAGCTATGGCGACGGCTCGCTGGCGCTGTCGTTGGCCTATCCGTTCGTCAAGACCGATGACTGGGGGCTGGACCTGTTCGGCGGGTTCTCATGGTACCCGGGCAACGGGCAACAGTTCAGCCACGCCATCGGAGACGTGGTGCCGATTGCCGGGCTTCAGGCGCGCTATCGCAACGTGTTCATGCAGGCGATCCCGGCAGGCGGGCAGGCGGCCGATGCGGTGTTCAGCTTCGGCCTGACCTTCGCGATGGAGTGAGCGCCGCGCAGGCGCGTCTCAGACGAGGCGCACTTGCGTGCCGACCTGAACCAGTTCGTAGAGCTCTTCGACATGCTGGTTGTAAAGGCCGATGCAGCCCGAAGAGCTTTGCCGCCCGATCTTGCGCGTGTCATGCGTGCCATGCACGAGGTAGGCCGGCCAGCCCAGATACATCGCGCGCGTGCCAAGCGGGTTTCCGGGTTCGCCGCCTTCCATGCGGACCGGCAGGGTCGGGTCGCGCTCGCGCATCGAGGCGGTTGGCGTCCAGCTGGGAAACTCGGTCTTGCGGACCACCGAGGTATAACCGCGCTTGGTCAGTTCCTCGGTCATCGGGACGGACGAGGGGTAGAGCCGGTAGGTCACGCCGTCAGGACCCCAGTAATGCACCGCGCGGCTGGAGATATCGGCCAGCAGGCAGCCCTGGCCGAGCTGGCTGAAATGATCCTGCCATTCCTGCTTGCGAAAGGCCGAAGAGTTGCGGCGTGTCGGAACCTGGTCACGGATGACCTCTTCGTTCTGCGGAAAGGCATCGAGGCTTTGCGCCCGCACGAGGGCAGGGCTGGCCAGCGTGGCGGCCGCGCCAAGAAGGGCGCCTCGACGCGTGATGCGATACTGCGACATGGTGGACCTCCGGTGGACTGCTCGACATTCGGGTGCAGGAATATGGCCTGACGCCTTTCAGGTCCAGCCTGCGGACCTGAAATTTGCGTGAGCCTGTGTCCTGTCGGTGAAAACCCGCCGGTCAGCCGGCGGGGACGAGCGCCTTTTGCGCATCGGTCACCAGTTGGTCGAACCGGTCACGGGCCGATCCGGCGGGACGCAGGGCTGCGGATTGGCCGTAGAGCGCGAAGTGATGCGGCTCTGGATCGGCCGCCTGCAGCGGGCGGGTGTAGTGATACATCAGCGGGAAAGGTGCAGATGTGACGTCTTTCATCCGGGTCAGCCACGGCGTGCGGTGGGCGCGGGCCGGGCGGCCGGAAACCGCCGATGAGATCATCGTGCTGTCGTCATGCCCCTCCTGCAAGGCGGCGATATGCCAGTCGCGTTGCGCGGCCTCGGCGCAGTCGATGAAGGCGGTGCCGATCTGCACACCAGACGCCCCCAGCGCAAAGGCCGCCGCGATCCCGCGCCCGTCCGCGATACCGCCCGCGGCGATCACGGGCACCGCCACCGCATCCACGATTTGCGGCAGCAGCGCGAAGAGGCCGACTTGGGCATCGTTCTCGACATCGAGGAACACGCCCCTGTGGCCGCCGGCTTCCCACCCCTGGGCTATGATGGCATCGGCGCCGCGCTCTGCGAGCCAGCGGGCCTCGGCGACGGTGGTGGCAGAGGCGAGGATTTTGCAGCCAGCGGTTTTCAGCGCGGCGATGGCGTCGGGGTCCGGCAGGCCGAAATGGAAACTCGCCACGGCGGGCGGATGGGCAAGGAGGAGCGCAAGCTCTGCCGGGCCGAAGGCGCGTGGCGAGGCCACCTCGGGCATGTTCGAGGGCGGGTTTGCCCCGGCGCGCTGGTAATCGGGGGCGAGCTCGGCCAGCAGATCGCTATGCGCCGCCTCGGACATCTCGGGTTTCGCATGGCAGAAGAAGTTGAGGTTGACCGCGCCATTGGTGGCCGCGCGCATCTCGGTCATGTCGCGTTCCAGCGTCTCGGGGGAGAGCGCGGCGCAACCATGACTGCCCATGCCACCGGCATTTGCGATCGCGGCCACCAGCGCTGGCGTCGTGGTGCCGGCCATGGGCGCCTGAATGATCGGATGTTCGATGCCCAGAAGGCGGGTCAGTCTGTCATCAGGCCACATGGTGTCCTCCCTCGGTTGCCGCGTGCCACGTTAGCGGACGGGGGGAGGGGTTCAACTCATTCGTCGGGGCGCGGGGTGGTGGCGGAGGTCAAGCCTTGCCCTTGTGCCGGTGCTGATGCAAGCTTGACCACGGAGGAGAGATGTCTGTTTCACGGCCGGTTCCGTCGGGCGACGGGCCGGTGCGATGCCATGCTTTGGGAGGGGTATGTCATGACATCCAGCACTGAAGGGGCGACACCCCCGGACAATCTGGCGCCGCAGCAACCGAGCATGCCCGAAGTCAACAAGATCACCGCGGCCGACATATCGGACTCGCTCAGGGCCGGGTTCTCCGATTTCCTTGCACGCCCGGTGATGAGCGGGTTTTTCGGGCTGTTCTACGCGGTTTTCGGATTGCTATTCGTCTGGACGCTGGTCTGGCTCGGCAAGATCTGGATGATCATTCCCGCCGCCGTCGGCTTTCCGCTGGTCGCGCCGTTCGCCGCCGCCGGGCTGTACGAGATGTCGCGCCGGTTGCAGACGGGCGAGAGTTTCGGTTGGTTCGAGATCCTGACCGTCATGGCCCATCAGCGCAAACGCGAAATGGGTTGGATGGCTTTTGTCACGCTGTTCATCTTCTGGGTCTGGACCTACCAGATCCGGCTGTGGCTGGCGATCATCCTGCAAAATGCATCCTTTTCGGATTTCGAAGGGTTCCTGAACATCGTGTTCTTTACCCCCGAGGGCTGGATCTTCCTGGCGATCGGTACCTGTGTCGGCGCGTTCCTGTCGGCCGTGCTGTTCACGGTGACGGTTGTGGCGATGCCCATGCTGATGGACCGGGAGACGGATTTCGTGACCGCCATGCTGACATCGGTTCAGGTGGTCCGCGAAAACCCGGTGGTGATGCTGTCCTGGGCGGCGATCATCTCGGTCACCATGCTGTTGTCGCTGGTTCCGGCGTTCCTGGGCCTGATATTCACCCTGCCGATCCTTGGCCACACAACCTGGCACCTTTACCAGCGGGCGGTGGTGCCAGTCGAAAGCTGACCGATCGCGCCATCGGTTTCAGCGGGGCGGTGTGCGGGGCGGGCCAATGCCCGGCCGTAGAAAACCTGGCGGTTTCGTCGCATGCTGGAGCCTGGCCCAAGTAGAAGGACCAACGATATGTCCGACCGATCCGATGCAACGCCCCGACGTTCCTATTCCGAGGCTCGCCGCGACTTTGACCTGAACCGGGCCAAGTCGGAGTTTGTCGGCAGTTTCTCGGATGGTGTGAATGCATGTGCCGAGTGCTGCGACCGCTATGCGACCGGCGACCGAAAGGCGCTGGACTGGATCGCGCTGGATGGGCGGCATGAGACGCGCAGCTTCGCCCAGCTGAAGCAGGACACCGCGCGGTTTGCGAATTTTCTTGTCGAGCAAGGGATCAGGCCCGGAGACGTTGTTGCCGGGCTCTTGCCGCGCACGCCCGATCTGGTCGTCACGATCCTAGGCACCCTTCGCGCCGGGGCGGTGTATCAGCCGCTGTTCACCGCGTTCGGGCCGAAAGCGATCCAGGACCGACTTGCCATGAGCGGTGCCCGGCTGGTCGTGACGGATCGCGCCAATCTCGGCAAGCTGAACGATGTCGCAAGCTGCCCGCCTGTCGCGGTTTATGCTGAGACGGATGCGCAAACGGACGGTACCGAGGTCGATCTGCGTCGGGCGTTGGCCGCGCAATCCGACCGGTTCGAACCCGTTCTGCGGCATGGTGACGACCTCATGTTCATGATGGCGACGTCAGGAACGACGGGCCCCGCGAAAGGTGTGCCTGTTCCGCTCAGCGCCATGATCGCCATCCGGGCCTACATGGTGGATGGCATCGATCTGCGCCCAGACGATGTATTCTGGAATATCGCCGATCCGGGCTGGGCCTATGGCTTGTACTACGCCGTGCTGGGGCCGCTGCTGCTGGGTCACCAGACGACCCTTGTCGAGGCGGGGTTCACGGTCGATGCCACCTTCGATGTGATCTCGCGGCTGGGCGTTTCGAACTTTGCAGGCGCGCCGACAGCCTATCGCCTGATCATTGCCTCGGGCGCAGAGCGCGCGGAGAACCTGCGTGGCAGCCTGCGCTGCGTCAGCAGCGCAGGGGAGCCGCTGAACCCGGAAGTGATCCGGTGGTTCGATGACGTTCTGGACGTCTCGATAAAGGATCACTACGGGCAGACCGAAACCGGTATGCTGGTAAACAACCATCATCGGCTGGATCATCCTGTCCGGCCGGGATCCGCCGGGTACGAGATGCCGGGCTACCGCGTCGAGGTTCTGGCCGAGGATGGCAGCGTCGCCGCGCCTGATGAGCCCGGTCAGTTGGCGGTCGATATCGAGAAGTCGCCGCTGCTGTGGTTCAAGGGCTATCTGGATCAACCATCGAAGTCGATCGAAGGCGGGTTTTACCTGACTGGCGACACGGTCGAGCGCGATGCGCAGGGCTGTATCTCTTTCGTGGGGCGCAGCGACGATGTGATCACCTCTTCGGGTTATCGTATCGGGCCGTTTGATGTCGAAAGCGCGCTGATCGAGCATCCGGCAGTGACCGAAGCGGCCGTCATCGGAGTCCCCGACAAGGAGCGGACCGAGGTGGTGAAGGCCGTGATCGTCCTGGCCGCAGGGCATGAGCCGGGCGAAAGCCTGTCTGCCGAGTTGCAAGACTATGTAAAGACACGCCTTTCGGCCCACGCCTATCCACGGCTGATCGAGTTCGTGTCCGATTTGCCAAAGACGCCGAGCGGCAAGATACAGCGTTTTCTGCTGCGGAAGGGTTTGACGCCGGACAGCTGAACGTAATCCTGGTTTGTACAAACCTGGCCCTGGGATTGCCCGTTTCAGAAGCTGGCGTAGTCTTTCAGCAGCTGTTCACGTGCTGTTTCGGCGGCCTCGAGCGCGCCTTCGAGAAAGCCACCTTCGACAAGAGCGGTTTCTGTTCCGGCAAAGATCACCTTTTGCGTCGGGCGGATCGCCCTGTACCGGGGATGGGCGGCGGGAGGTGTCTGATCGGCCTGTACCGACGTCGCTGGGTCCGTGCTCCAGTCCTTGATGAACACGTGGCGGGGGGTGGCGGCCTCTGGCCCGAACAGCCGGGCGAGCTGGTCCATCGCCCGACTGCGGAACTCGGGATCCCGGGCCGCGCCGGGCATTGCGAAACCGAACATGGCACCTTCGGTCGCATCCATGGGGGAAGCGTCGTGGATTTCGGCCAACGGGCCGCGATGGGAAATCGCGTCGCCGTTCAGCCCTTGGTTCCGCCAGAACGGGCTGTCGAACACCGCGACGAGCTTGGCGTGGCCTGCCATCCAGGTCGGCACGTCGGGAACGGATAGCCCCAGACCGACCGTGAGGCGCGGCGGCAGGGCGACGACAACACGCTCGGCGCGCAGTGTGAATTCCTGCCCGGTGACCGTGACGCCGCCGGGTTCTTCAATGACCTGCTGAACAAGGCGCCCCAGATGCAGGATATCGCCGAGATCCCGCGCAAGCGCGTCCGTGACCATCGACAGCCCACCGACGACGCGCAGTGCGCCACCCATGGTCGCGAAATCGAGATCGCGCCTGACGGATCCGTGCGCGTCTTCGAACACGAGCTTGCCGTCGCTGTGCTGCGCAAAGAGTTGCAACCCGAGCCGGTCGGCAAGGGCCAGCATGCGACGGTTGTGCGGCCAGATCCAGGCCGGGCCGAGGTCGTAGCCATCCTGCGACAGGACGCGGCCGCCGGGACGGTCGCGTGCCTCTAGCAGGACCACGTTGCGTCCTTCGGTCCGCAGAGACTGCGCAAGCGCGAGGCCCGAAAGCCCCGCACCGATGATGGCGACCTCGGTATCGGGCGTCATGCCGCCCGTTCGGTGACGTGGCGCAGGTGGCCCGTCTTGATCCAGACGCGGGCGCCTTCGGGCCCTGCCGCCGCCTCGAACCGGGTACCGACCGGCAGGCGCAGCCAGTCCCACCGGTTCAGGCTGTCGCCGCCTTCGGTGATTGCGCCTTCGATCACGAAGACCTCCAACCCGCCCGAGGCGTCGAGCGCACGGGTCACGCCGGGTTCCCACCGCTCCATGACGACGGTTTCGCGATCATCCTCGTGAAGGGGCAGGGCGACGACCCCTTCAGCCGTTTCCGTCCAATCCGCCTTGCCGCTGTCGATCTGCACCTGCTTGCGGTCGCGCAAGTCGAACTGATGCAGCTTTACAAGGATCGTCGCCCCGTCCTGCGCCGCAGGCGTGTGGGACGAGGTCGGCGGGTTGCGCACGTAAGAGCCGATCGGGAAATCCCCGTCCTCGTCCTGAAACGTGCCGTCGAGCACGAGGTACTCTTCGCCCCCGTCATGGGTGTGGGCGGAAAATGCGCTGCCGGGGGCGAAACGGACGATGGTGGTCGCGCGCGCAACCTCGTCGCCGATCCGGTCCAGCATCTTGCGTTCGACGCCGGCCATCGGTGAGGGAACCCAGTCGTTCTCGTCGAAGCGGACGAGGGTGCGTTCGCTGAAATCCGCGTTCACGCGCATGGTCTGTTCTCCTTCTCGGTCTCGCCTGCTCAGGCACAAAGGGATACTGGTCAGCTTGTGACAGATTGGCCGGGCGGGTCGGTTTAGCAAGCGGCTTGACGCCTTCGTGAAGTCACTGGCCCTATACAAACACGCGGCGCTGTCATTTTGCGCGCGGCATCATGCGCTCCAGTTCTGGCGTGATCGGGATATGTTCGTCCTCGTCCCCCGGCGGCAGCCGGAAAAGACCGTCGCCCCAGTTCTCCGCCTTCCACGCCTCTTTCGCCTCTTCGATCCGGTCGAGCGAAGAGGACACGAAGTTCCACCAGATGTAACGGCTCTCGTTCATGGTGGCGCCGCCAAGCGCCATGAGCCGCGCCCCCTGCGCACCCGCGCGAACGCTGATGCGGTCGCCGGGCCGGAAAACCATCATGCGGCCTGCGTCAAAGGTCTCCCCTGCGATTTCGACGGAACCCTGGGTGATGTAGAGGCCGCGATCCTCGTGATTTTCGGGCAGGGGGAAATGCGCGCCGGGCTCAAGCACCACGTCAAGGTAGAAGGTCTCGGACTGCATGGTGACCGGGCTTGTCTCGCCATAGGCGTTGCCGAGGATCAGACGCGCCTGCACACCATTGTCGTCGATCATGGGCAGGACCGCTTCCTTGTGATGCTCGAAATCTGGTGCCATGTCCTCGCGGTCTTCGGGCAGTGCGATCCATGTCTGGATGCCGAACAGCTTGTGCCGCGTGGCACGGGTATCGGCGCTGGTGCGTTCGGAATGGGTGACGCCGCGGCCCGCGACCATCCAGTTCACCTCGCCCGGATAGATCATCTGGTGCGTGCCGAGGCTGTCGCGGTGCTCGAACTCGCCCTCGTACAGGTAGGTGACGGTGCCCAGGCCGATATGCGGATGCGGGCGCACGTCGATGCCGCCCTCGGTGATGAATTCTGCGGGCCCCATCTGGTCGAAGAAGATGAACGGGCCGACCATCTGGCGTTTGGGGCTTGGCAGGGCGCGGCGCACCTCGAACCCGCCCAGATCGCGGGCGCGCGGGATGATCAGCGTCTCGAGAGCGTCGAGCCCGGATTGTGGGCATTCAGGGTTCTGACTTGGGTTCCAGCTCATCTTCGGGCTTCCTTGATCAAAAGGTGTTCAAAACGGTTATAGCAGCCAAATCGCGCGCGGCTTTACCCCGGTGCAAGAAAATGCCGAACGACGGGGCCGGAGGGCCGGATGTCGAAGGATCGCACGCGGTTCTGGAGATCGGCATCGTGGCGCGTGACGCGTTCATGCTGTTCGAGATGTTCGTTCCAGCTGGGCAGGTGAAAGCTCTCGATCCAGAGTTCGGTGTCTTCGACGCCTTGATGCAGGTCCCAGCGCGTCGCGCCGTTGCGAAGCCTTTCGCCCGAGAACGAGCGGATGGCGGTCAGAAACGCATCGCGCTGGGCGTCCGCTATGCGATACTCCACGACCACCATAGCGGGCTGATCGGGTGAAGACGCGGTATCGAGCGTCGGTGCCTGCGGCCAGATCGATGCGGCGGCGAGGTCGAGGCCTTCTCCCTGGCCGACGGTGAAACGGCGGGTGGCGAGGAGACCGGCGATCAGGCCGATGGCCGCCACGAGGAGTGCAGTCTGGACAGAGCTTGCGGCCGCCAACTGGCCCCACAGGATCGAGCCCAGCGCCATGGAGCCGAAAAAGCCCATCAGGAATACCGCAAGACCGCGTGCGCGCACCCAGTCGGGCAGCGCCGTTTGCGCCGACACGTTGAAGGACGTCAGCACCGCTATCCAGCTGAGCCCGCCGAGAAACGCCGCGGCCATCAGGGCAGACCCTGCGCCGGACACCGCAAGCGCGACAAGGGCTATTGCCGTGCCCACCGTTCCGATCTGCACGGTTCGGTCGGAGGTGAGGCGGTTTTGCATGCGCGGCAGCAGCAATGCGCCCGTGACCGCACCGGCACCGATCAGGGCCATGAGCGCGCCGTAAAGCTCGGACCCGCCGCCCTCGACGCTGCGCGCGATCAGTGGAAGCAGCGACCAGTAGGCGGAGGCAAACAGAAAGAACGCCAGCGCGCGTACCAAAGTGGCCCGCATAGGACCGTTATGGCGAACATGGCGCAGGCCTGTCGCCATTTCGGACAGGATGCTGCCCGTGCGCCGCCGGTCTGGCCGCGGTTCGGGACGCCAGAGCAGCAGCGCGGCGATGATGACAAGGTGGCTTGCCGCGTTGAGCGCGAAGGGAGCGGCAAGCCCCACGCTTGCGATCAGAAGCCCGGCAAGCGCCGGACCGATAGCGCGGCTGATGTTGATGCCCATCGAATTGAGCGCAATCGCGGGTTTCAGGTTGTCGCGGGGAACCAGTTGCGGCACCACTGCCTGCCAGGCCGGCGCCATGAAGGCAGCGCCGGTTCCGATGGCGAGGGTGAACAGGATCAGCAGCAGCGGGGTCATCAGCCCCAGCCAGACCAATGCGGCCAGCAAGGCGATGATCCCGAACAGGCCCACGTTGATGGCGATCAGCATGCGCCGTTTGTCCAGCCGGTCGGCCAGCGCGCCGGCAAAGAGCGCGAAGAGGAATACTGGCAGTGTCGTTGCAGCCTGCACCAGCGTCACGACGGCGGGGCTGGGGTTGAGCGTCGTCATCAACCAGCCGGCGCCCACGTCGTGCATCCAGGTGCCGATGTTCGAGATCAGCGTCGCCGTCCACAGCAGGGCAAAGGCGCGATGGGCAAAGGGCGCGAAGGCGCCCGTCGACCTAGCCGAGGACATCTGATGTCTCCTCGCGGTGGCGATCCATGTAACCGCGCAGGAAGGGGCACAGCGGGACGATCTTTTGCCCCGCCGCCCGCGCGTCGGAGATGACGCGGAGGGCCAGCGCACCGGCAACCCCCATGCCACGCATGCTGTCCGGCACCGCCGTGTGATCGACGATGATCATGGTTTCCGACGCCTTGGAGAAGGTCATCTCACCTTCACCTTCGACGCCGGTGATCGTTGCCACGTAGCGCCCCTTGGTGTCGCTGTCTTCACGGGTGATCGCGATGTCGGACATGCTTGTATCTCCTGAACGGGTTGGGGGTTAAACGGCGAAGCAGGAGCAGCCGAGCGCGCCCCAGAAGGCGGATTTGTCGCGAACCGGGATCGGCGCGGTCCAGGCGATACCGTGGCTGTGCCCATGCATGCCGCATCCCGAGGAACAGCCATCGTGGCAGGAGCGCTGTTGCACCGCGGCCGGGGCCAGGGGGACCTCGCGTTCGGCGGGGCTGGCGAACAGCTTGTTCACCGACCAGTCGGGCGAGGCGGGCGGCAGCGGCGGGTTGTGGACCGAGAACTCGCCATCGGCAAACACCACTCGACCGCCAACCACCGTCAATACCGAGGTGATCGAACGGATGCGATTGTCCGGCACGGTCATCAGGTCGTCGGACAGGACGGCGAGGTCGGCATACATGCCCGGCATGAGCTTGCCCTTGACCTCCTGCTCTCCGGAGAACCAGGCCGAACCGGTGGTCCAGATGGCCAGCGCCTCTTCGCGGGTCAGCAGGTTGTCCTCGCCATAGAGCGTGAGCCCGCCGACCGTCTTGCCGGTCGTCAGCCAGTGCATGGCGACCCAGGGGTCATAGCTGGCCACACGCGTGGCATCGGTGCCGCCGCCAACGGGCAGGCCGGTCTTCAGCATCTCGCGGATCGGCGGGGTTGCCTGCGCGGCCTCGGCCCCGTAGCGGTCGACGAAATACTCCCCTTGAAAGGCCATGCGGTGCTGGGTGGCGATCCCGCCGCCAAGCGCCTTGATCCGCTCGATATTGCGGGGGCTGACCGTCTCGGCGTGGTCGATGATGAAGCGGGTCTTGAATGGCTGGCGCTGGTTCACGCGCTCGAAGACGGTCAGGAAGCGGTCGATCGTCTCGTCATAGGTGGCGTGAATGCGGAAGGGCCATTCATTGGTGGCCAGCAGTTCCACGATCTTTTCAAGCTCTGCCTCCATCACGGGGGCAGGGTCGGGGCGCGGTTCGAGGAAATTCTCGAAATCGGCGGCGGACCATGCAAGGTTTTCGCCGGCACCATTCATGCGCAGCCAGTCGTCGCCTGCGCCGGGTTCGGTCATACCGATCCACTTTTCATAATCGCTCAACTCCTGACCGGCGTTTTGCGCAAACAGGTTATAGGCGATGCGCAGGGTCAGCTGATCATCGTCATGCAGTTTCTGCACGACGTCGTAATCCTCGGGATAGTTCTGCCCGCCGCCACCGGCGTCGATCACGCTGGTCACGCCAAGCCGGTTCAACTCGCGCATGAAATGGCGGGTGGAGTTGATCTGGTCCTCGATAGGCAATTTCGGGCCCTGCGCCAGTGTCGAATAGAGGATCAGCGCGGATGGCCGCGCGATAAGCATACCCGTGGGATTGCCATTTGCGTCGCGTTCGATCTCGCCACCCGGCGGGTTGGGCGTGTTCTTGTCGATCCCAAGCGCCCTCAGGGCGGCTTGGTTCAGAAGCGCCCGCGCGTAAAGATGGAGGATGAAGACCGGGGTATCGGGCGCGGCCTCGTTGATTTCGTCCAGCGTCGGCATGCGACGCTCGGCAAACTGGAATTCGGACCACCCGCCGACGACACGGACCCATTGGGGCGCGGGCGTGTTTGCCGCCTGTCGGCGCAGCATGGCGAGCGCGTCCGAGACGGACGGGACGTTTTCCCACCGCAGTTCCATGTTGTAGCTCAAACCGCCGCGGATCACATGCGTGTGGCTGTCGTTCAGACCGGGAATGACCCTCCGGCCGCTCAGGTCGATGACCTCGGTGTCGCTGCCGGACATCTGCATGATCTCGGCATCGCTGCCGGTTGCAAGCACGCGCCCGTCGGAAATGGCGATGGCGGTCGCATCGGGGCTGGCCGGATCCAACGTGGTGATCCGGCCGTTTCGCAAGACAAGGTCGGGTGCGGTCATGGTCTGGCTCCAGGCTAGGTGTGGACGAGCGGCGCCAAGGGCGGCCATCGCTCCGATGCCGGCAAGCAGGCTGCGGCGACGTGTGGTCATTTTCCGTTCTCCATCGTTAAGGGCCTGCCGGAGGCGTGCTTGGGAGGAGGACAAGTGCCCCCGACAGGCAGGCTGGTCACTCCGCCGCCGAAGGGGCGGGTACCGGTTCCAGCCTTTGGCCTGTGTGGGTCGTGCGGTGGGGGGCCTTGTGTACCATCGTGTAGGCGTAATCGACGCCCATGCCGTATGCGCCCGAATGCTCCTGCACGAGAGAGATAACGGCGTCGTATGTCTCCTTTCGGGCCCAGTCGCGTTGCCATTCCAGCAGTACCTGTTGCCAGGTGACGGGGATGACACCGGCCTGGATCATCCGGTCCATCGCGTATTTATGCGCATCCTCGGACGTGCCGCCCGAGGCATCGGCCACCATGTAGATCTCGTAATCGGTGTCTTTCAGCGCGGACAGCGCGAAGGTCAGGTTACACACTTCTGTCCAGAGGCCGGAGACAACGATTTTCTTGCGTCCGTCCGCGGCCCCCTTGGCCAGCGCATCGCGGACTTTCTGGTCATCCCACGAGTTCATCGACGTACGCTCCAGCAGCGGCGCATCGGGGTGGATGTCGAGCAGTTCGGGGTAGGTATGGCCCGAGAAGCTCTCGGTCTCGACCGTGGTGATGATCGTCGGAACGTCGAAGATCTTGCCGGCCTTGGCCAGCGCGACGGTGTTGTTCTTGAGCGTTTGCCGATCGATCGACTGAACGCCGAATGCCATCTGCGGCTGGTGGTCGATAAAGATCAACTGACTGTTGCCAAGTGTCAGTACGTCGAGTTTCGACATGGTGTTTCTCCGTTTGCTCAGCTTGCCGGGTAGGTGTGACGGGACAGGTGATCGGTTTGGTATTCGGGCAGGGACGCGGGTATCGGGTGAGGGGCGGGCGGGATCGGCCCGCCCCGCTGACCGCGATGCGGGATGACCGGGGATAACCGTTTCATGCCGCACCGTTTCCGGCGGGAGACTGCAACAACTGCGCCAGCGCGTAGGCCTCTTGCTGGCGCAATTCGTGGCCGCCATCGTGGACCGAGGTGGACACCTGAGCGCCCTGCGCCCCGGCCCAGTCCACAAGGCGCTGCGTAAGCGGCCAAGGGCAGATCGGATCGTGCCGGCCGGCGGAGATCAGAACCTGCCTGTCGATCAGCCCCTGCGTCGGTTCGGGCTCCCACGGGATCAGCGGATGCAGCAGGCCGACCCGGTCGAACAGATCGGGACGCGCCATCATCACCGAGGCGAGGATATTGGCACCGTTCGAATAGCCGAATCCGTAGATCGGCCGCCCGGGATGCTTCGTTTTCCAGTCGTTCACGAAAGCGGCCATCTTGAGTGTCGCCCGCGCAAGGTCGTCCATGTCGTAGACGCCTTCGCCTGTGCGCCGGAAGAAGCGCGCGGCGCCCCTTTCCGACACATCTCCGCGCGGCGAAACCACGCCTGCCTCGGGCAGCAGTTCCTGGGCGAAGCCGAAGAACTGATTTTCGTCACCACCCGTCCCGTGGAAGGCAAAGACGAGTGGCGCGGTGCCCGAAGGCTCCTTGATCAACGAGACGTAGTCTTGCGATGTCATGGACGGGTTCTTCAGGCGAGTTCCGGCAAGCGGGCTTCGATCTGATCGCGGAAGGGACGATACCGTTCCGGCAGCTTCAGCGCCTCGCCCAGGTGAGCGGTGTCTTCGTCCCGGTCGAAGCCGGGTTCGTTGGTGGCAATCTCGAAGAGCACGCCGCCCGGTGTCCGGAAATAGATCGCCCAGAAGTAATCGCGGTCGATCACCGGCGTGACCTGGTAGCCGGTGTCGAGCAGAGCCTTGCGCACCTCGGCCTGCGCCGCCCGGTCTTCGACCGCGAAGGCGATATGGTGGACAGAGCCGGACCCCTGCCGGGCCGCATTTGCCTGCGGCAGTTCCTCGAGGTCGATCGTGCGGGCCGCGTTGCCACCCTCGATGCGGTAACGGGTGACGGACCCTTCGGTCTCGTCTTTCTCATAGCCCATGAAGCGCAGCAATTCTCCGGTCGCCGCAGCGTCGCGCAACCTGAAACGCGCGCCGTGAAAGCCGAGGATACCGACGCTGTCATCGACACCGCTGCCCGTCCAGGCCAAGCGGCCTTCGGGATCGCTTTCGACCAGTGCGAAGCTGTCGCCGTCGGGTCCGTTGAAGGACAGGCGCGCTTCTCCGACGAAGCTGTCCTGCCGCAATCCCTGGACGCCCTCGTTGGCAAGCCGCTCTTTCCAGAAGCCAAGCGAGCCGGTGGGCACGGCGAATTCGGTAACGCCGACCTCTCCGGTGCCGCGTGCCCCTCGTGGCATGTGGCCGAACGGGAAGTAAGTCATGACGGAGCCGGGGGTGCCGTGCTCGTCGCCGTAGTACAGGTGGTAGACCTCGGGCGCGTCGAAGTTCACGGTCTTCTTGACCCGGCGCAGCCCAAGGGTCTGGGTGAAAAACGCGTTGTTCTGGTTCGCATTCGCCGCCATCGACGTGATGTGGTGAAGCCCTTTGATGTGCTTTTCCATTTCGGCCTCTTGGAGTTCCGTGGTTGTTGCGTAACAAGATAGAAATTTGGCCGTTGATCGGAATAATAATTGTTTTGCATTGATTGTTGCACTGAGGGTAATAATCCCGCATGCAGGAACTGAAGCCGATCCGTGTTTTCCTCGAAGTTGCTGCCCTGCAAAGCTTTGCAGCGGCTGCGAAATCCCTGCGCATGACGCCGGCCTCGGTCACCCGAGTCGTCGCGCGTCTGGAGGAGGAGCTTGGCCAGCAGCTGCTTGTGCGCACGACGCGGCAGGTCTCGCTGACATCCGCCGGCGCGGTCGTCGCCGCACGTTACCGGCCCCTTGTCGAGGCGTTCGACAACGTCAGGGACGAGTTGGACCGCGAGATGCAGCCGCATCGGGGGCGGCTGGCGATCAACGCGCCGATGTCGTTCGGGCTCCGGCTTTTGCCCCGGTTGTTGAGCAGCTTCAAACTGGCCTATCCGAATATCGACCTGAGCGTGATGCTGACCGACCGCCTGGTGGATATCGTCGCCGAGGAGTGCGACCTTGCGATCCGGGTGTCCGAGCCGCCGCGCGACAAGTCCACGATCTGGCGCAAGATCTGCGAGGTGCCGCGCCTTGCCATCGCCTCGCCGAGCCTATTCGAACGCTACGGCCATCCAGACGATCCCGAAACCCTCGACCCGGATCTGTGTCTTTCTTACGGCGCGGGTGACGCGCGGGAGACATGGCGGTTCCGCAAAGGGGCATTGAAACGATCCGTCAGGACAGGATCGGGCATTCACTCAAACAACGGCGACTTCCTGTATTCGATGGTGTTGAACGGGGCAGGGATGGCTGTCTTGCCAAGGTTCATCGCAGCCGAGGGGCTCAAAAACGGAGAGGTGGAAACCGTTCTGCCGGATTGGTCCGTGCCATCGCTCTGGCTGTCGCTCTATTATCCGCCCTACGAGGCGCTGCCGCCCTTGGTGGCAACGTTCACGGATTTCTTCGAGGCGTTCCTGGCCGACATGGATGGGTTCGAATTCTGACCCGATCGATGGCCGGTAATGTGAGGCCCCTCCTGCAAACCAATCAAGACCGGGTTTTTGCAGCCGGCCTGCTGTTCTGTCTTCGGAACCTGAGGGGCGGCGATCCGAAGTAATTGCGGAACGCCCTGGAAAATGCTGCGGCAGAACCGAAGCCGCACCTCAGGCCGATATCCGTCATGCTCATCTGTGTATCGAGCACGAGTGTCCGCGCCGTATCGAGCCGCAGGGTAAGGTAGTAATCGGCCGGTGTCTGCCCCAGGTGGCGGGCGCATCGTTGGCGCAGAACCTTTGCGCTGATACCGAGCCTAGCGGCGAGTTCCGAAAGGGGCAGGGGCGTTTCCATGTGCAGATGCATCAGCGAAACCATCTCTTGCAAGACAGGATCGGTATTCGGCAACAGGCGCTGTCGCTCCCCGGCTTCGCGCACCCTGCCATGCACCATCGCCTCGCTGCAGCGGGCGGCGAGGTCGGGCGTTTCCGATGCGGCAATCCATGCCAGCATGGCGTCGCCGGTGGCCGTGCCGCCTGCGGCGGTCAGGATCCTTCCGTCAAAATGAAAGATGGTATCGCGCAGGTCGATATCCGGCCGGAACTCGCGGAAACTGGCCTCGGCCTCGTGGTGGACGACGGCGGCCCGTCCATTGAGATAACCAAGCCGTGCCAGCAGGACCGTGCCAGTGTCGACCGCGCCCAGTACCGCGCCGTGACCGGATGCGCGGGCAAGAAAGGCGCGCGCTCGTGCCGGTACCGTGACCGGAACGTCGTATCCCGCGCAGATCAAGACCAGGTCGGCCTGCGCAGGGTCCGGCCAATCCTGCCGGTCCGGGGCGATCCAGCTGTTGTTCGAGGCCTGTATCGGCCCGTCGTCCAAGCCGCGCGTGTCCCAGGTGAAAACCGGGCGTCCGGCGCATTTGTTCGCAATCCGCAAGGTTTCGCAGGCCAGCACATAGGCGAGGCTTTGAAAGCCGGGCACGAGTATGAACGTTACGTGAGGCATTGCGCGGTCGCTGAAGTCAAGAAACGGGCTGTTGAAGGTAAGAAATACCCAAAGTGCCGGAATACCCTACCGAAAATTTGGCGGGAGACCACGATCATGAACATCCAGACACCGAACCCTTCGGGACAACGACCGGCGAACTGCTCGGACGCGGAATGGGACGCCCGCTGCGAGCTTGCCGCGATCTACAATGCGCTGGTCAAGTACCGGCTGACGGATCTGACGAACCAATGGCATGCGGTGCGCGTGCCGGGCGAAGAGGCACTTTTGACGCATCATTACGGGTGGATGCACGAAGAGGTCACTGCCTCGAACCTGATCAAGGTCGGTTTCGACCGGACCAATCACAATCCCCAGAATGGGGAGCCCAACCCCTCGGCCACGGAGATCGGCAAGCTGTTTTTCGAAGCCGAGCCGGACATGAACTGCATCATGCATGTTCATACCAAGGCGATCATGGGCGTTTCGGCACAGGAGGACGGGCTGTTGCCCTATTCGCAGGCCTACCTGATGATCGGCGGCGGCGATGTGTTGGGCTACACCGATTACGAGTTCGAGTGCACCGACGACTTCCTCACCGGATTGCTGGCTGCGGGACGCGGCAAGAAGGCCATCATGGAGGCGTGGCACGGCGCGTTCGTCTTTGGCCGTGACGCCGGAGAGGCGTTCTTTCGGGCCTTCTACCTCGATCAGGCCTGCGCGGTGCAACTCGAGGTTCAGAAATCTGGGGCGGGCGGGGCCAGGATCCGGAAGATTCCGCAAACCGAACAGGACCGCCACCTGCGCGACATGGCCGCCAGCGACTGGTACGGCTACGAAGGTGAGCTTGAATGGTGCGCCATCCGCAGACGCCTTGACGTCGAAGCGCCGCATTACAGGGGCTGACGGGGCACAATTCGACCCGAGCCATTCCGATGATTGTGGCGGTCGCAAACTGCGGCCGCCGCCTGCATTTCCTGAAATGTGGCAGGGATGGTTCCGGCAAAGCTGACGGGCGGGTGATAACCAGGGAGCGGGCCGGCGCAGGGCGGTATGATTGATACCCGCGTCGATCGCCTCGTGCTATGTTCTGCACGAGTGCGCGTTTGTCGCCTGTTCAAGGGAGAGGATGAATTGAAATCAGTATCGTTGAGGCGCGGGGCCATCCTGCCATTGGTTGCATGTGCGGCGCTTTCACTGGCGGGCACGGCGCAGGCCGATATGCCGGTATTCTCGGCGGATTGTCCGATGGGATTGCGCGTGACCTCGGATGCCGGCGGGAATGTGCGTGTGAACGGTGCCCCGGCCAGCGTGAGGATGTACAATCCCGATTATTTCGAGGCAACGGCCGGTGGGATCGATTTCACCATCAGTACCGAAGAGGATGGAAGCGGCCTAATCGTCGGATATGTGCCGCCCGGCAGCGCGGGTGGTTATTGCACCATCGTGTCCGGGGAGAGCGCCCCGGCCCCCGAGACCTTAACCGGCGAGCCCGATCATTTCGAAGTCAACGTGGATTCGAGGCTCATCGTTCATTCACGCCCGTCGACTTCCTCTCCGATGGTGAGCAAACTGCCTGGAGGTGCCGTTGTCGAAAACCTCGGCTGCATGCAGGCCGAAGGGCGCGAATGGTGCCATGTCAGCGACGGACGGGTCTCGGGCTGGGCGGCGGCGGAATTCCTTGTTGCGTCGGACGGTCCGGTTCGAGCGGCTCGTGCGACCCCAGTTGCCGAGGAAGGAGACCCTGATCATACGGTCGAACGTGTCACCTTTCCCAGCGGGTCGAGCGGTACCGAGTTCACCGACAGCCTGAACCCCGGTGACTCGCGCCATTATGTCGTGGGAGCACGAAGCGGACAGTTCTTCTCTTTCAAGATCACGGCCAATGGTCCGGGCCTGACCTACGTGATCTACAACCCGGATGGTTCCGTGCTCCTCGACGAGATATCCGCGTCCGAGGAATATCGCGGCCAGTTGTGGCAAAGCGGCGATCATGTCGTTGCCATTTACAACGCAACCAACGGGTCGCAATCCTATGAGCTGGTCTTCGGCATCGACTAGGTTCAATCGCCATCATCGCGAACGCCATTGAAGGTTTATGGGCGTCCGATGTGTCCGAGGGTCCGAGCGCCAACTCGGCTTGTGGCGGGATGACGACGACTGCTCCGCGAGGCCGAACTGTTTGGTCGTGACCCACGGGGATGACGGGCAAGAAAAACGGCCCCGGGACCAGCCCGGGGCCGTTTCGTTTTTCGTTCTGCCGGATCAGAAGATGAAATCCCCCGCGGTCAGGTTTGCGGCAGTTTCGGTGATCAGCAGGATCTGGTCGCCCGCGCCGTAGTCGATGCGCACGTCGGCACCGACCTGGGTGATGGTCAGCGCGGCGTAGTTGGCGGCCCCGGTCAAGAACTGGATCTTGTCGACGCCATCATTGTAGTCGAGGATCGTGTCGTTGCCGTTGCCCGACCAGAACTGGAACACGTCGGCGCCGAGCCCGCCGCGCAGCGTGTCGTCGCCCTTGTTCCCGGCGAT
>NZ_JBHRXI010000015.1:0-126444 GCF_042648365.1 Lutimaribacter marinistellae | reverse complement strand
GCGGTCATCGCCATCCCCGCCATTGAGCGTATCCGCCCCCACACCGCCATCGAGCGTGTCGTCACCCTCCAGCCCGACCAGCCGGTCGTTGCCGCCAAGCCCCTGCATCACGTTGGCGACCGCGTCGCCGGCCAGCAGATCGGTCCAATCCGTCCCCACCGCGCTTTCGATGCCGGACAGCCGATGCAGCGCCTCGCCGAAAATATCCGCAATCCCCGCCGCCAGCGACAGGTCCAGCAGGTAATCCACCGCCGTCCAGCCCTCGACCAGAACCTGGAAGCGGAAATCGATCGTGTCGATCCCCGCCCCGCCATCGATCGTATCCGACCCGCCACCCGGACGGATCACGTCATCGCCGCCCCCCGCAAGGATCCGCTCCGACGCGTCGGTCCCCGCAACCGTCTCGCCCGCATCGCTGCCGCGCACCACCGGCCCACCGGTAGCGGAAAAATCGACGAGCGGGATCGTCTCGGAACTGTTCACTAGGTAGGCGTCGCCTTCGGGCTCGACCACGATCTCGCCGAGCTTGCGATAGGTCGGGCTGGCCTCGTCATTGCGGTCATAGCTCTCGGCAAGCAGCTCGGTTCCCGAAGCGTCGAACCGGCGCAGTTCG
This sequence comes from Lutimaribacter marinistellae, assembly GCF_042648365.1. NCBI lineage: Bacteria > Pseudomonadati > Pseudomonadota > Alphaproteobacteria > Rhodobacterales > Roseobacteraceae > Lutimaribacter > Lutimaribacter marinistellae. Next base: position 125,831 of record NZ_JBHRXI010000015.1, on the reverse strand, counting down.
ACCCGCGAGGGCCAGACCGTCCACCCCGCGACAAAGCCGCCATCGTCGAGCGCCCAGAGGCGCGGCATGATCCCTTCTTCCTGCTCCGCCGCGTCAAGCGGATCGATCTGCCGTTCAGACAACGATGTCGAGCCATCGCGCGCCAGGATCTCGAGGAAGATACCGTCATTTCCGGTCCCGTCGGCAAAGCTGTCATCGGGATAGTTGCGGCTGGCATAGATCACGGCGATCCGCCCATCCGACAGCTCGGCCACGTCGATCGCATTCGTAAGACGCCCGGTCGACTCGCGGTTAAGCCCGCTGCCCACCGGAATCCGTACCGCGATCTGGCCGAAATTCTCGTCGAACAGGTGCAGCATGATCCGTTCATCGGTGTTCATGTCCATCGTGGCCCAGGCGAACCCGCCATCGATCCGTGCCAGCGCCCCGGAAAACGGGTTGAACTGCTGCGGAAAGGTTGCCGGCCAGCCATTGAACCCACCATCGGTGGGCAACCGGTTGAAATCCTGGTCAATGACCGCGATCTGCGTCTCGCCATACACGATATTGCCATTGCCGAGCGTCAGCATCACTGGGTTGGTGAACGCGCGATATCCCAGATTCTCGACCAGGGTGGCCCCGGCGCGCGGCTGTCCGTCCGGCGCGAAATCCTGCGCGTGAATCGTCAGATCCCGGTTCTCATGCCAGAACACGCGTATGTCGCCGTTCTCCAGCAGCGTCGCACCAATCTCTTCATGACGCGCGTCCAGGTCCTGGATGTCCAGAAACGCGCTCTCGAACAGACGCGCGCCGTCGGCCCCCGTCACGTGGATCGCAATGCGCGAGGATGGCCCCGCAGGATCGGACGACAAGGCGGAATGGAAAAAGACCGTGCGCCCGTCAGGAAGTAGGATCGATGTCATGAATGCCCCTTGACTGAAATAACCCGGCAAAGGGAAGCCGCGCCCAGCCAAGGGCCCCGTCCCCCGCAAAAAAACTATGGCGAGCGATGACCTTCGGTCAACGCCGATCGGATCGGAAAATCACTGGCGGGAAATCTGGTGCCCAAGGAGAGACTCGAACTCTCACGATGTTGCCATCGGGGGATTTTGAATCCCCTGCGTCTACCATTCCGCCACTTGGGCCACGCCCCTGACTAGCCTCACCGCGAGGCGAGGTCCAGAGGCAAAACACCGGCGCTGATGCGATTGGGCGGTTGACCCGCCTGCCCCTGCGTGGTTTTGCAGGCCGACCCCCGTAGCAGGACCCGCAACAGATGATCCGTTCGCTTTATGACCGCACCATGCGGCTGGCCGACCACCCCAACGCCCTGTGGGCGCTGGCCGTCGTTGCCTTTGTCGAAAGCTCGGTCTTCCCGATTCCGCCCGACGTGCTGATGATCCCCATGATCCTCGCCCGGCCCTCGCGCGCATGGCTTATCGCGACGGTCGCGCTGGTTGCGTCGGTGCTGGGCGGTCTTCTGGGCTATGCCATCGGCGCGTTCTTCTACGAAGGCATCGGCCAGCCCGTGCTCGAGGCGATGGGCAAGGCCGACGCGATGGAGGCGTTCAACGAACGCTTCAACGGTGTCGGCTTCTGGGCGGTGCTGACTGCTGGTGTCACGCCCTTTCCCTACAAGGTCATCACCATCATGTCGGGCTGGACCGGCATGCCGCTGGGCACCTTCATCCTGACCTCGATCCTTGCCCGCGCGCTGCGGTTCTTCGTGGTGGCGGCACTGCTGCGCGGCTTTGGCCCGCCGATCCGCGACTTCATCGAGAAATATCTCGGCCTCGTCTTCACGGCCTTCGTCGCCTTGCTGATCGGCGGCTTTGTTCTGGTGCAATATCTATGACTTATCGATCGTTCCTCATCTTCCTTGCGGCGGGCGGGTCACTCGGGCTGCTTGCCGGGGCCTTCTTCTTCCAGGCGCTTGGCTGGGCACCTTGCGCCATGTGCCTGTGGCAGCGCTGGCCTCATGCCGCGGCCATCGCCATCGGGGCTGTCGCTCTCTTCGTACCGGGTGCCACACTGCCCGCGCTGGGGGCGCTTGCCGCCGGCACCGCGGCGGGGCTCGGGCTTTACCATTCGGGGGTCGAGCGCGACTGGTGGGAGGGTCCCTCCAGCTGCACCGGCGACGCGGGCGCGCTTGGCGGGCTGACCGGCGATGCGCTGCTGCCCGGCGCCTCGGACGCGCCGGCCCTCGTGCTCTGCGACACGTTCGAGCCGTTCCTCCTCGGCCTCACCATGGCCAACTGGAACACGATCCTGTCGGCGGGCCTCGTCCTTTTCTGGATCGCAGCCGCCCGCGCGCGCAGCTAACCGGCTTTCCGCGTCGCCAGCAGCAGGTTCGTCTCGCTGCTCTGCACGCCTTCGAAGCTGCGCACCCGGCTCAGCGCGCGGTCCAGATCCTCGAGCGTTTCGGTGCCCAGTTCCACGATCAGGTCCCAGCGTCCGTTGGTCGAATGGATCGCGCGCACCTCGGTCAACCCCTGCAGCTGGCGGGTGATGCGGTTCGCCCCGCGCCCCTCGATCCCGATCATCATCAAGGCGCGCACCGGGTCGCGCAGCGCATCGGCCTTGGTCACCACGGTAAAGCCCAGGATATCGCCCCGCTCCTGCAACCGTTCGATCCGCGCCCGCACCGTCGTCCGCGACAGGTTCAGCCCAATGGCAAGATCCGACAGCGAGGCGCGCGCATCCCGCCGCAGTGCCGCGATCAGCTTTTCATCCGTTTTGTCCAAAACACCCTCCGATCCGCGTAATCCGGGTTCGTTTTGTCCGAAATACCCTCTGGCGGTCAACGCATATCGGACACTACTTCGGGTCAAGCGATAGGAGAGGCCAGAATGACACCGCAAACCTGCATCCTGATCGGCGCGCCCGTGGACTCCGGAAAGCGGCGCGACGGCTGCCTGATGGGCCCCGACGCGCTGCGCACCGCGGGACTGGCCCGGGCGCTTGGCGATCTCGGCCACCGGGTCGAGGATCGCGGCAACCTCGCCCCGGCGCCGCACGCCCCTGATGGCGACGGTCCCTTGCATCAACCCAACCGCACCATCGGCTGGACGCAGACACTGGGCACCGCCGCGCAAGAGGCACTGCCAAACGGCCTGCCCATCTTCCTCGGCGGCGATCATGCGCTCTCGCTGGGCAGCGTCGCAGGCGCCGCCGAACATGCCGCGCGGGTCGGCCGTCCGCTCTTCGTGCTCTGGCTCGACGCGCATAGCGACTACCACACGCCGGAAACCTCCGGCTCGGGCAACCTGCACGGCACCCCTCTGGGCTATGTCACAGGGCGCGCCGGGTTCGACGGGTTCCCGCCCGTGCCAAACCCCGTCCCGCAGGAAAACATCTGCATCATGGGGCTGCGCTCTGTCGACCGGGCAGAGCGTGAGGCGCTGCAAACAACCCGCATCCGCCTGCATGACATGCGTGACATCGACGAGAACGGCATCGCCCGCCCCCTCACCGCCTTTCTCGACGCGGTAGCGCGCGCCGGTGGCATGCTGCATGTCTCGCTCGATGTCGATTTCCTCGATCCCGCGGTCGCGCCCGCGGTCGGCACCACCGTGCCCGGCGGCGCAACCGTGCGCGAGGGTCACCTCGCGATGGAGATGATCTGCGACAGCGGGCTGATGACCTCGCTCGACCTCGTCGAGCTCAACCCGTTCCTCGATGAACGCGGCCGCACCGCACAGCTGCTGGTCGATCTTGCCGCCTCGGCGCTCGGCCGCCGCGTCTTCGACCGCCCCACCCGCGCCTTTGACTGAAGGAGATCCCGATGACTGCCCAGCAACCCTCCGACAAGGCCCTCGTGCCCTTCGTCTCGGTCGACCACATGATGCAGCTCATCCACCGGATCGGGCTCGAAGACATGCTGCGCGGCCTCGGTGAATACATCGAACAGGATTTCCGCCGCTGGGAACTGTTCGACAAGACACCGCGCATCGCCTCCCATTCGGCCGAAGGCGTGATCGAGCTGATGCCCACCTCCGATGGCGAGGTCTATGGCTTCAAATACGTGAACGGCCACCCCAAGAACACCAAGGAGGGTTTGCAGACCGTAACCGCCTTTGGCCTTCTTGCCGATGTTTCAACGGGTTATCCGGTGCTCCTTAGCGAAATGACGATGCTGACCGCGCTGCGCACCGCCGCGACCTCGGCCATGGTCGCAAAGCATCTGGCGCCCAAGGGGGCCGATACGATGGCGATGATCGGCAACGGGGCCCAATCCGAATTCCAGACCCTCGCGATGAAGGCCATCCTCGGCCTGAAAAGCGTCCGCCTCTATGACACTGATCCCGCCGCCACGCGCAAATGCGCCGCCAACCTCGCCGGACACGGGATCGACGTTGTCGCCTGCGCCACGCCCGAAGAGGCCATCGAAGGCGCGCAGATCCTGACCACCTGCACCGCCGACAAGCAGTTCGCCACTATCCTGACCGACAACATGGTCGGCAGCGGTGTCCACATCAACGCGATCGGCGGCGACTGCCCCGGCAAGACGGAACTTGCGGCGGGCATCCTTCAACGGTCCGACATCTTCGTCGAATTCCCGCCCCAGACCCGCATCGAAGGCGAGATCCAGCAACTGGCCGAGGATCATCCGGTGACCGAACTCTGGCAGGTGATATCCGGCACGGCGCCGGGCCGCACCTCTAACCGGCAGATCACGCTGTTCGACTCCGTGGGTTTCGCGATCGAGGATTTCAGCGCCCTGCGCTATGTCCACGACCGGCTGGCCGATACGGGACTCTACCTCGCTCTTGACATGCTGGCCGATCCCGACGACCCGCGCGACCTGTTCGGCATGCTGCAACGCGCCACGCCCGGCGCAGCGGCCTGAGGAACCTGCCCCGGGGGCATCCCCCGGGGCCATTTGTCTTACGCGTCCAGCCAGACCTCTTCGAGGTGCATTTCGCGGAACTGGTGACGCTCGAACCCGTGCACGCCCTCGACGCGGAAGGCGAACTCCTTGTTCCAATAGGGCTGGATCATTGCCCCGCTGTCGCGCAGCATCTCTTCCAGCTTGGCCATGATCTCGCGTCGCTTGTCGGCGTCGAAGATACCCACCGCCTGGTCCAGCAGCTTGTCGAATTCCGGGTTGGCATGTCCCGACTCGTTCCACGCCTCGCCCGACCGATAAGCCAGACCGTAGACCTGCACACCCAGGGGCCGCCCGCCCCAGTTGGTGGTCGAGAACGGGTACTTGGTCCAGTCGTTCCAGAACGAAGAGCCGGGGATGACCGTCCGCTTGACGTTGAAGCCCGCGTCGCGCAGCTGCGCGCCGATGGCATCCGTGGTCACCGTCCGCCAGTCGCCGTCGATCGAGATCAGCTCGATCTCGGCATCGGCATGGCCGCTGGCCTCCAGCATCTCGCGCGCTTTCTCGGGGTCGTAAGGCGCGGGGCCGATATCTGCATATTCGGGATGGATCGGCGCGACGTGGTGGTTCTCGGCCACTTCGCCCAATCCGTTCAGGCCCAGCTCCAGCACGACGGAGTTGTCGACCGCCATCTGCACCGCGTTGCGGAAGGTCTTGTCGTTCAGCGGCGCGCTGTCCGGGCGCATCCGCGCCACGATGGTACCCGCCGTCGGCACCTCCTTGCGCACCAGGCCCAGCCCGCTCAGCACGTCCACGAAATCGGCATTGGTGGTGTCGTTGGCATGGATCTCGCCCGCCTCGAAGGCCGCGACGATGTTGGATTCGTCGGTGCCGTAATCGATGAACTCGATCCCGTCGAGATAGACGTCGCCGCCCCACCAGCTGCCATTCTCGCGCCGCTTGACCACGGCCTTCTGCCCCACTTCGAACTCCACCAGCTCGAACGGGCCGGTTCCGATCGGGTTCTCGGCCAGTCCCTTGTCGGGGCTATAGCCGGGATGCATGATCAGCGCCGGGTAATCCGACATGCCGGGGATGATGGTGATGTCCGGCTCCAGCAGGTTCAGGCGGATGGTGAAATCGTCCAGCTTCTCGATCGCACCCTCGCGCGCCTGCCCGGTCTCGCCATCGATGAGCGAGGCCATACGCGCCGCCATCGAGTTGCCCTCGGCATTCTTGTCGCACCACCGGTTGAGGTTGAAGATCACGTCATCGGCGGAGAATGCGTCACCATTGTTCCAGGTCGCGCCCTGCCGCACATTGAGCGTATAGGTCTTGGCGTCCTCGCTGACTTCCCAGCTTTCCAGCAGCATGCCGGTAAAGGTGAAATCGGTCTTCCAGCGCACCAGCGGCTCGCAGAACTGGCGCGCCACGTTCGCCGGCTCGGTCCAGTCCCAGGTGCGCGGGTCCTTGAGGTCGAGAATGCGCATCCCGACCTTCAGCACGCCGCCGCTCTTGGGCTCGCCCGCCGCGTGGGCCGGTGTCGGCGCGGCCAGCCCAAGCAGGCCATAGGCCGTCGCGGCACTCGCCCCCATCACGCTGGCCAGCGCGAGGAACTCGCGCCGGCTCATCTTGCCGGCCATGGTGTCGTCGGCCATCGTGTGCACGATGGGGCGGACGGTTTCGGTTCGATCCTCAGGTGTCATGTCTTCCTCCCGGTCGTTTGAATGCCCGGTCACCCGCCGGGCAGCGCCAAGGCCCCGGTACAGGTTCGGCGCTCCTCCTGCCGCCCCTGTCTTTCTCCGGTCCCCGCCCCGTATCAGGGCGACCCGCGCGCCGCAAAGCAAGCATAATTCGACCGCGCGCGGCAATTATTGGACAATTATGTCCAGAACCAGCCCGACAGCGACCGTTTCGGCCCGAACAGACCGAAACCGGTGCCCGGCGCGCCTCAGTCCGGGTCGTACCAGATCGGCGAGGTATAGGCCCGTTCAGTGGTGGTCATCGGCACCTCGGCCGGCATCGTGACGTTGAACCGCTTCGCCTCGTAGGCCGTCCAGCGCGGCGTCGGGATCTCGATCACCCGCGCGTAATAGAACGCCTTCAGCGCCGGGTCGAAATCGGGGTCGGTCCAGACCCCGATCAGTTCCGACGCCCCGATCGAATTGCTCCAGATCGCATTGGCGACATCCACCGTGTTGCCGACATCCGGCAGGCGGCCTTCGGCATCCGGCTCCCGGTCGCCCGACCACACGACGTCGTACACGGATTCGTGCAACTCGCCCTCGGCATCCAGCCATCCCTTCACGATCTGGATGCGGTCGAGATTGCCCGACAGCGGGTCCTTCAGCGCCGCCACCAGGAAGTTCGGCGCCCTGCCCTCCGGCGCGGCGGCCAGCTCACCGCCCATCGGCACGCCCTTGCGATACCCCGCATGGGCCGGCAGGCGGCTCAGCGTGTCCTCCTCGGTAAAGTTGTAGCCGCCAAAGAACCGCACCATCATGCGCGAACCGGTGGTGGCATAGGTCTCCCTGCGCATCATCGCGTCGAAAATGGCGGCACGGGTGTTTTCCCGCGCCCAGACCGCGCCCAGACCACCGGCGGCCTGCTTCCAGCCATAGATGGTCAGCTCCGGGTCCGGCGCCTCGATGACGACATGCTCCCAGCGGTGCGGTTCGGGCTCCACCCCTGAATGCTTGCCAAAGAAGTTGTCCTCCTGCGCGGTGGCCATCCCGGTATGGGAATCGGTCGCGCCGACCATGCCGAACTTGAACGGGTTCACGCCCAGCTCGGATTCGATCTTCAGCCCGCGCTTCAGCGCCTCGCGCGCATATTCGCCCGCCAACATGTCGGGTGTCTTGACCTCGGTCCCGTTCAGGTTGGCCGCGTCCCAACTGTCGAAATCGGCAAACTCGTCCTCGGGGCTCAGAAAGGGATGCGCCTCGCCATCGCCCTTGATCTGGGTCGCCTCGTATAGCGGTTCGAACCGCGCGCGCAGGCTGGCGATTTCCTCGGTCAGGGCCGAGCCGTCATAGGCGTTCATGCTGAACATGCGCCCGTTCGACAGGTTGCCGTTATGCGGGATCGCCAGAACCTCGGCCCCGGTCCGCTCTTCGTATTCGGCAAGATAGGCCCACAGGTCCTCGGGGTTCTTGCTGTCATATTGCGAGAACGGCCGCGTCTGGTTCGCCCGGATGGAACCGTCGCGGAACAGCACGTTCCGGTGCAGGTTGTTGGCCCCCTCGGTCGTGTATTCATAGCCGATGATGGCCGAGAATATGCCCGGCTCGTTGTACCTGTCCGCAAGCGCAGTATAGGCTTCCCAAGCGTGTTTGATGGCCCTCGGATTGTCGATGGGCGGCTCGTCATCCGACAGCGAGGCCACGATCTCCATCGCCGTGTCAAAGGCCAGTTGCGGGTCGCCCGACGTCAGCGCCTCGTACCACGCCCGGCCCTGCTCGGTCGACAAGACCTGCGCATCCCCCGCCAGCAGCTGTGGCATCAACCCGTACATCTCGGCATGATCCGACACCACCAGCCAGTCCAGCGGGCGCGACAGCTGCGCCCTCAGCCCGTGGGTCGTCGTCACCTCTTCACCCCGGGCAAAGCGGAACGCATCCTCCTGGCTCAGCCGAGTCATGGTGCCCGCATCGACCGAGACCATAGTGTGCAGATGCGAGTCACCCCAAAGCGGCAGCTGCGGAAAGTCCCGCCCCGCATAGGGCGAGAACGCATCCGGCGCGAGCACGACCTCGGTATCCTCCTGCTGGGTCGAGTATTCCTGCGCAAGGGCCGGGGCGGCGGTGCACAGAAGAATGGCAAGGGCAAACCGCGCAGCACGCGCCCCCCTGTTTTCCGAGTACGCTTGCATGGCTGATCTCCTGTCTGGAATGCGAGGGAAGAATAACCTTTACGCTAGGTTAACAGGAAATCAGGGATCTCATAACGATTTTCCGGAAACGGCCGGGAGCCGACGCTGGTACCAGGGGGTGCAAAACGGTCAATCCTGCCCGCAACCGATGTACAAAACGGTCAAAACGGTGGTCAGGCTTCCAGTTCGGCGTCCCAGTAGAGGAAATCGATCCAGCTGTCATGCAGGTGGTTGGGCGGGAACTTCCGCCCGGTATTGCGCAGCTCCTCCGCCCCCGGCTGGCGCGGCGGCTTGCGCAGGCTCATGCCAACCTGCCGCAAGCTCTTGGAACCCTTGCGCAAATTGCATGGCGAGCAGGCCGCCACCACGTTCTGCCAGCTCGTCACGCCGCCCGCCGCACGCGGCACCACGTGGTCAAAGGTCAGATCCCCCTTGGCCCCGCAATACTGGCAACGGAATTCATCCCGCAAAAACAAATTAAAGCGCGTGAAGGCCACGCGCTTTTGAGGTTTAACATAGTCTTTCAATACCACGACCGAGGGTATTCGGATCTCGGTACTCGGGCTTCTGACCACCTCGTCATATTCGGCAACGATATCGACCCGGTCCAGCCAGGCTGCCTTTATCGCCTCCTGCCAGGGCCATAGAGACAGGGGGTAGTAAGACAATGGTCGGTAATCGGCGTTGAGCACCAGCGCGGGATGATGTTTCAACGCGCCCGGCTGCCTTACGAAATCCGATCTGAAATCCCCGTCCATATGCGACTCGCTCCCTGCTCTGCACTGCCTCAAGACGCCAGAGCGGGGAGCACCCGCCCCAACCTCGATTCGACTATATATCGTGGTTGACCCCTGACAAGCATTCATTTGCCACTACATGTCGCAGGCTTGGTACCTTGCCGTCGTAACAGGCAAATGACAATTATCCACAGCTTGCCGCGCCGGTGTCAGACGCGCTATTGCAGCGCGCATGGCCTGGTTCATCCGTTTCAACAAACCCTTCGGCGTGCTGTCTCAATTCACCGATCGTGGGACCGAAGGCAGCAGCCGCCCGACCCTGTCACGCTACATAGATTTGCCGGGGGTATATCCCGCCGGGCGGCTCGACCGTGACAGCGAGGGGCTGATGCTCTTGACCTCGGACGGCGCGCTACAGGCCCGCATCGCCGACCCGAAACACAAGATGGCCAAGTCCTACTGGGTGCAGGTCGAAGGGATCCCGGACGAGGCCGCGCTCGACGCGCTGCGCAAGGGCGTCGACCTCAAGGACGGCCGCACCCGTCCCGCCCGCGCGGCCCGCATCGATGCGCCCGAGGCACTTTGGCCCCGCGATCCTCCGATCCGAGAACGAAAAAGCGTGCCGGATTGCTGGATCGAGCTGACAATCCGCGAAGGCCGCAACCGTCAGGTGCGCCGCATGACCGCCGCCGTGGGCCACCCCACGCTCAGGCTGATCCGCGCGCGCATTGGCGAATGGACACTCGACGGTCTTGCCCCCGGCACGTGGGAGGCACTTCCGCCCCCGCCGCGACAGCCTGACAAACCACGCCGTCGCTGGTAGGCTCCGCCCGATGACCCTTCCTGACGCACCCACCCCCTCGGCCATTCTCGAAGCAGCAATCTACGTGAACGACCTTGACGCGGCCGAGCATTTCTACGGCACGCTTCTGGGGTTGGAAAAGATCATGCGGATCGAGGATCGGCACGTTTTCTACAGGCTTGGCGGTTCGGTGCTGCTCGTCTTCAACCCGGATCGCACGGTCGAGCCGCCGAACAACCCCGACCTTCCGGTCCCGCCGCACGGTGCGCGTGGACCGGGCCATGTCTGTTTCACGCTCGACCGTGACGGTATCGCCTTGATGCACGACAGGCTCGTAGAGGCCGGTGTCGCCATCGACACCCAGTTCGATTGGCCCAACGGCGCGCGCTCGCTCTATGTCCGAGATCCGGCCGGAAACTCGGTCGAATTCGCCGAAGCACGCCTTTGGTCGCAATCCTGAGCTTGACGCATCGCATCTTTTGCGGCGCGGTCCTGATCCGGAATACCGGGATCGGCGGCCGCGACCTGCCGACAGCATTCCCACCGCCGACAACCCGACGATTTCCCCGCGCGAGGATGTCCGGCAGGTCAACCTCAAGGTCTTTGGGGCCAAACTGCAGAACAACAATCGTGTCAGGTTTATTGCAACGCTTGCGGGCTGCACGGGTCCTGTTGCCCGATCAAAGGCTCAGCTTATCCCGCATGAACGCCAGCGCCACGCTCAACCCGTCGGGCGCGATGCCGTGGCCGGTACCCTTCATGACATGGGCGAAAACTTCCTTGAACCCGGCCTCCTGCAGCGCCTCGGCAGCCTGCGGCAGCGACTGTGGCGGCACCACGTCATCCGCATCGCCATGCACCAGCAGGACGGGCATACGGCTTACCGTTTCATCCTGAAGCAGCTCCGGCGCCAGCAGCCGTCCCGAAAAGGCGACGATCCCGGCAACCGGTTCCTCGCGCCGCGGTGCGACATGCAGGCTCATCATCGTGCCCTGGCTGAACCCGAACAGCACCACCTGTTCAGGCAGCACGTCCTCATCCACCATGAGCGCATCGAGGAACGCGTTCAGATCCTCGGCAGCCGCCGCCATTCCGCGCTGCGCTTCCTCTTCGGAGGACCCGTCGAGCCAGGGGATCGGGAACCATTGGTAGCCCATCGGCATCCCCGGAATCGTCTCGGGCGCGTCTGGCGCGACGAACAGCGTATCGGGCAGATGCTCGCCCAAAACATCGGCGATACCAAGAAGGTCGGCCCCGTTGGCGCCATAACCGTGCACGAACACAACCACCGAACGTGTCGTACCCGAGACCGGCTCCTTGCGGCCCGCATTCAATACCCGTGTCATCTGATCCCTTCCCTGTCCTTGGCCACCCGGTAATAGGCCCACAGCACCCGCGCCGCAACCGACCGCCATGGCTGCCAATCCTCGGCCATCTGCCGCAGCGCACGCTCCTTGGGGCGTTCCGGCAAGTCGTAGAGAATCCGCGCCGCCTCCTGCAAGGCCAGATCGCCCGGGGCAAAGACATCCGCGCGACCGAGGCTGAACATCGCGTAGATCTCGGCCGTCCAGACCCCGATGCCCGGTACCTCGACCAAAGTGCGGATCACCTCATCGGTCGGTGCCGCACGCAAGGAGCGGTAGTCGATCCGCGCCTCGGCCAATGCGCGCGCATACCGGATCTTTTGCCTGGAAAGACCCGCGGCGCGCAGATCGTCATCGCTGGCCCACATGATTTTGCGCGGGCCGGTCAGCCGGGCATCCTTCATCCGCTTCCAGATCGCGGCAGCGGCGGCGACGCTGACCTGCTGACTGACGATGGCGCTCAGAAGCTGGTCGAACCCGTCCGGCCTGCGCCGAAGCGGCAAGGGGCCGGTCTGACCGATCGCATGGGCCATGCGCGGGCAAATGGCCGCAAGATGCTCGGCCCCCTCCTGCACATCGCCGAGATCCTCAATGATCCGTTCGTTCAAGCGGCCGCTCCTCGATACCATACCTGCCGGTCAGCTGCTCCGGCGGTTCGACTCCTACGCGATCACCACAACAGTGCAACCCCGGGCGAAGTCCGCTGTTGAGACGAATCCCGCTTGAGGTCGAACGCATTCACGGATACGCATCCAAACCATGAACATGACAACGACCGCCCCCGACGACAGCCGCGCCAAGCGCAACGTGGCCGTTCTGGTCTGTGCCCAGGCCATCCTCGGCGCGCAGATGCCGATGATTTTCACAGTTGGCGGTCTGGCCGGGCAATCGCTGGCCTCCAACCCCTGCCTTGCGACTCTCCCGATCTCGCTCATCGTTCTCGGGTCGATGCTGGCGGCAACGCCGGTCTCGGCGATCATGCAGCGATACGGGCGGCGTGCAGGGTTTCTGGTGGGTGCCACGGCCGGGGCGATCGGCGGTGCGATCGGTGCCTACGGGCTGTCGATCTCGTCCTTCCCGGTCTTCCTGCTGGGCAGTTTCATAACCGGTATCTACATGTCGGCGCACGGGTTCTATCGCTTTGCTGCCGCCGACACAGCATCGGACGCGTACCGGCCCAAGGCCATCTCCTATGTCATGGCGGGCGGGCTTGCTGCCGCGATCATCGGCCCGCAGATGGTCAAGCTTACAGCCGAGGCCTATGTCGTGCCGTTTCTTGGCACCTATTTCGCGGTGATCGGGGTGAACCTCGTAGGCTCGCTCCTGTTCTTCCTGCTCGACATCCCCAAGCCGCCCATCCCGTCCGAGGACGCGCCGCGCGGCCGCACGCGGCGCGAATTGCTCGCGACCCCCCGTATCGCCGTGGCGGTGATCTGCGCGATGGTCTCTTACGCGCTGATGAACCTGGTGATGACGTCGACGCCGCTGGCAGTCGTTGGCTGCGGCTATACCGCCGGAAATGCCGCCGATGTGGTCACAAGCCACGTGCTCGCCATGTACGTGCCGAGCTTCTTCACCGGGCACCTCATCGCCCGTTTCGGGGTGGAAAGGATCGTGGCGGCCGGTCTCGTGATCCTTGCGGGTGCCGGAGCAGTGGCGCTTCAGGGCGTGGATCTGAACAATTTCTTCATCGCCTTGATCCTGCTCGGCATCGGCTGGAACTTTGGCTTTATCGGCGCAACCACAATGCTCGCCGGCGCGCATGAGGCGCATGAGCGTGGCCGGATGCAGGGGCTCAACGATCTGATCGTGTTCGGCGGCGTGACCTTTGCGTCGCTGGCCTCGGGTGGATTGATGAATTGCTCGGGCGGAACGCCGATGGAGGGATGGACTGCCGTGAACCTTGCCATGGCGCCCTTCCTGGCCCTCGCCGGAGGTGCACTGATCTGGCTGGTCATGCGCCCCGCCGCGCGCGAGGCCTGATTACCAGCGCCCGGTTGCCGCCACTCGCATCAACGCGGCAGCGCTACGAAATGCACCCATCTCAAGGGTGCCCGCCGCAACGCGCGCGGGTTCCCGCGCGGCCTGCCGCAGCAGGTGTTCTGCCTGCCAGCCGGAAATGAGCGCCGGTCTTGCCTCGGCGCTCACAGCGTCCCGCCGTCCGCGTGCCCGGGCCAACCGGTCCAACGCCTCTTCCGCCAAACGACATACGCCCGCCTCCGTCCCGTCCAGCAGGGGGATGCGACCGCGCGCCTCCAGGTCCGGGATCGCCTTGAGCCATCGGGCCACGCCCGTTGCCCAGCCGAAATCGCGCACAACCGCCTCATCGGCCTGCCCCAGAGAGGCCGCCGCGACCCACATCAGGCTGCCAGAGACGCGATCGATATGGTCTGAGAAGGCCGCCTCATCCTCGAACGCATCGCGGTAGATGTCCCAGCGCCGCGCCTCGACATAGCCGTCCAGCACCTCTGCACGGTCCGGCGCAACTGCCTCGGCCAGGGGCGTCACCACCTCGTGCCGCCGCACCGGGCCGCCCGCCGCAATCTCACCAATCGCATCGCGCCACCATTGCAGCCGCATCTCGGCGATCATCGGTTCTGCCGTTACCCAGGGTGCGCGCGATACCTCGACATTCATCGCGTATAGCGGAAAGAGGACGCGTCGCGCCGAAACATGCGCGGCCATCGCCGCCCGAAACCGCTCCGGATCGGCCCGCTGCACCAGTTCGGCGCAGGCCGCAAGGGTCTCAGACAACATCCCGCACCCGGCTTGCGGCGGCGTCGCGCAAGAGCTTCCAGTTGATCGCGTCGAGCAAAGCCTCGAAACTTGCGTCGACTATGTTCGCACTGACACCGACGGTGGACCAGCGTCGCCCGGTCCCATCCTCGCTATCGATCACGACCCGTGTTACCGCTTCGGTGCCGCCCTGCGTGATCCGGACCTTGAAGTCCTTCAGCCGCATGTCCTCCAACTGCACCGAGTAGCGCCCGAGATCCTTTGCCAGCGCCTTGGCCAGCGCATTCACCGGGCCGCGGTCATTTCCGGTTTCGTCCATCGACTCGCTGACCGAGAGCTTCTTCTCGCCATCGACCTTCACCACGACGACCGCTTCGGACAGGCTCACCATGCGATCATACTTGTTTTTCCGTCGCTCCACCGTGACCTTGTAGCGTTTCACCTCGAAGAAGTCGGGCTTCAGCCCCAGTTCCTCGCGCGCCAGCAATTCGAAACTCGCCTGCGCGGTGTCGTAGGAGTATCCTTCGTCCTCCCTCTCCTTCACCCGCTCGAGGATCCGCCCCAGTGCCGGGTCCCCTGGCGCGACCTCCAGCCCAGCCTCCGCCAGGCGCCGCCGCAGGTTCGATTGACCGGCCTGGTTCGACATCGGGATGATACGCGCATTGCCAACCGTTTCCGGCGGAACATGTTCATAGGTCGCCGGATCCTTGAGGATCGCGCTCGCATGAAGGCCCGCCTTATGCGCAAAAGCCGATGCCCCCACATATGCCGCCTGCTTCATCGGAACGCGGTTCAATATGTCGTCCAGCATGCGGCTGATCCGGGTCAGACCCACCAGCGCCGTCCGGGTGACGCCCGTCTCAAACCGGCTGGCATAAGGTTCCTTGAGCAACAAGGTCGGGATCAGCGCGGTCAGGTTCGCGTTGCCGCAGCGCTCGCCAAGCCCGTTCAGCGTGCCCTGCACCTGCCGCGCACCCGCATCGATCGCCGCCAGTGTGTTGGCCACCGCGTTCTCGGTATCGTTGTGCGTGTGGATGCCCAGCCGGTCGCCGGGGATGCCGGCGGCGATCACCTCACCCACGATCCGGCCCACCTCCGCCGGCAGAGCGCCGCCATTGGTATCGCAGAGCACGATCCAGCGCGCGCCTGCCTCCAGCGCGGCCCGGCAGACCTCGAGCGCATAGCCGGGATTGTCCTTGTAGCCGTCAAAGAAATGCTCGGCATCGAACAAAGCCTCGCGCCCACGTGCCACGAGATGCGCGATCGAGGCGCCGACATTCTCCACGTTTTCCTCCAGCGTGATGCCCAGCGCGTCGGTCACGTGGTAATCATGCGTCTTGCCCACGAGGCAAACGGCTTGCGTGCCAGCGTTCATCACCGCCGCCAGCAATTCGTCATTAGCGGCCGAGCGCCCGGCCCGCTTGGTCATCCCGAAGGCCGTGAACCGCGCCTGTGTCTTGGGTGCGGCCTCGAAAAACGCGCTGTCGGTGGGGTTGGCGCCGGGCCAGCCGCCCTCGATGTAATCCACACCCAGATCATCCAGCGCACGGGCGATCTGCACCTTCTCGGGCGTCGAGAACTGCACGCCTTGCGTCTGTTGCCCGTCCCGCAGCGTGGTGTCGTAAAGATACAGTCGCTCCCGCGTCATTGTCCCGCTCCCACGGTTCGCCGCGCCACGCCGCAGCCTTCCTCTTGCCCCAAATATCCTCGGGGGGAGATCGCTTGCGATCGGGGGGCAGACAGCCCCCCTGCCCGGTAACCGCCCATCACACCGCCTCCAGCTTGTCCGCGTCAAAGCCCGGACCCGGCACCAGTTCAACACCCGCCTTGCTCATCCGCACTTCCAAGCCCGCGGCGACATAACCGGCCTTCAACCGGTCGACCTCGGCGAAATCCTTGCTCGCTATCGCCGCCTCGCGCGCCGCGGCAAGCCGCGCCTCATACGTCGACAGATCTAAACTGCCGGTCTCGGCCCATGCGCCCAGTTCCGTAGTCAACAGGCCCAGCATCCGGGCCGAGGCCAGAAGCACTGCCGCGTCTCCCTCAGACGCCAGCCGGTGGAGCTCGGCAATGGCCCCCGCCGCGTTCAGATCATCGGCCAGCGCCGCGATGACCGCGGGGGCCGCGCTGGCAGCGGGCTCGATGCCCGCTGTCAGCGCCCGCCACTTCCGCAAGACCGCCTCCGCCTCGCGCGCCTTTGCCTCGGTCCAGTCCATCGGCTTGCGGTAATGCGTGGACAGAAATACGAAGCGGATCACCTCGCCCGGGACGCCCTGCTCCAGCAGGTCATGCACGGTAAAGAAATTGCCCAAGGACTTGGACATCTTCTTGCCCTCGACCTGTAGCATCTCGTTATGCATCCAGACCCGCGCAAAATCCCCCTCGGGATGCGCGCAGCAGCTCTGTGCGATCTCGTTCTCGTGATGAGGAAACATCAGGTCGTTGCCGCCACCATGAATGTCGAAACTCTCTCCCAGCAACTCATAGGCCATGGCCGAGCACTCGATATGCCAGCCCGGGCGCCCACGGCCCCAGGGGCTTTCCCAACCGGGCAGGTCATCGCTCGACGGTTTCCACAACACGAAATCCATCGGGTCACGTTTGTAGGGCGCCACCTCAACCCGCGCACCCGCGATCATGTCATCGACCGACCGGCCCGAGAGCTTGCCGTACCCTTCGCGCCAGCTGTCCACCGAGAAAAGTACATGACCCTCGGCCTCGTAGGCATGTCCCCCTTCGATCAGCGTCTCGATCATCGCGATCATCTGCGGGATGTATGCGGTCGCGCGCGGCATGTGATCGGGCTCCAGCGCGCCCAGCGCGCCCATGTCGTCCAGGAACCATTGTGTCGTCTCCGCGGTGATCTCGCCGATCTCCCGGCCGCTGTCTTTCGCCCGCGCGTTGATCTTGTCATCCACGTCGGTGAAGTTGCGCACATAGGTCACGTGATCCGCACCATACACTTCGCGCAACAGGCGGTAGAGCACGTCGAAAACCACCACAGGCCGCGCGTTTCCCAGGTGCGCCCTGTCATAGACGGTCGGTCCGCAGACATACATCCGCACGTTATCCGGGTCGATGGGGGCAAAGACCTCCTTGGTTCGGGTCTTTGTGTTATGCAGCCTGATCGTCGTCATCGGTCTCGTCCTCGAACAGCGGCGCGTCGCGCCTTGGCGCGGGCTTAGCAACTTGTCCTTGGGAAGAAAACGACAGAAACCGGCCCGCAGGAAACTCAGCGGGTAATGCAGCAGGTAATGATGCGGAACATCCGGGTCATGTGGCTGCTCTAGCATGGTCCGCGCTCTCCGCCAAGGCTTGAGTGAATCGCCTTGTCGCGGCACTCTTTGCGCATGAGCCGAGACACCGTGAACAGCCTCTGCCGCGCCCTGCCCGGCGCCGAATGGTCCGACCCTTGGGGCTGCGGCCACGACGCGTGGAAGGTCGGCGGCAAGATGTTCGCCTGCATCGGCACCGCCAACGATGGCGTTTCGGTCAAGACCCCCGATATCGACACGGCAACGATGCTGATCGAGGCCGGCGTCGGCGAGCGTGCCCGCTATTTCCACCGCAGCTGGATTCGCCTGCCCTTCGACGCGCCGCCCGACGAATTGCGCCATCGTCTGATCGTCTCTTATGACATCGTTCGGTCCGGACTTACGAAAAAGGCACAGGCCGCCCTTCCGCCGCGCTCCGATTGACATTTTGCCTACGCTCTGACCCTCTCGCCCGCAAACGAATATCCGGAGGCGCGGCCCATGAACCTTTCGCATCGCATCACCCATCTCACCGGCGGAGGATCGGATGGCTGGGACGTGTTCTACAAGGCGCGGCGCATGATTTCCGAGGGTGTAGCTGTCACCGAGCTGACCATCGGCGAGCATGACATCCGCACCGATCCGCGCATCCTTGCGGCGATGGACGCCTCGGCACGCGGCGGGCACACGGGCTACGCGATGGTGCCTGGTGTCGGCGCCCTGCGCGACGCGGTGGCCCGCCGCATCACCGAACGGACCGGCGTACCCACCAGCCGAGAGAACGTGCTCATCACTCCGGGCGGTCAGTCCGCGCTCTTTGCCGCGCATGCAGCGGCCTGCGACGCGGGTGACACCGCGCTGTATCTCGATCCCTATTACGCGACCTATCCCGGCACGATCCGTGGCGTCGGCGCCATTGCGAAGCCAGTCAGGACCCGCGCCGAGGATGCGTTCCAACCCCGCAAGGAAGACCTCGCCGCCGCGGCCCCCGGTGCAAAGTCCCTTCTCATCAACACGCCCAACAACCCGACCGGCACCGTCTATTCCCGCCAGACGCTGGAAGGGATCGCCGAGGTCTGCACCGAAAATGATCTCTGGCTCATTTCCGACGAGGTCTATGACAGCCAGGTCTGGGATGGCGCCCATCTCTCGCCCCGGGCGTTGCCCGCCATGGCCGAACGGACGATGGTCGTGGGGTCCATGTCGAAATCCCACGCGATGACCGGGTCGCGCTGCGGCTGGATCGTCGCGTCCGAGGAGGTGGTGGCGCATCTCATCAACCTCGCCACCCACACCACATATGGCGTGCCGGGTTTCATCCAGGATGCCGCGCTCTGGGCGCTTGACGCGGGCGAGACGCTCGAGGCCGAGATCGCCGCGCCGTTCCGCCGCCGTCGCGAACTGGCCATGCATATCCTGTCCGGTCAACAGACCGTTACAGCGGTTCCGGCACAAGGCGCGATGTACCTGATGCTCGACACGCGCGCGACCGGGCTGACCGGCGAGGAATTCGCCAACGCCCTTCTCGACCGTCACCATATCGCCGTGATGCCCGGCGAAAGCTTTGGACAGGCCGCCGCCGGCCATGTCCGCGTCGCCATGACGATCGAAGACGCGGCCTTTGGCGAGGCGCTGCGCACGTTGTGCGGGTTCGCGGCCGAACTTGCGGGGCAGCCCATAATCGCCTGACGCTTTCAAAACCTGCCCCAGGTCGCAAACGGGACAGACCGACGCGGTCGAGGATGCGATTCTCTCCCTCAAGGCTTGCGAGGGAGAGACCCGCATGCAGGGAGAGTTGAGCAAGATAACCCTGATCTGCCGCACCATCGGCGCGGAGCGCGGACGTGCGGCGCGCGGAAGACCGCATTTCAGGTAGCCGCTCAGCCATCCCTCTCCCATTTTCCCGACCGGACCCGAAAATGAACCAGATCACCCGTTCCACCCCGCGCAGCGGCGGCCGTGCTGCCCGCCGTGCGGCGCGCGCCGCGGCCCTGCCCGAACACCTCAAGCCCATTCGCCCAGGTCTCGAAGGCGGTCAATACACCCCGCTGACCGAAGCCGACATGGCACGCATCCACGCGGCGGCACTCGACGTGCTGGAAACCGTCGGGCTGGCCGATGCCCCCGAAAGCGGGATCGCGCATCTTGCCGGTGCCGGATGTACCCTTGGGGACGACGGGCGCATCCGTTTCCCGCGCGCGCTGGTCGAGGACGTGATTGCCAAGGCCAACCGGTCCGTGACCCTGCACAGCAGAGACGGGCGCCACGATCTCGACCTGTCGGGCACCCGCGTGCATTACGGAACTGCCGGGGCCGCTGTGCACATGGTGGATGTCGATGGGCGCAACTATCGCGACTCCACCCTTCAGGATCTGCACGACGCCGCGCGCATTTGCGACGAGCTTGAAAACCTGCATTTCGTGCAGCGCCCGATGGTCGCCCGCGACGTTCTCGACAATCGCGAAATGGATCTGAACACGATCTATGCCTGCTGCGCTGGAACGACCAAGCACATAGGCACATCGTTTTCCGACCCCGCCCACGTGGCCGAGGCGCTGGACCTTCTCCACCTGATCGCGGGGGGCGAGGACGCGTGGCGCGAACGGCCTTTCGTGTCCAATTCCAACTGCTTCGTCGTTCCCCCAATGAAATTCGCGACGGAAAGCTGCGAAGTGATGGAGGCCTGCATCGCAGGCGGCATGCCGGTTCTGCTGCTCTCGGCCGGAATGGCCGGGGCCACCGCACCCTCGACCGTGGCGGGCGCCATCGTGCAGGCCGTGGCCGAATGCCTCGCCGGGCTGGTCTACGTGAACGCGGTCAAGCCGGGCGCGCCCGCGGTCTTTGGCACCTGGCCCTTCGGTCTGGACCTGCGGACCGGCGCGATGACGGGCGGGTCGGGCGAACAGGCGCTGCTCAGCGCGGGCTGTGCCCAGATGCACCGCTTCTACGACCTGCCCGGCGGCGCGGCAGCAGGCATTGCCGACAGCAAGTTGCCCGACATGCAGGCAGGATGGGAGCAGATGTGCTCCAACGTCATGGCAGGGCTTGCCGGACTCAACATGGTCTACGAAGCTGCCGGGATGCACGCGTCGCTACTCGGGTTCTGCCACGAATCCCTGATCCTCGGCGACGACCTGATCGGCCAGGCGCTGCGATGCGTGCGCGGGATCGAGGTCAATGACGAGACGCTGGCGGTCGAGGAGATCGCGCAGGTCTGCCTTGGCGGGACCGGTCATTACCTCGGCACCGACGCGACGCTGGGCCGGATGCAACGCGACCATGTCTATCCCGCACTCGGCGATCGGACCTCGCCCAAGGAATGGGTCGAGAAAGGCAAGCCGGACCTCGTCACACGTGCCGTTGAAAGGAAAGAGGCGATCCTCTCGCACCGGTCTGCCGCCAGGTTCGACGCGGCAACCGACGCGGCCATCCGGGAGCGTTTCAACATCCACCTGCCGGCGTGAGGCCCGTCAGCGCATCGCCGCGCACAGGACAGCCATCTGCACCGGGGCGCAATTTCAGGTGCTAGAAACACGAAAACCTCGGCGACGTGTCACCGAGGTCTTCTGTTTCCGGGCCGGAGTTGCTGTGGGTCGGCTCTCGGTCAGTTCCCATGGCGTATGACTATGGAACCCTCACGATTATCCAAGCACCGCTGACGCGCGTTCCACGGCCCATATCGCAGCGACGACAGATACCGAGGCGGCAACCGCACCGCGGGTGCCGATCCAGACTGGCTCCGGCATGCGGCGGACCAGCAATACAACCGGCCAAACCAGGACGACAATGGCGAGCTGGCCGAGTTCCACGCCGACGTTGAAGGCCAACAAGCTCTGCCAGACGTTGTCGGCATCCACCTGCAGAATGTTTCGCAACATGAAAGAAAAGCCGAAGCCGTGCAGCAGGCCGATCGCGGTCGTGACCGTGACGGCGCTGCGATCGCTGCGAGTGTGCCCGGTGCGCTGGAACACCGCATCGGCGGCCGCCCAGATGATACTCAGGGCAATGGCGGTCTCGACAGCGGGAATGAACCAGGGGGCCGACGGTGCGACACCGAAGAAACCAAGACACAACGTGATCGAGTGTCCGAGAGTGAAGCCCGTGACCCGCGCAAGCAACGCGCCAAGCGTCTGGGCACCGATCACCATGCAGATCACGAAGAGCACATGATCGATTCCTTCGATGATGTGGCGGACCCCCTCGAAGACGAATGTCGCGGCCGCGTCGAATGGCGATCCAGATATCCTGACGGGCTCTAGCATCAGGCCGGTGTTCCTGTAGGTGCGAATGGTGTCGCCCCGGTAGTCCAGAACGAGGTTCGCCGTCTCGTCCTGCCCGGGGAGTCCGGGGTCGGAAAGTGCCGCGAGCGCGTATTCGGATATCGCGCCATTTGCCCCATACCTGAGATGGACATCGACAATAGCGTCGCCAATGTAGGTCTCGCCGAAATCCGGTCGTATGATTGCCGCATCGGTCAGCGCCGCCTTGGCCTCGTTCTGCGTGGCGAACCCTGGTTCGCGACCCACCGCGCGGACGCGGACAGCGACGACCTCGGCCGCAAGTGGCCCTTTATCGGTCGTGATAACGAGGCCGTCGGCGGCAATCTGGCCGAGGCCGAGCGGGTCTGCGAGGATTGCACGGTCCTCGACGAGGTGCATTGGCACCCCGTTCTCGAGTCGATTGGTGGTAAAGGGCGCGGGCGCGGGCAAGCCGTCAGCGCCGATCGGGCCAAGCTTGTCGGCAACGAGGTAGGACATCGGCGTGCGCAGATAGAGGTCGAGCCCGTCGGCCACATGCACCACGTGGAAGATGCGCACATTGAGGTTCAGCTTGAAATGCGCCCAGGCCACGCCACTCAACATCAGCGACAACAGGGCAAGCGCAAGGATCAGAAGCCGTTTCATGGAAAACCTCACATTTGGATTTGCGCGCTGAGGATTGTCAGGCCGCTCAGAAACCACTCGTCCGCATCGCGTGTGACGTCGACAAGGCCGCGGTAGGTAACAAGCCTGCGGTGGATGTGCCCCCAATGCCCACCGCTCATGGAGGCCGTCCATGTGGCGATGATCTGGCTGCCATCACCATCGGGCAATGCCGAGACCTGCTCGACCTCGATGCCCGTGACCTCATCGGTGCGGGCAAACGCCCCGGATGGCAGCGTCACCGACAGCCCGCGCCGCATTTCGGCCGCAACGTCTTTTGCCCGGTCTGGCGGAACAAATGTCGTCAACGCTTGCACGAAGTTGTCGGGACGGGTTTCGAGCATGGTTGCACCGACATTGTCCAGAAGGCCCGACATAAGTTGCCGGGCCTCTTCGGCATCAGGCGCGGGCTGGCCAGGAAGCGTGATTTGAGTCGTTGCCGGAAGCGTTGTGGCGGCTAAGGCAAGTGCGCATGCGGACCCGGCGATTGCCACCCCGCGCCGCTTTCCGCGGCTTTTGAAGGCCACCCACGCAGCACCAATTGCGCCGATGGCGAGCGCGATCGCAACCATCGGCAGGCTTACGACGGTGCCGGTGGAGATTGTGACGGGTTTGGCCCGAGGCTCGCTCCATTGAGTGAGGCGGTTGGTCCAGCGGACCACCGGATCATCGCCACGAACCTGCGCGGGCTCGCCGCCGGCCGGATCGGTGAGGGTCACAGGCACCATCTCGACGCCTTCGGGAAAGAGTTCCCAGGTCATTTCAACCTCTCGCGCCAGCGTCGGTCGGGGATAAGACATCACGACACCCAGAAGCGCGGTGGCGCGATCGACCTCGAGCGCATCGTCCAACACCCGAAGCCCTTCGACCCCGACCGCAA
Source organism: Lutimaribacter marinistellae (assembly GCF_042648365.1). Taxonomy (NCBI): domain Bacteria; kingdom Pseudomonadati; phylum Pseudomonadota; class Alphaproteobacteria; order Rhodobacterales; family Roseobacteraceae; genus Lutimaribacter; species Lutimaribacter marinistellae. The sequence continues at coordinate 102,458 of NZ_JBHRXI010000015.1, read as the reverse complement.
TTCGTGAAACCCGGATATCGCTCGCCGCCACACGCTCCCCGTCGATCACGACCGGATTGCGCGCGGCGAAAAAAGACTTGGCCCGGGGTGCGACCTCGGCCATCTGCTCGGCTCCGAGGGAAGAAGTCGCGCCGAGGCCGAGGTCGACCCACCCTTCCAGGTCACGCAGCCGGAAGATGATCTCGTGCCGAACTTCGCGCGGCTCCATCGACAGGAACGACATGAGAGGTGGCTTGTGGTGGCGGGTCAGGTTGGGATTTTCGAACTTGCTGAACCAGGGGTCTTGCCAATCCGGAACGAATGTCTCCGCGCGCGACAGATAGCGATAGTCGGTAACCGGTACGCCCATATGTTCGACCAAGACGCCAAGCGAAGCCTTTGGCATACCGTCACCATCCAGCGGCGGCGTGAAGGAAAAAGTCTCAGGGCGGCCAGCGAACGGAAATTCAAGCTCGGCATGGATGACGTCTGCGCTGCGTGGACGCGGGGGAAAGACTGTCGTGGCCGCTGTAACGCGCGGCTTTCGGTGGCGCAGGGCGACGCTTACGATTTCGGGTTGGAGCGACAGGCCATCGGCGGAAACAAGCATGGTCCGGCCTGTACGCTGAGAGAGTGACTGCCCCGTCCCGTCGTCTTCGGACACGAACAGCGGATAGTCGGCTGGATCGATTTCCAATTCGAGCCGCACCCTGTCGTCGAGGACAGAAATCTCGACGAAATTAGGCGCCGTTTCGCCCCCGTATGGCGAGACGAAATCGGCCTTTGCGACGCAACTCCAACCGGAAATCACCGCAGCGACGGACAACAAACGCAGCGAAAAGAACACGGCAACAACCTCGGAAGAAGAGATCAGATCCCGGCACCGCGTGGTGCCGGGGTTAAGCGCATGTTATTCGTCACCCGGGTACGGGAATTCCTGGCCGAGAACCTCGGAAGCTTCCTCGTAGATCGGACGCAGCACGTCATCGACGTCGTCATAGCCGGACGTGATGAAGTCGGAGAATACAAGAACCTCCTGCGCGATTCCGGTATTCTCCGAGAAGGTCACGCGGTCCTGCATGTCGGGCGCCTGCGCGGGCGCTGCCAGAGGCGGCGACTAGGTCGCTTCTTCGGTCGCTGCCATGCGCACCGTGATGTCATCCTTGGTCACGTTCCAGACCATGAAGTCATTCGCAAGGCTGAGAGGGCCGTCATAAGTCTTGCGGATGCGCTCGTAGACCGAAGTGGTCGTGTCGAAGTCGTTGAAGAAGTGATAGGCAACGGCCATGCGGGGCTGGATATCGCTCATCACCTTGCCGAAGGCTTCCGGGGCGGTGTGTACCTGGGTGCCGACCAGAAGGGCGGACTCCGGCGTGAACTTCATCTTCGTGACGAGTTCCGGCACCGCGATAAAGCATTCGTGGATCGCGAGATCGGCGTCCTTGGCATATTCCTTGAACCATTTGTTCGGGTAGGTGTCGGAGCTGAAGACGAACTTCAAGTCGTTCCATTCCATCGCGTAGCTGATTGCACCGTCGATGGAATGGATCGCCGGGAACGACCGGATGACCACACCGTTATCCTCGTAGACGACCTGGTTTTCGCCGGTGTAGTCGAACTCGTTGATCTCGAGCTTGTAACCGCGGAAATCCACGTTGCCCGCGCGTGCCGCAAGGTCCCAGGTCAGCATCCGCCGCATGTTCTCCAGCGCGTATTTCGTGCCGAGTTCCTCGACTGGACCGCTTGGCCCCCACACCCTTAGCGGCACGTTGCGGCCCATCAAGGCACCACCGATGAAGAGGTCATGCAACGCACCGAAATGGTCGGTGTGAAGATGTCCGATAAAAACCTTGTCGAGGTAGTTATAGGGGATCTGCAAGGAAGAAATCCGCTCTGCCGAGCCCGACCCGATATCGAACAGGAACTTGTCGCCGTTCCCGAGTTCCACGAGGAAACAGGCGGCGGCCTGCGCCGCGCGCGTCGTCGGCATGCCGGTCCCACAGGCGATCACCCGCATCTCGTCTTCGGCGAGGTCCTCGGTATTGGGATAATAGGCATCACGCGGCCTGTCCCTGACCATCGTCGGCGAAACTTCGGCCTCCTGAGCCCAGGCAGCACCCACAAATGACAACCCTTGAATTGCGGTCGGCCCAGGTGCCTGGGTGAACACCCACATGCCCAACGCTGCCGCAGTCACGACACAAGCTGTGAGACCCCGGTTTCTCTAGTCTTGAAACATCTTGCTTCCTCCCCGAGTGGGCTGGTCAATGGTCCAGCGAAAGCATACGAATTAGTATGTAGCATACTTTTGCGTATTGTTCTACGGTGTTTCTTCTTGCCCACACTCCAAGGGAACCCATTTCATGGGAATGTCGCCTGGTCCAAGGTTCGATCGAGAAGCATGGTTGCGTGCCGCCCTCAAGGTGCTGACTCAGGATGGACAGGCGAAACTCAATGTCGAAAAGATCGCGGCCGATCTCGGGGTCACCAAGGGAAGCTTCTATCACCACTTCCGCAATCGCGGGGACTTCGTGGGTAGCATCGTCGACTTCTGGGCAGACGAATTCACCTCCAAACCGATCAAGATGCTCAAGGCCAGTCGGCGCTCGCCAGCGGGCCGGCTTCTTCAGATCATGGAAGCCGTCAACGAAGGTGGTCTGAACCTGTACGATGCGGCATTCCGCAGCTGGGCTGCTCAGGATCCTTCAGTGGCCGAAGTGGTGCGGCAAGTGGACATCGCGCGGCATCGTACCATCAACGATCTGTTCGCGGGCATGGGATTCGAAGGCGACGAACTGCGCGAAAGAACGCGGATCTGGCTGGTGTTTCACAGCGCTCAGAGCACGGTCCACATTCCCGAAGATGCCGCTGTGACCAAGGAAACGATCATGCACCGTTTCCGGTTCTTCACCGGTCTGGACCCAGATCTCCTCGACCTAAACTCGGACCAGATCCCGACATCCTGAACCCCCGCCAAGGCATGAGGCGACGCCGCCACGCAACGCGTGATTGCTGCTGGCGATGCAATGCCCCAAGTCGGGCATGGGACAGGCAGAGCTTGCCCTCTCAAGATTTCGCTGGAATCGGCGCATAAATTGATATGTTATGTCATTACATAAATCTGTTCGCGCCGGGTGATCCGGTCCAACCCACAGGAGACCAAAGATGTTCTTGCGTTCACGCGCTGTCGCAGTCGCGGCCGCCCTGTTCTTCGTGACTCCAGCTCTTGCGCAAGAGAGCAAATCCGTAACCATTGCAGCACCTTGGGAGGTTGCGAGTTTCGATCCGGCAGTCTCCGGCTATGCCGTTCAACGGTTGCAGATCATGGAAAACCTTGTCGATGCGGATGAAACCGGCGTGCTTCGTCCCGGGCTTGCAACGGATTGGGAGGCTTCACAGGATGGTCTGACCTGGACCTTCACCCTCAGGAACGGGGTGACCTTTCACGACGGAACACCCTTCGACGCAACTGCTGCTGCCAGCGCGCTCACCCGTGCATGGCAGCAACCCGGTGTGCTGAGCAAGGCGCCGGTCAGTGCAATCGAGGCGGGGGACGGAACGGTTGTCATTTCGTTGACGTCCCCATTTGCCGCCCTGCCCGCACTTCTGGCGCATTCCACAACGATCATTCCGGCGCCCGCATCCTTCGACGAGGCAGGCAACCCCTCAGCCCTGATCGGGACCGGGCCGTTCAAGGTCGAAGCGTTCACCCCGCCGCAGAGTATCGACCTGATCCGCTATGACGCCTATTGGGGCGACGCGCCCTTGATCGAAAAAGCCAGCTACCTGGCGTCGGGCCGTGCCGAAACACGGGCCTTGCTGGCCGAAAGCGGAGACGCAGACATCGTGTTTACGCTCGACCCGTCGGGATACGCGCGTCTGAACGAAGTGGACAGTGTTGTTGTCACCGCCGTTCCGATCCCGCGCGTCGTAACCCTCAAGGTCAATGCAGGCCACCCGTTCTTTGCCGATGCACGCGCCCGGCAGGCGCTGAGCCTGGCAACCGACCGCAATGGGATCGCCACCGCCATCACGCGCTTCCCCGAGGCTGCAGCGACCCAACTGTTCCCACCTGCACTGAACAAATGGCACGATCCGTCACTGGCGCCGCTGGCCCATGACGTTGAGGCAGCCAAGTCACTGCTGGCCGAACTGGGCTGGACCACTGGCGATGATGGCATTCTCGTCAAGGATGGCGAGCGGTTCTCGATCTTGCTGCGCACCTTCCCCGACCGGCCCGAACTGCCGTTGATTGCCGCAGCCCTGCAGGACATGTGGAAAGAGATCGGTGTCGAACTGGTGGTGAGCGTTGCCAACTACTCCGAAATCCCGGCCGGTCATCAGGACGGGACGCTGCACGTGGCGCTATATGCGCGCAACTATGGCCTGACCCCTGATCCGGTCGGCACAGTGCAACAGGATTTCGGCGCCGGTGGCGGTGACTGGGGCGCCATGGGCTGGGACAAGCCCGAGGTTGCCAACGCTCTTCAGGCCATTGCCAAAACCAGCGATGACGCGGCCCGCGCGGCGAACATCGCCAAGGTGGCGACGACCCTTCAGGATGAACTGCCGCTGATCCCCATCGTTTGGTACCAGCACACGGTTTCCGTCGCCAAAGGCCTCGACGGCGTGGTGATCGACCCGCTGGAACGCAGCTATGGTCTGAGCAGACTTTCCTGGTCCGAATGAAACCGATGAACCCGTTCGTGGCAGCCTTCGCACAGCGAGGGCTGCAAGCCGTTATCGTGGCGGTCATCGTCGGTATCGTCAGTTTCGCGATGATGCAGGCGCTGCCCGGAGATGCTGCTTATCGCATCGCCGCGGGAAGATACGGATATGACATGATGGACGCCGCCGCGGCAGAGGCGGTGCGGCAGGAACTGGGCCTCGACCGGCATTGGGGCGTACAATTGCTGGATTGGCTGGGTGCGCTTGCGCAATTCGACCTGGGTCGGTCCTTGGTTTACGGCACACCGATAGTCGAAGAGATTGCAACGCAATTGGGTTACTCCCTTTTGCTGGCGGCGGGTGCGGTGCTTACGTCAATCCTGATTGCGGTACCGGTGGGCATCGCGTCCGGTCTGAACCCCGGAGGTACATTGGACCGGACCATGCTGGGCGTATCGGTTTTTCTGCGCGCGATCCCGGCCTTTGCACTAGGTGTCGTGCTGGTACTGGTCTTCGCCGTGCAACTGCGCTGGTTTCCCGTCGCCGGGTTCCGGGGGATACAGCACCTGGTCCTGCCCTCGCTCACGCTGGGCCTGGGGCTTGCCGCCGTTTCAAACCGCGTGGTCCGCGACGCGGTCGTCGAAGCCATGGCGGCCGAATGGCGCTTGTTTGCCCGCACCAAGGGGCTTTCAGCACGGGTAACGATGACGCGACATGTGGCGCGCAACGCTTCATTACCTGTAGTTACATATATCGGCGTCCAGATGGCTTACCTGATCGAAGGCGTCGTCATCGTCGAAACCGTGTTTGCATGGCCCGGGATCGGGCATGCGCTGGTGCATGCGATCTTCGCGCGCGACATCGCCATGGTACAGGGCACGGCACTGACGCTTGGGCTGATCTATGTCGTCCTGAACCTCTTCATCGACCTCGCCTGTCGGGGCATTGACCCAAGGACACGCACGGCATGACGGATCTGGCACAATTTCAACCGCGCCGGATGCGCCTGCCTCGGATCGGGGCCAGCCGTGCGACGGGCTTGACGCTTTTGACCATTCTGGCGGTTTGCACGCTGATCGGTCCCGATCTTGTCGGTCAGGATCCGGCCAAGCAATCCTTGCTGGAAGCGCGACAGCCGCCTGGCGCGGACCACCTGCTGGGAACCGATCACCTGGGCCGAGACATGGCGGCGCGGCTTCTTTCGGGCGCGCAGCTCTCTCTCTCGCTGGCAGCCCTGTCGGTGCTGACCGCCGGGATACCCGGTACGCTGCTTGGCGTGCTGGCCGCCTGGTTCGGCGGCTGGACGGATCGGGCTCTGAGCAGCTTTGCAGACGCCATCCTCGCGCTGCCGGGCTTGCTTCTGGTCTTGATGCTGGCGGCAATTTCACCCGGTTCGTGGTGGGCGCTCTACGTGGGCATCTCCCTGACACTCTGGGTGGAGTACTTTCGCTACACCCGCCAGCGCGCCCGCGTCGTGCTCGCCGAACCGGCGGTCGAAGCCTCGCGCCTGCTGGGGCTGCCGCCGCATATGATCTTGCTGCGCCATCTGGTGCCGGAAATCGGCCCGGGCCTGATGACCGTCGGCGCCTTCGGTGCGGCGACGGCAGTCACGGCCGTCGCCGCACTTGGGTTCGTCAGCGTCGGCGTCCGCCCGCCAACGGCGGAATGGGGCGTGATGATGACCGAGCTTCTCCCCTATTGGCGAGAGGCACCCTTCCTGATCCTGCAACCGGTTTGCTGTCTCGTGATCACCGTTCTCGCCCTACACCTGAGCGTCGGAGGCTTGCACAGAAAATGACTGCCCTGGACATCAAGGACCTGTCGGTCTTTACCGGCGCACACCGCTTGCTGGGCCCCGTCAGCTTTTCACTGGGCGAGGGCGATGTGTTCGTCGTCATGGGCGAAACCGGCGCGGGAAAAAGCCTGATCGCCCAGGCCATTCTTGGTACGTTGCCCGCCTCGCTCCGCATGGAGGGCGAAATCGCGATCAACGGGCGGCGGGTCGACCGGTTGCCGCCGGCAGAACGCGCCCTGCTCTGGGGGCGCGAGATCGCGACTCTCCCGCAGGAACCCTGGCTGGCGCTGAGTCCGCTGATGGCCTCGTGGCGGCAGGTGGCCGAGACCCATGTGCATGTCGGCGGGCGAACGCAACGCGATGCGAAACAGGCCACTGCGAACGATTTCGTCGCCCTCGGTCTCGAAGCGGCCGAGCCGCGCCTGCCCGGTCAACTGTCGGGCGGAATGGCCCAACGTGTGGCTTTTGCCGCGGCAACCGCGGGCCGAGCACCGATCCTGCTCGCGGATGAACCAACCAAGGGGCTGGACAGCGACCGGCGGGACAAGGTCGTCTCGCTCCTGCGTGATGTGCCGGACACCGGTGGCACACTGCTGACAATCACGCACGAGGCCTTTGCCGCCAGAGCCCTCGGCGGGCGGATCATGGTACTGCGCCATGGCAACGTGGTCGAACAGGGTCAGACGCTCGACGTTCTCACCGACCCGCAGGCCGATTACACGAAAAAACTGCTTGCGGCTGACCCCAGCCAATGGCCAGACACGCCGCGTTCCAATCCCGGGCGAGCGATCTTGACGGCCCAGGATGTCGCCCTCTCGCGTGGGGACAGGGTGTTGGTACGAGGTTTCAACCTCACCTTGCACGAGGGAGAGCGTGTGGCGATCACCGGGCCAAGCGGGATCGGGAAAAGCACGCTGCTCGACGCCTTGGCCGGGCTGATCAAGCCGGTCGAAGGGACGATCAAACGGGCCGCCCATCTGGATAGGTACTCGGTGCAGAAACTCTATCAGGACCCGCCCGCCGCCTTTCCGCGGCACGTTACGCTGGGTCGAAGCCTTCGCGATGTTGCGGACCTGCACGACAGGTCATGGGACGAGGTAATGGACACGTATGGCGAACTCGGTCTGGCACCGGATCTGCTTGCCCGGACCCCGGATTCCGTTTCGGGCGGCGAACTCCAGCGGATATCCATCGTGCGCGCTCTGACCGTGCGCCCCAAGGTCCTGCTTGCCGATGAACCAACCAGCCGCCTCGACCCGATCACGCAGAAAGACACGCTGGACCTCATCTCCCGTATCAGCCTGCGGGAAGGTATCTCCGTCGTGTTGGTCACCCACGACAGGGCCATGGTCGAGGCCTGGGCCGATCGCGTTGTGGATCTGTCATCGTGATCTTAACACCGCACGCGTGAAGCAGGCATTGAACCAACAGCAGCGGTGACCGAATAGCCGTCTCTTCCGCCGATAGGAGAAGGATCGTGAAGCAACGGGTTCCGGCCGATGCTCCCGCGGCGTGCGCAGGCACCGCAGGCAAAGACTTGCGACGGGTTTGCCTACCACACAGCCCAGCGTCTCGCCCAGTTGCCCCTCGGTGTGGTCCACCGGGTGTCGCCCGTTTATCAAGCCGAAGGCAATACGTACCGATTGCTGCAAGCGGTGCGCCGTTGCTTTCACCGCTGAGCGCGCCGCCGTGAACAAGGACACTCCTCAGGGAAATCGAACGCCTGCCGAACGAAACCTCGGCAGGCGTTACTTCTGGTGCAACGGAAAACCATCCGCGCGCCGCTGTGTTACCCGGTCAGAAGGTCCTTGAACTGCTCTTTCAGCTCACGTTTCAGCACCTTGCCCGTGGCTCCAAGCGGCAGGTTGTCGACAAAGACGACCCGGTCGGGGATCTGCCACTTGGCGACCTTGTCGTCGAACCAATGCAGCACCTTGTCCTCGGACAGTTCGACCCCTTCGGCCTTGACGGCGACGATCACCGGGCGCTCATCCCATTTGGGATGCGGCAAACCAATGGCGGCGGCGCTGTCAAGCTCGGGGTGACCCATGGCAATGTTTTCCAACTCGACCGAGCTGATCCACTCGCCACCGGACTTGATGATATCCTTGGAGCGGTCGCGGATCGTCATGTATCCGTCCGGGTCCAGCGTGGCGACATCGCCCGTCGCGAACCAACCGTCCTCCAACAGGCCCTCGCCTTCCTTGCGGAAGTAATCCGTCAGCACCCAGTGCCCGCGCACCATCAGGTCGCCTTGCGTCACGCCATCCTGCGGCAGGGTGTTGCCCGCGTCGTCGACGATCTTCAGTTCGACGCCATAGGGCGGACGACCCTGGTTCTCGCGCAGCTTGCGCTGATCCTCGAGCGGCAGGTCGCGATGCTTGGCCAGCGGATGGTTGGAACTGCCCAGCGGGCTCATCTCGGACATGCCCCAGGCGTGGACCGTTTCCACGCCGTACTTTTCACGGAACGCATCGATCATCGAAGGCGGACAGGCCGACCCGCCGATCACCGTTCGTTCCAGGCTGGACAGTGTGCTTCCCGACTTCCCGGCATAGGCCAGCAGCCCCTGCCAGATCGTCGGCACGCCCATGGCCAGCGTCACGCCGTATTCGTCGATCAGTTTTACCAACGCCTCGCCATGCAGGTCCGGCCCCGGCATGACCATGCGGCTGCCCGACATCGCGCAGGCATAGGGCGCGCCCCAGGCGTTGACGTGGAACATCGGCACCACCGGCATCACCACGTCCATCGCCGAATACCCGATCACGTCGCGTGTATTGGACGCAAAGGCGTGCAACAGTGTCGAGCGATGGGAATACAGCACGCCCTTGGGGTTTCCTGTCGTGCCCGAGGTGTAACAAAGCGACGAGGCCGTGTTCTCGTCAAGCTCCGGCCAGGCGAACCCGGCATCGCCCGCATCGATCCAGTCGTCATAAAATTCAAGGCCCGGCAGTTTCTCGGCCAACGCCTCGTCGCGACGGCCCATCACCACGACATGCTTGACGGTCTCCAGCTTGTCGCGCACCGCGGCCACCAGCGGAACAAAGGTCGCGTCGATGAACAGCACCCGGTCCTCGGCATGGTTGATGATATAGACCAGCTGTTCGGGATGCAGGCGCGGATTGATGGTGTGGCAAACGAAACCCGCGCCGGAGCTGCCGAAATAGACCTCGAGGTGACGCCGGTTGTTCCAGGCGATGGTGGCAATGCGCGCCTGCGCTTCGAACCCCTTGCCCGCAAGGGTCGAGCCGAGCCGGCGCGCATTCGCGGCAATCTCGGCCCAGCTTGTCTGCTCCACGCCGCCTGTCGTCTCGACCGACCAGATTTCCGTCGCCCCGTGATAGCGTTCGGCATGGTCGATCAGCGACGAGATGAGCAACGGTTTCGTCATCATCAGTCCCAGCATGGCGGTCTCCTCCCCGATTGGCCTGCATGTGTTCTGCGCCGCGCAGCCTGCCAAGACATTGGGGGAATGACAACTGCGCGCTTGCTCTCTTCCGCTACGACATGTAGCGCGTTTTCATGACCTTGCGCTTTCTCACGCCTCTTACGGCCGCCGAACAGCAGGCGGCCGGCCTCGCCGCGCCGCAACCGCTCGCGATTGCCGACCGCGTCCGTTACTCCGAACTCGACCCGCTCGACCACGTGAACAACAAGGCCTATCTCGGCTGGTTCGAGTCACTGCGCGTGGCCTATTTCGACGCTTTTCTCGGCCCTTACTTCACAACCCAGCCCGGCCCCCGTCCGGTCATCCGTTCTGCCGAGATCCAGTATATCCGCGAAATGGTCGCGGCGGAGCCGTACATCGCCACGGCGCGTGTCACATCCTTCAGGCAAAGCTCTTTCGTGATGGAACAGCAGCTCTGGTCGGGCGACCTGCGGGCCACGCTGCGCGCGGTGATGGTCGTGCTGGCAGATGACGGCTCGGGCAAGCTGACGCTGCCGGATTCGCTGCGGCACGCCTTGGTGGAGCGCGATGGCGCTCGCGCGGAGTGAAAGACGCCCTTTCCGGACGATCCCTTCCCCACTTACCGAACTACTGAATGGAACGGCGCGCGGTCAGCCGCCGTGGCGCAGTACGTAATCGACCAGCGCCACGGTCGACCCGTCCTTGCCGGTCGCGCTTTCGACACCCTCCACCACCGGGCCAAGCGAAGTCGCCAGTTCCTTGCCCAGCTCCACGCCCCATTGATCGAAGGAATTGATCCCAAGGATCACGCCTTCGACAAAAACGCGATGCTCATAAAGCGCCACGATCTGGCCCAGGACATGCGGGGTCAGCTTTGGATAGGCCAGCGTTACCGACGGCCTGTCGCCGGGGAACACGCGGTGACGCGCCTGCCGCTCCAGTTCGGGCCCCGTCAGCCCTTTGCCCGACAGCAACGCGCGCGCCTCGTCCAGCGACCGGCCACGCATCAGCGCTTCGGATTGCGCCAGACAATTGGCGACCAACAACCTGTGGTGATGGATCAGGTCGGGCTCGTGCCCCTCGGCGCCCACCATGAACTCGCACGGGATGATGTCGGTCCCCTGGTGGATCAGTTGATAGAACGCGTGCTGGCCGTTGGTGCCCGCCTCCCCCCAGACGATCGGACCTGAAGAGACCTCAAGCGTGCCGCCATCCATCGCCACGCGCTTGCCGTTCGATTCCATCTCGAGCTGCTGCAAATAAGCCGGCAACCGGGCAAGCCGCTGCTCGTAAGGCAGAACCGCACGGGTCGGATATCCCAGAACCTGTCGGTGCCATATCCCGCAAAGCGCCAGCATCACCGGCAGGTTCGCCTCCCACGGGGCCGCGCGGAAATGTCCGTCCATCGCCTGCCCGCCGCGCAGAAAGGCCGCAAAATCCTCCGGACCGATCGCGATCATTACCGGCAGACCGATGGGCCCCCAGACCGAGTATCGCCCGCCGACCCAATCGGCAAAGCCGAACACCCGCTCTTCGGGGATGCCGAAATCCCCGGTCTTGTCCAACGCGGTCGAGACTGCGGCGAACTGGCTTGCCGGATCGCCGCCGCCCGCCTCCATCCACTCTCGCGCGGAACGGGCGTTTGTCATCGTCTCGATCGTGGTGAAGGATTTCGACGCAACGATCACCAGCGTGCGCCTGGGGTCCAGCCCCTTGACCGTATCGGCCAGATGCGCCCCGTCGACATTCGATACGTAATGCACGCGCGGCCCGTCGTGATAGGGTGCCAGCGCGCCCGTCACCATGACCGGGCCAAGGTCCGACCCGCCGATGCCGATATTGATCACGTCGGTGAACGCGCCCGCCGGGGCGGCGATCGTGCCATCGCGCACCCCTGCCGCAAACCGCCCCATGCGGTCCAGGGTTTCGCGGACATCGCCCATTACGTCACGGCCATCAACGTCGACAGGGCCGCCATCAAGGTTGCGCAGCGCCGTGTGCAGTACTGCTCGGCCCTCTGTCTCGTTGATCGCCACGCCCGAGAACATGGCAGCGCGCCGTCCGGCCAACCCGCTTGCCTCGCACAGGGCCAGAAGCGCCGACAGAACGTCATCGTCGATCCGCGTTTTCGAATAGTCCAGCAGCAGCCCCCCGGTTTCGACCGAGAACCGCCCGGCCCGGTCGGGGTCTGCATCGAAAAGGTCGATGATCCGGGTCGTGCCCCGCGCGGCCAGCCGTGTCAGCTCGTCAAACATGCGCGGTTTCCTCATTCGGCCCAATGGACGGAAATCTGGTCGAGAACCGCCGCGATCGGCGCCTCCTCGGGCGGCATGGACAATGCCCGCTCCAGCGCTGCACGCTTCTCGGGGCCTTTCAGGATCAGGTGCTTGGACATGGCACCGTTCAGGACAGGCCCGGTCAGCGTCACCCGCGGCTCGGGCTGGGTTTCGGGCCGCGCCACCGCCAGGACCGGCGAATCGGCCGCCAGTGCGGCCTCGAGTCCCTCCATCCCCGGAAAGAGCGAGGCGGTGTGCATGTCCTCGCCCATGCCGAGGATCAGCACCGAAAGCGGCAGCCGCGGCGTCAGCATCGCCTCGACCTCGGCCAGCGAGTCTTCGGGTTCACCGCTTCCGGGATACAACGGCAGAAAGGTCGCCGCGGCAGCGCGGTTGACCAAAAGCCGCTCGCGGATCAGCCGCGCGTTCGACCGCTCGTGATCCGGCGGCACGCAACGCTCATCCGTGGGCAGCACGAAAACCCGATCCCAGTCCAGCGTCGCGGCGCAAAGCGCATCGAAGATCCGCCCCGGCGTGGTGCCGCCGGGAACGGCCAAGGTCGCGTAATCCTCGTGCAGCAGGGTCGCCTTCAGTTTGCCGGCAATGATGTTGGCAACGTCGATAGCCAGAAGATCGCGGTCGGCATATTTGATGAAGTTCATGGTTTTATCCCCTGCCACCGGCGTCCGTCGCGTTGCATCAGCAGCTCGGCGTCGCCGGGTCCCGTGCTGCCATTGTCATAGGGTTTGGGCACATCGCCACGCGCTTCCCACCCCGCGATGATCGGGTCCGTCCAGGCCCAGGCGGCCTCGACCTCGTCCCCGCGCATGAAAAGCGTCTGGTTGCCACGGATTACGTCCATGATCAGCCGCTCATACGCGTCGGGCCGGTCATGATCCTCGGCTGCAAGCGCCTCGGCAAAGCTCATGTCCAATGGCACATCCACCAGACGCATCCCCCCGGGTCCCGGTTCCTTGATCGTCACCTTCAGCGTGATCCCCTCGTTCGGCTGCAGCCTGATCGACAGGACATTCGCATGCCGCCCCGCCTCTGCACCAAAGATCGAATGCGGCGCATCCTTGAACATGACGTTGATGACCGAGGACCGCGCCACCAGCCGTTTTCCGGTACGCAGGTAGAATGGTGTACCTGCCCACCGCCAGTTGCTGATATGCGTCTTCAGCGCGATGTAGCTTTCGGTGCGCGAACGCGGATTGCCCACCGCAGCACGGTACCCGTCACCTTCCTGTTCATACTGCCCCCGCACGATGTGATGCGGCAAGACCGGATCCAGTGCGCGGATCACCTTCAGCTTTTCGTCGCGCAGCTCATCGGGCGCAAACCGCGCTGGCGGTTCCATCGCGATCAGGCAGAGAAGCTGCATCAGGTGATTCTGGACCATGTCGCGCATGGCACCCGCACCATCGTAATAGGCCCCGCGCCCGCCGACCCCCACGGTTTCGGCAACGGTGATCTGGATGTGATCGACATACTGGCTGTTCCATAACGGTTCGAACAGCATGTTGCCAAAGCGAACGGCCATCAGGTTCTGAACCGTTTCCTTGCCCAGGTAGTGATCGATCCTGTAGATCTGACCTTCGTCGAAATGGGCGGCGAGGTCCCGGTTAAGCGTCCGCGCGCTGGCCAGATCGCTGCCGAACGGCTTTTCCACCACGACCCGCGTACCCGCGCCGGCCAGCCCGTGTGCCTGCAACCGCTCGGCCAATGCGCCATACAGCCCCGGCGCGACCGAAAAGTAAAAGGCCTGAACCCGGTCCCCGCTGCCCGCCAGCCGTGCGGCCAGGTCCGGCCAGCCCGCCGCCTCGCCAACATCGATCCGGCGATACTCCAGAATGCCAAGGAATCCGTCGAGGTCCCCTCCCGCGCCAACCTCCGGCGCAAGCGCGCCCGCGACCAGCGCACGATAGCTGTCATCGTCCAGATCTGCCCGCGCCGCGCCGATCACACGCGCATCTTCAGGTATCTGCCCGGCCCGCCAACGCCGGAAAAGTGCCGGCAGGATCTTGCCAATGGCAAGATCGCCGGTTCCGCCGAAAATCACGAGGTCGAACGGATCGACAGGAATGACGCGTGAAACCATGGTCCGTGCTTACCCTCGCGCCCGCTTTCGATCCATACCCGAACGCCCGTCCGCATCCCCTGATCCGCCCCGGCTTCACAAGCGCGTCACCGTGTGGTGGCGGAAATGGCCTTTTGCACGGCGATGGGCTAAATCGGGCAAAAGACCACAACAGGCAGGCCGGACAACAGCATGAAAGACCACGCCCCGCAAGACGCCAACAGGGCCAAGTTCCAAGACAAATTCGTGACGCTCGACGGCCAGCCCCGCGCCTCCGTCGCGCTCACCGATCCGCAGATGCTGTGGTTCAACACCGGAACGCTTTGCAATATCGAATGCCTCAACTGCTATATCGAGTCCTCGCCCAGCAATGACGCGCTGGTCTACCTGACCGAGGCCGAGGTCACCGATTACCTCGACCAGCTTGCGGCCCGAAACTGGACCGTGTCCGAGATCGGCTTTACCGGCGGCGAGCCGTTCATGAACCCACAGATGATCGGCATGGTCCGCGCCGCTCTCACGCGCGGATACCGCGTGCTGATCCTGACCAACGCGATGCGCCCGATGATGCGTCCGGCCATGCGCAGGGGCCTCGAAACTCTCAACCGTGACTTCCCGGGCCGGATGACCCTGCGTATCTCGCTCGATCACTATACCGCCGCGCATCACGATGCCGAACGCGGCACGGGCAGCTTCGCCCGCTCGATCGAGGGGATGGAATGGCTGCGCGATACCGCTATCCCGATGGCCGTGGCCGCCCGCACCATGTGGGACGAGACCGAGGCCGAGGCCCGAGCAGGGTTCGCCGCGCTCTACGCCCGGCACGGGTTCACCATCGACGCGACAGATCCCGGCCAGACCGTGCTATTCCCCGAAATGGACGAAACCGCCGAAGTGCCGGAGATCACCACCGCCTGCTGGGATATACTCGGCAAATCGCCCGCGTCGGTAATGTGCGCCTCCTCGCGCATGGTCGTCAAACGCAAGGGCGCCGACCGCCCCGCAGTGCTCGCCTGCACCCTCCTGCCCTATACGCCGGAATTCGAGCTTGGAGAAACCCTGGCCGAGGCCGAAGGCGCCGTGCATCTCAACCATCCCCATTGCGCGATATTCTGCGTTCTCGGCGGCGCCTCCTGCTCGGCCTGACATTCCCTGGCCCGTCCGCGTGCTTTCCTCTTGCTGAAAATATCCCGGAGCGCGAGGCAGAGCCTCGCCATATGCCGCGCCCGGAACGGGCGCCCGGCCCAACACCGAGGAGGTCGCGCGCCAGCGCGGCCCCCGCAGGGGGCGGGAGCCCCTGTCTGACCAGCGCCTTTTGAGCCCGAACAGAAGCTTCCGGCCTGACATCTGCACCCCTGTCGGGCCGCGTTCGAACAGGCTCCACGTGCTTTTCCGGCGCCGTCGATCCGCTCGGATCGTAACGTGCGGGGTCAGTTCAGCCGGAATTCGCCCACGACCTGCCGCCACTCCCCGGGCCGGATCATCTTGCGGTGGGTAAAGCTCACCGAATGCAAGGGCCCCTCGATCTCTTCCTGCCAGAACTCGATGAACTTGAACAGCCGCGGGTGGTCCGGGGCAATGTCGTAATCCTGCCAGATGAAGGTGTTCAGCACATGCGCATGGTCCGGCATGTGATAGAAGAAATTCGCCGTGGTCAGCCCGTACCCCTTCAACATCAGTTCCGTTTCAGATTGCTCCATGGCCTCTCCTTTCGTGCCTCGTACGGAACATGATTCCAAGCTTTCGTGAAAAAGCAACGAAAACAGTATGTTGGCAGTCTCCCTCGGAGGCTGCCAAGGCAAGATACCGGCAACCATTGCACCCGATATGCCGGGTCTGATAGAGTGCGCACACAAGATATAGATGCGAACAAAAAACGGGCAGAACACGTGAGCGATACGCCGGAACCCCCTGAGAACATGGACGAAATGCCCGCCGAGCGCCCGGCACCCACCGGGCCGACCGTCTCCATCGAATCCGAGATGCGCAGCTCGTATCTCGACTATGCCATGTCGGTCATTGTCTCCCGCGCGATCCCCGACCTGCGCGACGGGCTCAAGCCTGTTCACCGCCGCATCCTGTATGCGATGCACGAATCCGGCAACAGCCACGACAAGCCCTACCGCAAGTCCGCGCGCCCCGTTGGCGACGTGATGGGTAAGTATCACCCGCACGGCGACAGCGCGATCTACGATGCGCTTGTCCGCATGGCGCAGGATTTCTCGATGTCGCTGCCGCTGCTCGACGGCCAGGGCAATTTCGGTTCGATGGACGGCGATAACCCGGCGGCCATGCGCTACACCGAGGTGCGCATGGACAAGCCCGCCGCCTACATGCTTGCCGATATCGAGAAGGAAACCGTCGACTTCCAGGACAACTACGACGGCAAGGACCGCGAGCCGACGGTCCTGCCCGCGCGGTTCCCCAACATGCTGGTCAACGGCGCCGGTGGCATCGCGGTCGGCATGGCGACGAATATCCCGCCGCACAACCTTGGCGAAGTCGTCGACGCCACGCTGGCACTGATCGATGATCCCGACCTCACCTCGGAACAGCTGATCGACTACATCCCCGGCCCCGACTTTCCGACCGGCGGCGTGATGCTGGGCCGTTCCGGCGCGCGCAAGGCTTATCTCGAAGGGCGCGGCAGTGTGATCATCCGCGCCAAGACGCGGGTCGAGGAGCTGCGCAAGGACCGGTACGCCATCATCGTGGATGAAATACCCTACCAGGTGAACAAGGCCGCGATGATCGAAAAGATCGCCGAGGCCGCACGCGACAAGCGGATCGAGGGGATCGCCCATGTGCAGGACGAATCCGACCGCAACGGCGTGCGCGTGGTGGTCGAGCTGAAACGCGATGCAACGCCCGACGTGGTGCTGAACCAGCTCTACCGCTTCACACCCATGCAGACCTCGTTCGGCTGCAACATGCTGGCTCTCAACGGTGGCCGCCCCGAGCAGCTGACCCTGCGCCGCTTCCTGACCTCTTTCATCGATTTCCGCGAGGATGTCGTCGCCCGCCGCACCGCCTTCGACCTGCGCAAGGCGCGCGAGCGCAGCCACATCCTGTGCGGTCTGGCCGTCGCCGTATCGAACGTCGATGAGGTTGTCGCCACCATCCGCGCCTCCGCCGACGCCGCCGAGGCGCGCGCCAAGCTGATGGAACGCCGCTGGCCCGCGGCCGAGATCGTGGGCTATCTGCGGCTCATCGACGATCCGCTGCATCCGGTGAACGACGACGGAACCTACAACCTCTCCGAGGCACAGGCCCGCGCGATCCTCGAACTGCGCCTGCAACGCCTGACGCAGCTTGGCGTGCAAGAGGTGACCGACGAGCTGGAAGAGCTGGCCGGCAAGATCAAGGAATATCTCGAGATTCTTGGCTCGCGCGAGCGGATCATGGGCATCATCGCCGATGAGCTGCGCGAGGTGCGCGAGCTGTTCGCGGTGCCGCGCCGCACCGAGATCGCCGACTGGTCGGGCGACATGGAAGACGAGGACCTTATCGAGCGCGAGGACATGGTCGTCACCGTCACCCAGGGCGGCTACATCAAGCGGACCCCGCTTGCCGATTTCCGGGCGCAAAAACGCGGCGGCAAGGGGCTGTCAGGCGGAACGCTCAAGGATGACGACGTTGTGACCTCGCTCTTCGTGGCGAACACGCATACGCAGCTTCTGTTCTTCACGACCGACGGCATGGCCTACAAGCTCAAGACATGGCGCCTGCCGCTCGGCGGACGGACCTCCAAGGGAAAGGCCATCGTCAACATCCTGCCTATCCCGACGGGCGTGTCGATCGCGGCGATCATGCCCGTGGACCGGGCCGAGACGGAATGGGACGATCTGCAGATCGTCTTCGCCACCAACAAGGGCAGCGTGCGCCGCAATCGCCTTTCGGATTTCACAAACGTCATGCGCAACGGCAAGATCGCCATGAAGTTCGAGGAAGATGACATGCGGCTGATCAACGCCCGCATCTGCTCCGAGGATGATGACGTGATGCTCGTCACCAACTCGGGCCGGGCCATCCGCTTCCCGGTACCCGAAGTGCGCGTGTTCAACTCCCGCAACTCCACCGGGGTCCGCGGCATCAAGCTGAACAATGGTGACGAAGTCGTGTCGATGTCGGTCATCCGGCATTTCGACGCCCAGTCCGACGAACGCGCGTCGTACCTCAAGATGCGCCGCGCCATGGCCGGCCTGACCGACGAGGTCGACGCCTCCGAGGACGAAGGCAACGCCGACAGCCCGCTGCCGCAGGAACGCTATGCCGAGATGTCGGCGGCCGAGAACCTGATCCTGACGATCACGGCCAAGGGTCTGGGCAAGCTCAGTTCCAGCCATGATTACCCGGTGCGCGGGCGTGGCGGCATGGGTGTCACTGCGTGGGAAAAGACCATGCGCGGCGGCGACATCGTGGCGAGCTTCCCCGTTGAACAAGACGACCAAGTGATGTTGGCAACCTCGCGCGGGCAGTCCATCCGCGTCCCGGTCGATGGCATCTCGTTCCGCTCGCGTAGCGCAGGCGGGGTCAAGGTCTTTGACACTGGTGCCGGCGAGGAGGTTGTCTCGGTCGCATGGATCGCCGACCAGGGCGAGGACGAGGGCCAGGAATAAGCCCGCAGGCGGCCCGGCCCCGGCGCCCGGCCGCCATTTCATCCTAATTCCAGGAACGACCCGCCATGCCTTTTTCCTCGGGCAAGCTGAACTGGGATGACCTGCGCTTTTGTGCGGCCGTCCTCGAAACCGGCAGCATGAGCGGCGCGGCACGGCTCCTTCACGCTGACCCGGCCACCGTCTCCCGCCGCCTCGCCCGCCTTTCGGAAGCGCTGGGAACCGAGGTCTACATCAAAGGCTCGGGCACCTGGCAGCCGAACCCCGCGCTTGCCGAGTTCTTCGACGACCTGTCGCAATTCGCCAGCCGTCTTCTGAGCCACCAGAACGCGCTTACGCTGCCGGGGCTGGATGACGGGCGCATTCTCGATCTCACCGTCAGCGGCCCGCCCACGGTCATCAGCCACGTGCTGTGCCCCGAACTGGGCGGCCTGCGCGAACGCGCCCCGAACATCCGGCTGACCCTCGATCACGAGGCGCCCGCCGTCACACTGGGTCAAAGCGACATGATGCTGACCCCGGTGATCCCCTCGCAAGGGCGCTTGATCGTGCGCTCTCTCGGGTCGATCCACTTCCATGTCTACGCCCGTCGCGGGGTCACGCCCGACTGGAACAACTGGGTCACGCTGGCCCGCATGCATGACAATTACGGGTCGGGCGAATGGGCCTCGACACTCCACGGCGGCACCCCGACCTGCCGGGTCCAGAATTACGACGATTGCGCGCGCGTGATCCTTGCCTCGAACCTCGTGGGTGTCCTGCCGGACATCGTCGCGCGGCAGTGGCCGGGGTTGATTCCCCATTCGATCGACACCCACAGCCACACGCTGTCGATCCACCTGTGTTACCATGAAAGCCGGCGCGACGACCCTGCCATCAAGCTCGTGGCGCGCTGGATCGACGAGGAGTTCCGCCGCAGCCGCGAGGCAACCCGGGCATGGCTGGACGGCGTGACGGTCACCCAGTCCGCAGCGGGATAAACCCCGCCTCTGGGAAAACCCGCAACGGCGCAGTTGCAGAAAATCCCATTGTGATACACACGGGATACGGTGATCGTAGCAAAAAATAACAACCCTGAGGCAATATCGTGCTACACGCTTACCCGATTTTCCGGGCTTTCTGCCGCTGCGCCGTCGCAGCGCTGCTGATCAAGCAGGCAGTTCTTTTCTTCATCCCCTCCCTCGGCCCCTCTACCATCACACCACTGGGCGAACAGTTCGGGCTGATCCTTGCCCCCTACCTGATCGCGGGCCTTTGCCTGTGGGCGGCAAGCTGGCTGGTCCTCGGGATTTGCAGCCGGATCCTCGCCGTTTGGGGGCTCGCTCTGTCGTTCATGCTGGTCATGACCACGCATGACAGCGCCGCTTTCCAGTGGCACCTCGCCGAATTTGCAGCCGCAGCGCTGTTCGCGATCCCGGTACTCTTTCGTGGCGGCGGCGCCTTTGCCCTGCACGCCAGGGGCTGGAACCTGACGGCCTGAGGGCCGTGCCCGACCGGGGGATTTTCGTCCACTCCTACCCCCGGTCGCGGCTCACAGCGCGTAAAGCGCGCCGAACTTCTCTTCGAGATAAGTCAACAGCGGTTCCTCGGACGGGGTCATGCCGCTGGCCCGGGCGATCACCTCGCGAGGGGCATAAAGCCCGCCGTGACGCTGCACATGCTCCTTCAACCATCCCGTCGCCGCAGACGTGTCGCCGCGGGACAGCTGCGCATCCAGATCCGGCACCGCTGTGCGCAGCGCGCCATGCAGACACCCGGCATAGACATTACCCAGCGCATAAGTCGGGAAATAGCCGAACAGGCCGACCGACCAGTGAACATCCTGCAGCACACCGTTGGACGGTTTGTCGACCGCATAGCCGAAATCCGAGGCAAAGCGGTCGTTCCACGCCGCTTCTAGGTCGCCGGTCTGCAAATCGCCCGCCATCAAGGCGCGTTCGAGATCGAAGCGCAGCATGATATGCAGGTTGTACTGCACCTCGTCCGCCTCGGTCCGGATGTATCCGTTCTGCACCCGGTTCACTGCTGCATAAAAGCTGTCGGGATCGTCTATGCCGAACGCCCCGAATGTCTCGCGCATCCGCTCGAACAGCCACCCGGTGAAGGCACGCGAGCGGCCCAGCTGGTTCTCGTAGATCCGGCTTTGGCTTTCATGCACGCCCATCGATACCCCACGCCCCAGCGGCGTCAGGGCATAATCGCCATCGATCCCCTGCTCATACGCCGCGTGGCCGACCTCGTGGATGGTCGAATAGAAACAATTGAACGGGTCAGCCTCGTTGGTACGCGTGGTGATGCGCACATCCGCGCCGCTGCCCGAGCTGAACGGGTGCACCGCCTTGTCGATCCGACCGCGCGCAAGGTCATAGCCAAAGGCAAGCGCAAGCACCTGGCTCAGCTGCATCTGTTTGTGGGCGTCGAACGAACCTTCCAGCCCGCGCGGCAGGGGCCGGTCCAAAATGGCAGCCCGCAATTCCACCAGCCGCGGCCGCATCGCATCGAAAATGGCCGCGATCTGCTCGCCGGTGGTCTCGGGCTCGTAATCCTCGACCAGGGCGTCGTAGACGTTGCCGCCCTGTGCAAGCGCGGCCCCTTCCTCGCGGCGCAGGTTCACCACCTCTGTCAGAACCGGCAGAAAACCGGCGACATCCTCGTCGGACCGCGCCTGCGCCCAGATGCCCTGCGCCTCCGAGGTGACGCGCGCGATCCGTGTGGCCAGTTCGGCCGGAATCTTGACCGCCCGGTCATAGGCCCGCCGAATCTCGCGCAGCTGCGCCGCCTGCACCGGTTCGGCGCCGTCGGCAGCGGCCAGCCACTCTCCCACCCGCGGGTCGGACCGGCGCGCATGCAGAACCGCCTCGATCGCGGCCATCTCCTCGGCGCGCTGCTGCGCGGCCCCGCGCGGCATCATCGTCTCCTGATCCCAGCCCAGCCGCCCCGCGATCTGCGCAAGGGCCGAGGTTTCGCGCTGATAGGCCATCAGCTGATCATATGCGGTCATGTGTCAGGCTCCGCGCAGGGAAGTGGAAACGGGGTAAAGGCTCAGGAAACGCGCGCGCAGGATCAGTACCCACAGCGCCACCGCCATCGCCTGGTGCAGGATCGCGATATGCCACGGCGCAGCATACAGCACCGTGACGATGCCCAGCACGATCTGTACGGCCATCGCCGCCAGCACCGCGTTGAAGGCAAAGCGCGTCCTGGCATGCGCACTCCGGCGGCCGCGCAGCCAGACCACCACGGCAAAGATCGCCAGCAGGTAGCCCGCGCAGCGGTGAATGAACTGTACCAGCCCCGGGTTCTCGAAGAAGTTGCGCCAGACCGGCTCGATCATCAGCGGGTTCGGCGGGATGATCTGCCCGCCCATCAATGGCCAGTCGGTATAGGACCGGCCCGCGTCGATCCCGGCCACCAACGCACCCAGCAGGATCTGGAGAAAGGCGAAATGCAACAACCCGGTGGAGAGCGAGAACAGCTTGGCCTCCTTGCCGCGGCGCGCCTGCATCAGGTCACGCTCTTCACGCCCGAGCTGGAAGATGTACCACGCGAGAATGGCGAGAATGGCAAAGGCAAGCCCGAGATGCACCGCCAGGCGATAACTCGCAACGGATGTCATACCCTCGCCCTGCGTCACGCCCGAGGCAACCATCCACCACCCGACAGCCCCCTGAACGCCGCCAAGCAGACCGGGTATCAGCAACTTTCCGGTCCAGCCCGGCGGGATCCGGCGCGCGATAAGAAAGCCCGCGAATCCCAGCGCCCAGACCAGCCCGATCACCCGGCCCAGCTGCCGGTGACCCCACTCCCACCAGTAGATGAACTTGAAATCGTCCAGTTCCATCCAGCGGTTCTGCAATTGCCACTGGTCGATCTGCTTGTACTTGTCGAACTCGGCCTGCCAATCGGCCTCGGACATCGGCGGGATGGCCCCGGTCACGGGTCGCCATTCGGTGATCGACAACCCGCTATCGGTCAGGCGCGTCAGCCCGCCCACCGCGATCATGATCACCACCAACGCAAAAAGCATCATCAGCCAGACCCGGATCGCCCCCCGCGCCCCGCGGCGGCCGCGATCGATTGCGCCGGGCTGCGCGACCTGCTTGGGCGTTTCGTCCGACACCTCCTCGAAGATGCTGCGCCGTTCGCTCATGTCCTTGTCCCTTTTCCCGTATCGCCCGGCAAGCTAGGGCTGCCCGGTCCCGCCGTCCAGCCTCAGCCCTTGTCCTTCCACCGGACCATCTGCCGCATGATGCCATGCAGCATCTGCACGTCCGCGCGCGTCAGGCGCATGCGGCTCCAGAGGTTGCGCAGGTTCACCTTCATCCCTTCCGCCTTGGCCTCGGGGTAGAAGAACCCGGCCTCTTCCAGCCGCTCCTCGTAATGCTCCGCCAGTTTCTCGATCTCGATACCGGTGGCCCAGTCCCCCTTGGGGCCGGGTTCGATGCGCTCATGCGTGACCTCGCCCACCTGCCGCATCCATTCATAAGCGGTCAGCAAGACGCATTGAGCAAGGTTGAGCGACGCATAGGCCGGGTTCACCGGGACCGAGATGATGGCATTGGCCTGCGCGATGTCCTCGTTCTCCAGCCCCGCGCGTTCGGGGCCGAACAGCACCGCGACCTTTTCACCTGCCGCGATCTTCTCGGCGGCAATGCGCATCGCACGCTCGGGGCTGTAGACCGGCTTGGTCAGCTCGCGATTGCGCGCGGTCGTGGCGAAAACATAGGTGCAGTCATGCAAGGCCCCCTGCAGGTCATCGAACAGCTGCGCCTCGTCCAGCAGGCGGCCCGCGCCGCTCGACATGGCCACCGCCTTCGGGTTGGGCCAACCGTCCCGAGGGCCGACGATGCGCATCCGGTCAAGACCGAAATTCCACATCGCGCGCGCCGCCGCTCCGATATTCTCCCCCATCTGGGGCCTGACCAGGACAATGGCCGGTTGCGCCTCTCCGCTGGGCATCGCTCATCCTTCCGCAAGGAACCGGGGCTTCGGATACTGCCCCGCTGCGAAAAGAACAACCCGGCCTGCCCTTGCGCACGCGCCGTCAGCCGTCTTTCAGCCACTTTTTGGCGCGTTCGATCCCGGTCGAGTCGAAGAACCGCGTTTCCGCCTTCAGGAAATTCGACATCACCCGCTGCGCCATGTGCTGCCATGCGCTGTCACCCACGACCGCCGCCTTCTCGACCATGCCGCTGTGATCGCGCACGAGGCTTGCATGCGCCATCAGCGCCGACAGCCCATGCCAGCCGTCGAATTCGGTCAGGTCCAGCAACAGGCGGAACCCGTCTCGGGCGCGGATCTCGGCCTCCAGATCCTCTTCGGCCGCCTCGATCACCGCGGGTTCCAGCTTGCCCACCAGTTGCACCATCAGCCCCGGCCCGCCGAGGTCGACGAAATGCACCGCACCAAGCGACTCGCGGATCCAGCGGCGCGCCTCTTCGGCCTCGGCCAGTTCGAACACCTGCACCGGGCACGGCATCAGGGGCGCAAAGACGCGGGCCGAGCCCTTGATCCAGCCGGTATCGGTGACCAGGGCGATACGGTCGAACCCGCTCCAGTGGCTCAACCCCATCTTGGTATCGGCCCAGGCCGCACCCAGGTCGAAGCCTTCGAACTCCTGCCAAAGGATCGCGACGACCCGGATCCGGTCATGCTCGGCCAGCGCGGCCTCGACCGCGGGCACCAGCGTCGTCTCGTATTCCTCCGCCGTCAGCCGCCCCGATATCTCGACCTCGAGCAGCGCACCGTCCATCTGTTTATCGATTGCGATCATCTCGCGCCCTCCCTGACACGGGGCCGAGTCTACGCGGATTCGGCCCATGCCTCCACTCCAGCAGGCAGGATCGGGCGGAAATAGGCCACCATCCGGCCATCCGGGTCCGCCCCGGCCCCCGCCTGCCACGGGGCGACCCCGTGCAGCAGATGGCGGTGCAGCAATATCGCCTCGCCCGGTCGCGCAGGCAGTTCGACCCGCGCGCAACTGTCAAACACCACCTGCCGCGCAGCTTGGTAGGCGTCGGTGACATCGACCTCGTCGAGGGTCTCGGCAGGATACCCCGTCAGGGCATCACGCAGCGCGTCGCCCAGGATGCGATGGCTACCTTCCCACACCACCAGCGGTGCGGCATCACGATCCGCCTCGGTCAACGGTATCCCCAGGATCCAGGCATGCGGCTCGTCCAAATGGCGTCTGCGGGTCTCTCCTCGCGGCTTCAACCCATCGACATGTGCGGCGTCGCGCCTGGATCGATACCGGAACCCGGCCTCGCTCTCGCCCCTGCGGGGCTTGGGATAGCCCGGCCGCGTGACAGAGACCTGCGCGCGATGCAGAGGCAACCGGCCGAACAGAGCCTCCGCAGCTTCGAACGCGGCCCCGGACAGCGCTGGCCCCCGCCCGACACGGCCCGCCTCGTCGTTGGGCAATGCATCGACGCCAACGAACCAAGTCCCCTCGCAGTCATGCCAATGCGCATGGGCGGGATCGCGCAGCGCCGCACGCGCGGCAGGCAAGGCCGCGGCCACCCAGTCGGACAGCACCGGATCGTGACCGAACCGGAGCCATCCGCGGGTGGCAAGCGTCCCTACCACCCCAACGCCTTGCGCAGCATGTTGAGCGCGACCAGCGTCAGGAACACTGCAAAGACCCGCTTCAGCGGCTTGGGGTCCATCGCGTGGGCGATCTTCACCCCGTAGGGCGTGGTGATCAGCGTCATGGCGATGACCACGACAAAAGCGGGCAGGTTGACCGCGCCCACGGTCCAGGGCGGGCGCTGCGCCGGATCGATCTCGAGAAACAGAAAGCCCAGCACCGAGGGCACCGCGATGATCACGCCGAAACCGGCCGCGGTCGCCACCGCGCGATGGATCGGCGTGTTGTAAAGGCTCATCAACGGCACGCCGAAACTGCCACCGCCGATCCCCATCAACACCGACAGAAAGCCCACCATGGGCGACAGGACCGCGCGCAGACCGCCGCGCGGCATGGCCGATCCCAGCCGCCATTCACTGCGGCCCAACCCAAGATAGGCGCCGATCACGATGCCCAGCACGCCGAACAGCGCCTGCAACGCCACCGACCGCAACGAGGCCGCGACCAGCACGCCCAGCACCGCTCCGATGGCGATCCCCGGCCCCCATCCGCGCAGGATCTCCCAGTCGACCGCACCTTTCTTGTTGTGGCTCAGGACCGAACGGACCGAGGTCACGATGATCGTGGCCAACGACGTCGCAAGACACATCTGCATCAGCTGCGGCCCCTCGTAGCCCAGCGTCTGGAAGGCATAGAAAAAAGCCGGGACCAGCACGATACCGCCGCCGACGCCCAATAGCCCCGCCAGAACACCGGCCAACGCGCCGATAACCATCAAAAGTCCCAGCATCTGGATCAGGAGCATCGTGTCGGGCATTTGCATCTTTCCTCTCTTGCCGATGCCCGCCTTACACCGCTGCGCCGCCGAAAGGCAAATGGCTACTCGGCCGCCTGCGTGCCCTCGGCATCCAGCGACGCCAGCGCGGCCTCGACCAGTTCGGGCCCCGCGCCGCGCCGGGTTGCCCCCTCGGACAGGATGCGCCGCCATGCCCGCGCACCGGGCCGTCCCGTGAACAGGCCCAGCATGTGCCGCGTGACCTGGTGCAGCCGCCCGCCCGCGGCAAGATGCGCCTCGATATAGGGCAGCATCTCGCGAACCACGTCGAACGGGTCCCGCACTGCCCCGGTGTCAAAGATCTCGGGATCAGCGGCGCTCAGGATGTCCGTGGGCCGATGATACGCCGCGCGCCCGATCATCACCCCATCCAGCCCGCCATCGAGATGCGCCTTCGCCTCTTCCAGGGACGCGATGCCACCGTTGATCGAGATATGGAGGTTCGGAAACAGCTCCTTCATCCGGTGCACCAGCGGGTAGTCGAGCGGTGGGATGTCACGGTTCTCCTTGGGGCTAAGCCCTTGCAGCCACGCCTTGCGCGCATGGATCGTCACCCGCTCGCACCCAGCCGCCACGATCCGCGCCAGGAATTCGGGCAGCACCTCCTCCGGGTTCTGCTCATCGACACCGATCCGGCATTTTACCGTCACCTCGACATCGACCGCCGCGCGCATGGCAGCCACGCAGTCGGCCACCAGCCCGGGCTCTTTCATGAGCACCGCGCCGAACGTACCAGACTGCACCCGGTCGGACGGGCAACCGCAGTTGAGATTGATCTCGTCATAGCCCGCCGCCGCCCCCAGGCGTGCAGCCTGCGCCAGCTCGGCCGGGTCCGACCCGCCCAACTGCAACGCGACGGGATGCTCCTGCGGGCTGAACTCCAGCAGATGCAGCGCCCCGCCCCGCACCAGGGCAGGCGCTGTGACCATCTCGGTATATAGCAGCGTTTCCCCGCTCAGCAGACGGTGCAGGAAGCGGCAGTGCCTGTCCGTCCAGTCCATCATCGGGGCCACGCTCAGACGGGCAGCTTTCTGTACGTTGTGTTTCAAGGCGACAGACCCATGGTTCGCTAAGTACCTTGCCGCACGATGCACCCGGGACATCGCGGCATTTTCAGAAGCTTTCGATTCGAGTGTTGCGGGGTTTATCACATCCGCTGCCCACAAACAGCGGCAGCGTTCGATCTCGCCCGGCGGCCCTCTTCCTGCTTGAAACAGGAACCTTCGCTCCGCTCAGGTGCCTCCCAGATGCCCGCCAGTTTCGCCGGGTGCTCCGCCGCGTCGGAAAATGACCGGGCTTTCCCATATCAACCGACCCGTCGGGGGGCAAACCATCATGCCGGCGACATGAACGAGTGGTAGACGACGGCGAACTTGATACCGGTCAAATCGCGGCCACGGCTTTGCTGTCAGTATCGCGCGCGACCGGGGTCGACAACGCGCCATGCCCTCTGACACCAGGCCCCGACAGAAACGGAGACACCGGATGACCGAATTGCCCGCCCGCCAGATGCAGATCGCGCCGCCCCCCGCCCCGGCGCGACCGGACGGGGCCATCGCGCCCACGGACCCTGCAGGCGCGCATCCCTATGACAAGCTTGATCGGGCAACCCGTGCGATGGTCGCCCGCGCGACCGCCGGCGTGTCGCCCCACTCGCTCATGGCCACCTGGATGGACTGGGCGCTGCATCTCGGACGCTCGCCGGGCCGGCAGATGGAACTGGCCGAACGCGCCACGCGCGACGCGGCCAAGCTTTGGGACTACGCCGCCGCGCTCGGCAAGGGCGAAAACCCCGAGCCGCCCTTCCGCCCGGGGCGCAACGATCACCGCTTCGGCGCCAAGGGATGGGAAAAATCGCCCTTCGCCCTCTGGCAGCAGGCGTTCCTTGCAACGCAGGACTGGTGGCAGGCGGCGACCGACACGATGCCCGGCATCGCCCCCCGCGACGCCGAACGCGCACAGTTCCAGATCCGTCAGACGCTCGACCTCATGTCGCCGTCGAACTTTCCCTGGTCCAACCCCGAGATCATCGACAAGACCGTCGAAACGCGCGGCAAGAACCTCGCCGATGGCAGCAGCCATTTCCTCAAGGACCTCGTCCACACCCTCACGCAAAGCCACGACCCCGCCCCCGAAGGCTACAAGGTGGGGCGCGATCTTGCCGCCACACCGGGGCGCGTGGTGTTCCGCAACGAACTGTTCGAACTGATCCAGTACAGCCCCACCACCCAGACCGTTCACGCCGAGCCAATCCTCTTCGTGCCAGCATGGATCATGAAATACTACGTGCTGGACCTGTCGCCGGAAAACTCGATGGTGCGCTACCTCGTCGATCAGGGGTTCACCGTCTTCATGATCTCGTGGATCAACCCGACGGCCGAGAATGCCGATCTCGGGCTCGAGGATTACCGGAAAAACGGCGTCATGGCCGCGATCGACGCGATCGAAATGATCGTGCCCGGCCAAAAGATCCACGCAAACGGCTATTGCCTCGGCGGCACCCTGCTGACCATCGCCGCCGCCGTGATGAGCCGCGAAGGCGACGACCGGCTCGCCAGCGTCACGCTGATGGCCGCGCAGGTCGATTTCGCCGAGGCGGGCGAACTCCTGCTCTTCATCGACGACAGCCAGGTCTCCTTCATCGAAGACCTGATGTGGCTGCAAGGCTATCTCGATCGTCCGCAGATGACGCGCACCTTCACCACCATCCGGGCCGAGGACCTGATCTATGCCCGCGCGGTGCGTCGCTACTTCCTGGGAGAAGAGGATCTGCCCTCGGATCTCACCGTGTGGAACAACGACACCACGCGAATGCCCGCACGGATGCATTCGGAATACCTGCGCGGGCTGTTCCTTGAAAACCGGCTCAGCGCCGGGCGTTTCGCGGTCGAGGGCAAGGTCGTCGCACTCAAGGATCTGCGCGTGCCGATGTTCATCGTCGGCACCGAAACGGACCACATCGCGCCATGGCGGTCCGTCTACAAGATCCGGCTGTTTACCGATGGCGACCTGACCTTCGTACTGACCAAGGGCGGCCATAATGGCGGCATTCTCAGCGAGCCGGGCCACAAGAACCGCCGCTACCGCATCGACCACCGGGCCAAGGGGGCGCTCTACGTCTCGCCCGACGACTGGCTGGCCAATAGCGAGACGCGCGATGGCTCATGGTGGCCCGCCATGGCCGACTGGCTGCGCGAACACTCGACCGGGCAGACTGCGCCGCCCGCTACGGGTGGCCAACTGCGCAATGCGCAGGACCTGCCCGCCGCGCCGGGCACATACATCCACCAGGTCTGATGAAAAACGGGGCGTCACCGGCGCGATACGGTCGCGCGGCGCCCCATCAACCAAAGGTCTTTCGCTGCCATTCGACCACCCTGCGCGGGTAGCTTTCCGGCATGAACCGGATCAGACGGTCGATGAACCGCGCCTGCCCGGTGATGACGATGCGGCTCCGGCCCTTCTCGATACCGTCCAGCATTTCCTTGACGGCGTCCTCGGCGGGCATGGTGAGAAGCTTCTCGTTATAGACCCGTTCCCGTGCCTCGGCCCGCGCCTGCAGGTCAGGCGGCAGCTGACCGGCGCTTTCGCGCGAGGCCGTCGCGATATTGGTGCGCACACCGCCGGGATGGACGACGATCACCTCGACCTTGTGACCGGCCATCAGCATCTCGATCCGCACCGACTCGGTAAAGCCGCGCACGGCGAATTTCGACGTGCAATAGATCGACCCCTCGCCCTGCGCCATCAAGCCGTTCAGGCTCGAGATGTTGACAAGATGCGCATCCCCGCTTTCAATCAGCAGCGGCAGAAAGGCGCGCGTGCCGTTCAGCACTCCAAAGAGGTTCACGCGCAGAACCCGTTCGACCTGCTCCGGCGCGATCTCGACAAAAGGCTGCGCCCCCTGCGCAATACCCGCATTGTTGTAGAGCTGATGCACCACGCCAAACCGGTCGCGAACCGTTTGGGCCAAATGGGAAAACGCCTCCATCTCGGCGACGTCCAGCGTTGCCTGCATCGCCTCGGCGCCTGACGCGCGCACCATCTCGGCGGTCTCGCCCGCGCTGGCCCCATCGATATCCGCGACCACCACCGCACGTGCACCCCGCGCGGCCAGCGCCTGCGCCAGCGCCCGGCCGATCCCGCTGCCCGCCCCGGTGACCACGGCGACCTTGTCGCGGAACCGGCTCATATCGCCTCGGCCTCCACGGCACCCGACGCCTCCGCGTGATCGGCGATCATGCGGGCCAGCTCCGGTGCGACGCTGGGCGCAAGGTCATGGCCCATGCCGCCGATCTGGACAAGACGCGCGCCGGGAATGGCCGCCGCCGTCGCCACCCCGCCCGAGGGATGCACCAGCAGATCGCGGTCGCCATGCAGAACCAGCGTCGGCGCGGTGATGCGCCCCAGCGACGCGGTCCGGTCGCCGGATTTGAGGATCGCCATCATCTGCCGCGCCACGCCGTGATGCGGATCCGGCCCGCCCCTTTCCCACGCGGCCGCAGCATAGGCGCGCCCGCGATCCTCGTCGAACCGGTGCGTTGTGCCGCCGACCAGCCGCATCATGCCCAGATGCCGCGCGATGGCCTCGTCCCGGGTGCGCGCGGGCCGCTTCATCAGGAACAGCATCGCCTGCATGGATGGCTGGCCATGCCGCCTTGCGCCCGTGTTCGAGAAGATCGAGACGAGGCTGCGCACCCGCGCGGGATGGGTCGCGGCCAGCGTCTGCGCGATCATCCCGCCCATCGACATGCCCGCAAGATGCGCCGACCCGAGGCTCAGGTGATCCATCAGCGCCAGAACGTCGCCCGCCATGTCGGACAGCACGTAATCCTCCGGCCGGCCCCACCGCATCAACAGCCGCAACTGCGACGGAGGCGGCACGGCAATGCGCGAGGACCGGCCAACGTCGCGATTGTCCAGCGTGATCAGGCGAAAGCCGCGCCGCTCCAGCCCGTCCAGCATTTCCTCGGGCCAGGCGGTCAATTGCAGCGACAGGCCGATGACAAGGATCAACGGCGTGCCCTTGCCGGTATCGCGGTAGCACAGGCGCCGGCCGTCCGGCAGGTTCAGGAACTGGTCGGTCATTCCGCGGCCTGCACGTGACTGGCCGGGTAAGGCGCGAAATGCAGGGCCGGGTCGGCCACCGGCCCGCGCCGGACCATCCGCGCATCCTCGATATAGTCAAAGGTCATCTGCCATGGTGGGCCGTCGCCCTGCTTTGGCAGGCTGTCGAGGGCACGCTTGACATACCCCGCCTCGAAATCAAGCAGCGGCCGCGCGCGCATCTCACCCTCGGGGCGCCGCGCCTCGACCGCGGCCCACTCATGCTCGTCCATATAGGCCAGCAAACGGCAGAAATACTGGCACAACAGCCCAACCTTCAGCGTCCAGGAGGAATTGGTGTACCCTACCGCAAAAGCGAAATTCGGCACACCGTCCAGCATCATCCCCTTGAATACAAGACGCTCGGCCGGATCGACACGCTTGCCGTCGACATTCAGCGCCGTACCCCCGAAGAGTTTCAGGTTCAGCCCCGTCGCCGTCACGATCGCATCGGCCTCGATCTCCTCGCCACTCGCCATGCGCAGGCCGGTTTCGGTGAACCGCTCGATCCCGCCGGTCACGATCGACGCCTTGCCCGCGCGGATGCTGCGGTAGAAATCGCCGTCCGGCACGATGCACAGCCGCTGGTCCCACGGCGCATAGGGCGGGTTGAAATGGGTATCCACATCGAACCCTTCGGGCAAGGCGGCCATGTTTGCCTTACGGATGAACCTGCGCGCGAACTCGGGGTATTTCTGGCACACCAGCCATGTCCAGCGCTGCCGCAGCACGTGGCGCCGCCGCGCCAGCCCATAGGCCGTCTTCTCGGGCAACACCTTGCGCAGAAAGGCCGCGATCTTGTCCTCGGACGGGACCGGCAGAACATAGGTCGGGGTGCGCTGCACCTGCGTGACATGCGCCGCAGTTTCGGCCAGCGCGGGCACCAGCGTCACCGCCGTCGCACCGCTGCCGATCACGGCGATGCGCTTGCCGGTGGCATCGAAATCCTCGGGCCAGTGCTGCGGGTGGATTATCGGCCCGGCAAAGCTCTCCTCTCCTTCGAAATCGGGGCGATAGCCCTGCGCGTAATCGTAATAGCCCGTCGCACCGAACAGCCACCTTGCGCGCAGCTGCACAGTCTCGCCGGTATCCTCGCGCCGTGCGGTCACGTGCCACACCGCCTCGTCCGAGCGCCAGTCGGCCGAAATCACCCGGTGATGAAACCGTATCTTCTCGTCCACCCCGTATTCGGCCGCCGTGTCGCGCAGATAGGCCATGATCTCGTCGGCGCTTGCGATGGCGTTGCGGCTTTTCCACGGGCGGAAATCGTAGCCAAAGGTGAACAGGTCCGAATCCGAGCGGATGCCGGGATAGCGGAACAGGTCCCAGGTTCCGCCCAGATCGCCCCGCGACTCGAGGATCGTCCAGCTTTTGCCGGGCAATTCGCGCACGAGGTGGCAGGCGCAACCGATCCCGGAAATCCCGGCGCCCACGATCAAAACGTCCAGAACCGGCGCCACGCTTTGCATCATCTTGTGTCCTCCCTGCCAGAACTATTTCCCGGCAGGCGCGGCAAGAAAAGGTGCACATCGCACAGATGAGTGATAATGATTGGGCAACATGCCACCGTCACCCGACAGGATACACGAGCTGTTGCAGCAAGGCGCGGCCAGGGTTCTGAACGCACCTGCCGCAGCGCTCGAAGATATCGACGCCGCCGTTCACGCGGCGGTGGGCCGCTCTGATCCCGTGAACCTTGCCCAGATCCGCAAATCGAACCGGCTGAACCTGCGCCATTGGGCCAGCGAAACGCTGCGCGATCCCGGTGGGCCGGTACCTGCCAACCTCTCGCCCGAGATGGTGCGCGCCGCCCGCGAACAGGCGCGCTTTGGCGTGGGGGACGATTTGTTCAGCGGCTACCGCGCGGGCGAATCCGCGGCATGGCTGAAATGGATGGACATCGTTTTCGAGCTTACCGACGACCCGGCCGAACTGCGCGCGGTGCTTGACCTGTCGGCGCGCTCCATCGCGGGTTTCGTCGACCGCACGGCACGCGGCCTCCTCGCCGAGATGGAGCAGGAACGCCAGGAGCTTGCCCGCGGCTCGCCCGCCGAACGGCTCGACCTCGTCCGCCGGATTCTCGCCGACCAGCGGATCGACATGCAGGATACCGGCCGCAGGCTGGGCTACGCTCTGAACCGGCCCCATCACGCCATCATCCTGTGGAGCGTCGCACCGGACCCGGACCTGCGCGCACTGGAAGAGACCGCCGACACCCTCGCCGGGCCCGAGGCCACCGCCCTTTCGGTCGCCGCCGACCGGGGCACGGTCTGGATGTGGCTGCCCCGTCCCACCGACCGGCGCCTGGCGGATACGCTTGCCATCGGCGACACCCGCATCGCGCTTGGCCCCCGGGCCGAGGGGCTCGACGGTTTTCGCCGCAGCCACGATGCCGCCCGCGTCACCCAGCGCATCCTGTCTGCGGGTCCACCCGACCGGCATGTCGCCTCACATGACGAAATCCGCCTCGTATCTCTACTGGTCGAGGATCGCGCCGCGCAGCATCGCTTCGTGTCCGAGGTTCTGGGCGACCTGGCCAGCGCCGGTAAAGAGCTGCGCACTGCCCTGCGCCAGTACCTTCGCCTAGGCTGCAACGCCGCCCGCACCGCGCAGCGGCTTCAGATCCACCGCAATACCCTGATGCGCCAGATCGCCCGCGCGCAGGATCTGCTGCCCGGCCCGCTCGACGACAGCCGGACAGAGATCGCCGTGGCGCTCGATGTCCTGCACTGGATGGCCCCGCCGGCATCCCCCCGTCCCTGACACGCCGCGCCAGACGCCATTTCCTGTTGACCCGACCCGCGCCGCCGCCCCATCAATGATGCGGCCGGCAAGGAGGAGACCGCCATGGACAACGCCATGCAACCCGAAGACACGCCGGAGCTGCGCGCGCTTTACAAGGGCTTTGCAGACCACCATCTCGATCCGCTCTGGACGCAGACCGGAAACCTGATGCCGGTGCATCCCAAACCACAGGCCGTGCCCCATGTCTGGAAATGGTCCGACCTGCTGCCCCTCGCCGAACGCTCCGGA
Organism: Lutimaribacter marinistellae; assembly: GCF_042648365.1. Taxonomy (NCBI): domain Bacteria; kingdom Pseudomonadati; phylum Pseudomonadota; class Alphaproteobacteria; order Rhodobacterales; family Roseobacteraceae; genus Lutimaribacter; species Lutimaribacter marinistellae. Next base: position 68,069 of record NZ_JBHRXI010000015.1, on the reverse strand, counting down.
GAGCTTGTGCCGGTCGGACGCGGCGGCGAACGGCGGGCCATCGGCCTCGCCAATCCCGGCCTCGGCGGCCGCGCCTATGTCAGCCCGACGCTCTGGTGCGCGATCCAGTATCTCTGCCCCGGCGAGAACGCGCCCGAGCATCGCCACTCGCAGAACGCCTTTCGTTTCGTGGTCGAGGGCGAAGGCGTCTGGACCGTCGTCAACGGCGACCCGGTGCGCATGTCGCGCGGCGACCTGCTGTTGACCCCCGGCTGGCATTTCCACGGCCACCACAATGTCGCGACCGAACCGATGGCTTGGATAGATGGGCTCGACATCCCCTTCAGCCAGCAGATGGATGTCGGCTTTTTCGAGTTCGGGGCCGAACGCGTGACGGACAATGCCACACCGAATTACAGTCAGGGAGAGCGGCTCTGGTGCCATCCCGGCCTGCGCCCACTCTCGCAATTGCACGACACGGTCAGCTCTCCCATCGGCGCCTACAGGTGGGAGATCACGGATGCCGCGCTGACCGAACAGCTGCTGCTCGAAGACGAAGGCAACCCGGCCACCGTCGGCCCCGGCCACGCCGCGATCCGCTACATGAACCCGACCACGGGCGGCGACGTGATGCCGACCATCCGATGCGAGTTTCACCGCCTGCGCGCCGGAACCGAAACACCCGCACGACAAGAGGTCGGCGCCTCGGTCTTCCAGGTCTTCGAGGGAACCGGGGCCGTTACGCTTGGCGGCGACAGGCATAAGCTGGAAAAGGGCGATCTCTTTGTCGTGCCGTCATGGGTCGCGTGGTCGCTTCAGGCCGAAACAGGTTTCGACCTCTTCCGCTTTTCCGACGCACCGATCATGGAGCGGCTCGGCTTCATGCGCACTCAGGTCGAAGGCGGGTGAGCACCGATGCGCAGTCGGCGCTGCGCGCCCGCCAAGGCAGCGGGGCCCGCTACGACTCGCCCTTGGCTCCGCATGACGACCTGCTGCTTGCGCGTCGCGGCACGGCCTATTTCCTCCGCATGCTGGCTCGTCTACCCGACGCAGGGCTGGCCGAACCATCCCTCCGGCCCGGCTGGTCCCGCCGACGCCTGATCGCCGAGGTAAGCTGTAGCGCCCGCAGCCTCGCGATCGGGCTCAAGTCCCTGCGCGAACCTCTCTGCCCCGAAGAGGCCGATTGGCAGCCCGACGCGCAATCGGCCGCCACCCTGCCCGCCCACGCGCTGCGCTACTTTTTCACCCATTCGGCGAAACATCTCGACGTCGAATGGCGCGACCTGCCGGACGGCACGTGGGAGCGCGAACTTGCCGTCGCGGGCCAGACGATCCCGGCCCGGCTTTCCCCCCGGCTGCGCGCGGCCGAGATCTGGCAAGCGGCGCTCGATCTCGACGCAGGCGGTCGCGCCGCGGACCTGCCGGCGGCGCTGTTCACACCGTCAAATGGGGATGTACAAAACGGTCAATCCTGACCCGGAAGGGTGTACAAAACAGGCAAAACGGGGGGTACCAGCCGGTACCCCTCAATTACCCGAGTTCTGGCGCTCCGCCTCGATCTCGCGCCACCGGGCGACATTCCGGTTATGCTCCTGCAACGTCTCGGCAAAGGCATGACCCCCGGTCCCGTCGGCCACGAAGAACACGAAATCGGTATTCGCCGGATCGACTGCAGCCTCAAGGCTTGCCATGCCGGGATTGGCGATTGGTGTCGGCGGCAACCCTTCGATCACGTAAGTATTCCAAGGCGTTACCTGCCGAAGCTCACTTTGCCGCAGGCCGCGTCCAAGCACGCCCTGGCCCTTTGTGATCCCGTAGATCACGGTCGGGTCGGTTTGCAGGCGCATGCCCTCTCGCAAACGGTTCACGAAAACGCTCGCCACCTGGCGCCGTTCCTCCGGAACTCCGGTTTCCTTTTCGATGATCGAGGCAAGCACAACCATCTCTTCCGGTGTCTGGATCGGCAGGTCATCACCACGATTTTCCCATACAGCCGAAACCCTTAGAGCCTGACGTTCAACCATCTCGTCAATGATCTCCGCGCGATCTTCGCCGCGAGTCACCTCGTAGCTGTCGGGCGCAAGCGTCCCCTCACGCGGCAGTTCCGCGACATCGCCCGAGAGCACGTCCATCGACTTCAGCGCCTCGACAACCTGCCACGAGGTCACGCCTTCGGCCATCGCGATACGATATCGCGTGTCAGGCTCGTCACGTTTTTCCTTATAGATTTCAGGGACTTCTTCGGTCGCGTAGTCGAACTCGGCCAATTCGGTGAATTCCTGCGTCGCGGGATCGAGCTCGCGCACCTCGGCCAATGTCCGGGTGACGCCGATGCGATAGACGATTTCGGTTCCGCAGGTGCTGGCACCGCCGCGAGTGATCGCATCGACGATCTCCTCCATCGATGCACCTTCCGGAACCAGAAAACTCCCTGCTTTCAATGCACTGGCCTTATCGGAATACTCAGCGCCCAGGCGGAACACGGTGCCGTTCGAAATCGCCCCCTCCGCCTCGAGCTCACGGCTCACGCGGCCCATGTTCGACCCGCGTTCGACCTGCAGGCAGATCGCCGTTTCCAGCGGCCCCTGCGAACTGTACTCGGACCGCCCCCAGAGCACCAGGCCTGCGACAAGGAACAGGCCCACCGCCAGAACGGTCAGCATGTTGGAGGCCAAAGCTCGCCACATTTAGTCGGCCTTTCCGAAGATCACGCTAGCGTTGGTGCCGCCAAAGCCAAAGGAGTTCGACATGGCATACCGGATTTCGCGTTCACGCTTGGCGTTGGGCGCAAGGTCGACCGAGGTTTCGACCGCCGGGTTGTCCAGGTTGATCGTCGGCGGCGCTACCTGGTCGCGGATCGCGAGGATGGAAAAGATCGCCTCGATCGCGCCAGCAGCCCCCAGAAGGTGCCCGGTCGCCGATTTGGTCGACGACATGGTGACATCGCCCGCCGCGTCGCCCATCAACCGCTCGACCGCGCCCAGCTCGATCACGTCAGCCATGGTCGAAGTGCCATGCGCATTGATGTAATCGATGTCGGCCGGTTGCAGCCCCGCCTTTTTCAGCGCCATCTTCATGGCACGCTCGCCGCCCTCGCCGTCCTCGGAGGGCGCAGTGATGTGATAGGCATCGCCCGACAAGCCGTAGCCCAGCACCTCGGCATAGATCTTGGCACCGCGCGCCTTGGCGTGTTCGTATTCCTCGAGCACGACAACGCCTGCACCCTCGCCCATCACGAACCCGTCTCGGTCGCTGTCATAGGGCCGGCTGGCGGCTTTGGGATTGTCGCCGAACTTGGTCGAAAGCGCCTTGCAGGCGTTGAACCCGGCAATGCCGATCTCGCAGATGCACCCTTCGCCGCCGCCGGCGATCATCACGTCGGCATCGTCCAGCGCGATCAAGCGCGCCGCATCGCCGATGGCATGCGCCCCGGTGGCACAGGCCGTCACGACGGAGTGGTTTGGCCCCTTGAAGCCGAAGCGGATCGACACCTGCCCCGAGGCAAGGTTGATCAACGCACCCGGAATGAAGAAGGGCGACACACGGCGCGGCCCACGGTCCCGGATCAGCAGCGCGGTATCGGCGATGGAGCCCAGCCCCCCGATGCCCGAACCGATCATCACGCCGGTCCGCTCGCGATCCTCTTCGCCCTCGGGCAGCCAATTCGCATCCTTGCAGGCCATTTCCGAAGCGGCGACGGAATAGAGGATGAAATCCTCGATCTTGCGCTGTTCCTTGGGCGGCATCCAGTCATCGGGGTTGAAAGTCCCGTTGCTGCCGTCGCCGCGCGGCACCTGGCAGGCGTAGGTCGTGGTGACGCCGGCCGCCACCGCGTCGAAATGCGTGATCGGGCCCGCGCCCGATTCCCCGTCCAATAGCCGTGACCAGGTTTCCTCCACTCCGCTTGCCAGCGGTGTGACCAACCCCAGCCCGGTTACAACGACTCTCCGCATCTCGTGCCTCATGCCTGCTTTGCTGTTCAAAGACGGCTCTTACCCCGTCGCGGGGGCCGGGGGCAAGAGCGCGCCCCCCGCCAAGTCAGCGTGTTTCGGCCCGTTTCCGCGCGATCAAGCCGATGATCGATGTCAAAAGCTGGGCCGCGGTCCGCGCTCCGATGCCATCGCGGTCGGCTGCGGGCATGAATTCGACCATGTCAACGGCAACGACATGCGCCCGCTTCACGACAGCCTCGACAAGGTCGAGCACGGCATCGTATCCGAGGCCGCCAGCCGTAGGTGCGATCACGGCCGGCATTATCGAGGGATCCAGTGCATCGCAGTCGAAACAGATGGCGACGCGCGCGCCTTCGGGGATCAGGTCGACGACCGGACCGACACCATTCCGAGACAGGTCCCGCGCTGGCACCAGGTGCGCGCCCCAATCGCGCGCTGCGTTCAGTTCGGTCATCCTGGCCGAGCCGATGCCACGGGCGCCGACCTGCACGATGCGTTCGACATGGGCCATTTCGCTGGCGCGGCGCATGGTCGAGCTCAGGCCCAGCGTCTCACCCTCGACCTCGTTACGCCAATCGATATGCGCGTCGATCTGCAAGATGGTCAATGGCGCGTTGTCCAGCGCTGTCAGCATGGGGATCGGGACGCTGTCGTCACCACCCAGCAGGACAGGCACACCGCCGGCTGCAATGATGGCACGGGTTGCCGCCTCGATCGCGAGGCGGTTCTTTGCCTGCTCGGACGGGGACAGCGAGAGGTTGCCCGCGTCCCGCGCGCTTATCCCGTGCGGCAGCACGGGTCCGCCGAGGTCGAAATTCACCTTGGACACATCCCCGGCATAGGCCTCGCTACCCGCGCGGATCGCATCGGCGCCGCCTGCGCAATACGCCCCGACCGAGGCATAGGGGGTTGCACAATCGGCGCCGAAGAGGATGACGTCTCCCTCCGGCGCCGCGATATCCGTACCGGGTAGCCCCAGGAAGCTCCCGGCCTCGCCCCCGCCGCCGAACATGTCCTTGAGCCCGACCATCATGCTTTCTCTATCCATGCGCCGGAGGCTGACCTATCGCACGGGGTTGGGCAAGCTCTATTGAAAATCCGCGACCGGTTCGCTGGATTGCCGCGCAAGTTCGAGCGCTCTCGAAAGCTCGACGGTCTTGCGGAACAGGGCACGCCCGACAAGGGCGCCCGAGATGTTGGGAATATAGGCAAGCCGCGAGATATCATCGACCGTGCGGACCACGCCGCTTGCAATCACCGGCGTACGGGCGCCGGATGCAAGACCCGCAATAAGGCCAAGCTGGGCCTCGACATCCTCCATATCGCTGTCGATATCGGTGACGACGATGGCGGCGAGCGGACTATCTGCAAACGCGGCGATGAAGCCCTCGGGCGTGAACGCGCCATGTGCGCGCCAGCCCTCGGTCATCACCCGCCCCTGCCAGACATCGACTGCCAGGACGATCTGGTCGGGGTAATACTTGGCCAATTGCTTAACGAGTTCCGGGTCGCGCGCGGCAAGGGTTCCGATGACGACACGACCCGCGCCCTTGTCGATCCAGCGTTCGACCGCCTCGAGCGAGCGCATGCCCCCGGCAAGCTGCACCGGTATTCCCGCCGCGCGAATGATCTCCTCGACCAGCGCATCGTTGGTGTCCTGACCTTCGAGCGCGTCGAAATCGGTCACATGCATCCAGGATGCCCCGGCAGCCGCCCAGCCGCGGGCGGTTTCGACCGGATCGACATGCCACAACATCGCCCGGTCCAACCGGCCCTTGTCCAGGGTCACACAGCGACCTCGCTGCAGTTCCATCGTGGGATAGATCATCATGGCCGGGTCCTCCGATTGGTACCACGCTTCGTGATGCAAGCTTACAGGAATCACGCGACGACGGGCGGCACGATTTCCGGCACGCCCGAATGCATTTGCGGCATGGTTGATCACCGAGAGGTCGGCGGTCCGTTGCGGCGGAAAAGCAGCACAGGCGTGCCGTTGTATTCGGCCCGGCGCAAGGGCGCATAGCCAAGCCTGTCGGCGAGGCCCAGCGAGGTCGCGTTCTGCGTGTCGACCAACGCCACCAGAGGCCCGGTGACGATGCGGTCGAACCAGTCATGCGCGGCCTGTGCCGCCTCGAGCCCCAGGCCGTGGCCTTGCGCCTCGGGCGCAAGCACCCAGCCTGCCTCGGGGTAGGGGTCGAAATCCTCGCCAAGGGCGCGGTCGCGAAAGAAGAAGCCCGCCTGTCCGATCATGCGCCGCGTCGCTTGCAGGACAATGGCCCACTGGCCGAATCCCGTCATCTGCCAATGACCGGCGTTTCGCAGGAATGCTTCCCATGCTTCGCCACGGCTTCGGGGTGTGCCGCCGATGTGGCGCACGACCTGCGGGTCGGCCCAAATCTCGGCAAACCGGTTGAAATCCTCGGGGCGCATCGCCCGAAGGGTCAGCCGTGCCGTGTTTATCGTCGGAATGGATCGGATCATTCTTCGCCCGTCCTGCCCCTGCCTGCCTGATCCGAAAGTGCCGCCCGCAACGGCGGCTGGCAAGACGGTTGTGTCATTGAACGGCAAAACGGCGCGCCTTTACCGGACGCGCCGCCAGATTGTCACGTGTCAGCAAGGTCTCAGGAAGCCTGGGAGATGAACTTCACCGCATCGCCGACCGTCTGAATGGTTTCGGCCGCATCATCGGGGATCTCGATGCCGAATTCCTCTTCGAAGGCCATGACCAGCTCGACGGTGTCAAGGCTGTCTGCGCCAAGATCATCGATGAAGGACGCGTTCTCGGTGACCTTCTCTTCTTCGACACCCAGGTGCTCGACCACGATCTTCTTCACGCGCTCTGCGACGTCGCTCATTTTCTTTCCTCATTCCTTCAGGGCGCTTTGCCCGGTTTTGCCCTTGCCCGATCGGGATGGCTTGGTTTTGCCCGGTCGGGGCGGTTTGGGTCCCGGATGCCCGGGAGGGAGGGAGCAGGCACCAACAGGAACCGACCCCCGAAACACTGCGCCGCCTATAGCATAGACGATCTCGGAGGCAAACGCTTTCGCAATTGCCCCGAACAGGCCTACAACATGGCCATACCGCCGTTGACGTGCAAGGTAGCGCCGGTGACATAGGCCGCTTCGGGACTTGCCAGGTACAGCACTGCGGCGGCGATTTCTGCCGGCTCGCCCATCCGCCCGGCGGGCACCTGCGTGAGAATTGCCGATTTCTGATCGTCGGTCAGCTTGTCGGTCATCGCTGTCGTGATGAAGCCCGGCGCAACCGCGTTCACGGTGATTCCACGGCTCGCCACCTCGTAGGCCAGCGATTTCGACATGCCTATCATCCCCGCCTTCGAAGCCGCGTAGTTGCCCTGCCCCGGATTGCCGGTGGCACCGACCACCGAAGAGATATTCACGATCCGGCCCCAGCGCGCCTTCATCATCCCGCGCAGCACGCCCTTGCAGAGCTTCATCGTCGCCGTGAGGTTCACGTCGATCACGCTTTGCCACTCGTCGTCGGACATCCGCATGAAGAGGTTGTCGCGCGTGATACCGGCGTTGTTCACGAGGATATCGACCGAACCCATCGCATCGGCGGCCTGCTTGGGCAGGGCTGCCACGGCCTCGGGGTCGCCAAGGTTGCAGGGCAGCACGTGGGCGCGTTCGCCCAATTCGTCGGCCAGCGCCTCAAGCGGTTCGACCCGGGTGCCGGAAAGGCCGACCGTTGCCCCCGCCTGATGCAGCGCACGCGCGATGTCGCCGCCGATACCGCCCGAGGCACCGGTGATCAGCGCATTCTTTCCGGTCAAATCAAACATTGCTTTCTCCCCGGCTTTCGACAGCCTTTTTGACGTCTTCAGGTGTTCCGACCGCTTGGCATGCGATGGCGCGGTCAATCTTGCGGATCATGCCCGAAAGCGCCTTGCCCGCGCCGATTTCCCACGCGGATGTCACCCCCTGCGCGGCCATGTATTGCACGCTTTCGCGCCAGCGCACTGCGCCGGTGACTTGCTCGACGAGCAGCTGGCGAATGGTTTCGGGGTCGGTCACGGCCTCGGCCCGGACATTGGCGACGAGCGGCACGACCGGAGCTGCGATCGCCACATCTGCAAGCGCCTGCTGCATCGCGTCGGCGGCGGGTTGCATCAGCGCGCAGTGAAAGGGCGCACTGACCGGGAGCATCACGGCCCGCTTGGCCCCCTTGGCCTTTGCGATTTCGGCCGCGCGTTCGACGGCTGCCGTGGCGCCCGAGACAACCACTTGCGTCGGATCATTGTCGTTGGCGGCCTGGCAGACCTCGCCCTGTGCCGCCTCCGCGGCGACCTCACGCACGGTTTCGAGGCCGAGCCCGAGGATCGCGGCCATGGCCCCCTGGCCCACGGGTACGGCCTTTTGCATCGCGGCCCCGCGGGTGCGGAGCAAACGTGCCGTGTCAGCGACCGATAGTGCGCCTGCCGCGGCCAGCGCCGAGTACTCGCCCAGCGAATGGCCCGCGACGAAGCGTGCTGCCGCAACGCCCGTCCCTTCGGCCTCGAGCGCGCGCAAAGCCGCCATCGACGTGGCCATAAGAGCGGGCTGGGCATTCTGCGTCAGGGTCAATTCATCGGCATCACCTTCCCAGATCAAGGCCGACAGTTTCTCGCCAAGGGCGTCGTCAACCTCGTCGAATACGGCCTGCGCAGCCGGATAGGCTTCGGCGAGGGCGCGCCCCATGCCGATGGATTGAGCGCCCTGCCCGGGAAAAACGAATGCGAGTGACATCTGCGACCCTTCTGTTCCGTTCAAGTTGCGCCCGGGTGTAGACCGCCCATGCACGCCGCACAAGCTCTGCATACCGACACGTGCTGTGTGCGGTCGGGCAGCTTGTTGGGGCGCTCACAGTCGCTACGTTGCCGGATATGTTCCGCTATGGAGATTGACATGGCCCTTTCCAATACGACGCGCAGCTATGGCAGCGTGGCAAAGACCTTTCACTGGTTGACCGCATTGCTGATTTTTTCCGTGATCCCGCTGGGATGGGTCGCGAACGAGCTTGCCCATGCGATAGAAGCCGGAGGCGCGGATGCCACCGAAGTTGTCCGGGCGGCCACCTTGTTTTCGCTGCACAAGACGATCGGCGTGACCATCTTCTTTGTCGCCCTCGCCCGGATTCTGTGGGCTTTGTTTCAGGAGAAGCCCGGCCTTCTGAATGCCGATAACCGCCCCGAGGCACTGGCGGCAGAAACGGTGCACTGGCTGCTTTACGGCTCGCTTGTCTTCGTGCCGTTAACGGGTTGGGTACACCACGCGGCCACGACTGGGTTTGCGCCGATCTGGTGGCCGTTCGGGCAATCGCTGCCCTTCGTGCCGAAGAGCGAGGCATTGGCCGAGATTACCGCGGGGCTGCACTGGGTTCTGATCTGGGTCCTTGTCGGATCGCTTGGCCTTCATATCGCGGGTGCGCTCAAGCACCATGTGGTCGACCGCGATTCAACCCTGCGCCGGATGCTCCCGGGCCGGAGCGACGCGCCACAGCCGCCCGACTCCCGCCACGGCGTTGGCCCCGTCTTTGCGGCTCTGGTCGTTTGGGGCATCGCATTGGGAGCAGGGTCATGGATTGGAGCCTATTCGCACGAGACCGCCACGGGCGAGCAGGCAGCGCTCGACCAGGTGGAATCGGAGTGGCAAGTGACCGAAGGCACGCTTGGCCTGACGGTGACGCAGCTTGGCAGCCCGGTGGATGGAAGCTTTGCCGACTGGACCGCTGCCATCACTTTTGCCGAACCGGCCGAGCCGGGTCCTGCTGGCAACGTAAATGTTACGGTTTCGATTCCGTCCCTGACGCTGGGTTCGGTCACGCAGCAGGCTCTTGGCGCGGATTTCTTTGCAGCCGAGGAATACCCGACAGCGCGGTTCGAGGCCGAAATCGTCAAGACCGAGGCAGGCTATGAGGCGCGCGGCCCTCTGACCATCCGGGACCAGAGCGTGCCGATCACCCTGCCCTTTTCACTGGATATCGCCGGCGACACCGCGCGGATGACCGGGTCGGTCACGGTCAACAGGCTCGACTTCAATGTCGGGCAAAACATGGCTGACGAAAGCTCTGTCGCCTTTGCGGTCGATATTGATGTCGCCCTGACCGCCACGCGCGGGGAATGAAAAAAGGCCGCCGGGGTGAACCCGGCGGCCTCAACCTTACCGAAGATGTGGCGCGATCACTCGGCCTTCATCGCCTCGATGGAGATCTGGACCTCGACCTCGTCGCTCACCGCCGGGGCGAACATTCCGAGATTGTAGTCCGAACGCATCAGCGTGGTGCTGGCATCGAACCCGGCCCAGGGCTTGTTCGCCATCGGGTGGTTGCCCGTCTGGTTCAGCGTCGCGTCCAGCACGATTTCCTTGGTCACGCCATTCAGCGTCAGGTCGCCGGTGATCTTGGCAGTGGTGTCGCCGGTCACTTCGATCGCCGTGGAGGTGAAAGTGACCATGTCGCCTTCGGAGGCGCCAAAGAAGTCATCGGACATGAAGTGCTGGAAACGCTGTTCCCAACCGGTGAGCATGGACATGACCGGCATCGACACGGAAACGGTCGAGTTCGACGGGTCTTCCTGATCGAACATGATCTCACCCTCGAAGCCCGAGAACAGGCCATAGGTGGTCGAGTAGCCGAGGTGATCGTAGCTGAACAGAATTTGGCTGTGGCTTGCGTCCAGCATGTATTTCTCGGGCGCGGCAAAGGCTGCCGTTGCGGCGGTTGCCATAGCTGCGGCGAAGAGGGTCGTTTTCATCGGGGATGCTCCAATCCTGAAAATCCGTTCGGCGGCCCGGTATGAGCCACGCAACGTAGAGCTAACCCAATCCCCGGGTCGGACAATTCCCCATTCGCTCACACGCATTGTGAGGATGTGAACACGCCGATGCTGTTAGGAGGTAATGTTGACCAGACCGCTCAGCTGCATGCGTAGCGCCTGACGGATTTCCGCAGACTGTATCGGCAGTCTGAGCAGCAGGCTGCCATCCACGTCGTAAAGCTCGACCTGACGCTCGAGGAACCGCGCGCTGCCCAGCGTTTCGTAGCTGCGCCGCAGGATCGTGTGAGGACGGCCGCGATTGTTCTTCTGCAGGACACGCAGCTCGCGCCGGATGGGGTCGAAATAGGCGTCCGGCTGATTGTCGGCATGGTGCATCATCAGCAACGCAAGCCCGCACAGAAAAAAGAAGAGCGACGAGCCGAACTTCATCGCTGCAAGCTCGATGCTCAGGCTTGCCCCGGGCATGACCCACATGGCTGCCGAGCTCAGGATCAGGGCCGTTCCGAAGACACGGAATACGACCGTACGCACCGGCCAGTTGGGTGCGAAGGTTATCATCAATGGGACGGTGTCCTCGAAATTGGGAAGCGACATCGTCTTGCTCAGGTAACGTTTGTAAGTCGCGGTCATCTCGCTCAGCGTCCTCGTGCCGTTTGCGCCCGCCGGTTGTGTTCCGGTATGGTTAAACATCTTTTAGGAAAAAGTCAGGAATGCGGCAGCGGCAGGGAAATTGGGCGGCGCAGGCAGGCCCGAACCCATGCGGGGTTGCAACCGGGACCCAAACCTGTATAGGGGGCCATCCTTTCGCAGAACGTTCATCCGCGCAGCCTCTCGTGGCAGGGTCGCGAAAGGGATTTGACCCCGCCTATGAAATGCGCCTCGACAAAAGAACAGGAGTTCACATGCCGCTTTACGAGCATGTCATGATCGCGCGTCAGGACTTGTCCAACACGCAGGCCGAAGGTCTCATCGAGCATTTCGGCGCCATCCTTTCCGACAATGGCGGAACGCTCGTCGATCACGAGTATTGGGGCGTCAAGACGATGGCCTACAAGATCAACAAGAACCGCAAGGGCCACTATGCCTTCCTGCGTTCGGACGCGCCTTCGGCCGCCGTGCAGGAGATGGAGCGCCTGATGCGCCTGCATGACGACGTCATGCGCGTTCTCACCGTCAAGGTGGACGAGCATGAAGAGGGCCCTTCGGTCCAGATGCAGAAGCGCGATGAGCGCGAAGGCCGCCGCGAGCGCCGTTGATCAAAGCCTGAAGAAAAGGACAATTACCCATGGCCGCAAAACCGTTTTTCCGCCGCCGCAAGGTCTGCCCCTTCTCGGGCGACAACGCGCCCAAGATCGACTACAAGGATACGCGCCTGCTGCAGCGTTACATCTCCGAGCGTGGCAAGATCGTTCCCTCGCGCATCACCGCCGTCTCGGCCAAGAAGCAGCGTGAACTGGCCCGCGCGATCAAGCGCGCCCGCTTCCTCGCCCTGCTGCCCTACGCCGTGAAATAAGGAGCCGGACACATGCAAGTCATCCTACTCGAACGCGTGGCCAAGCTGGGCCAGATGGGCGATGTCGTCGACGTCAAGCCCGGTTTCGCGCGGAACTACCTGCTTCTCCAGAAAAAGGCGCTGGTCGCCTCCAAGGAGAACATCGCCGCTTTCGAAGATCAGAAAGCCCAGCTCGAGGCGCGCAACCTCGAAACCAAGAAAGAGGCCGAAGCCCTCGCCGAGAAGTTGGGCGGCCAGCAGTTCGTGGTGATCCGTCAGGCGTCTGACGGTGGCAACCTTTACGGCTCCGTCTCGACCCGTGACGCGGCTGACGTGGCAACCGAGGAAGGCTTCTCGATCGACCGCAAGCAGGTTCTGATCCGTCGCCCCATCAAGGAACTCGGCCTGCACGAAGTCGAAGTGCACCTGCACCCCGAGGTGATGGTTACGATCACACTGAACGTTGCCCGTTCGACCGAAGAGGCCGAACTGCAGGCATCGGGCAAATCGATCCAGGAACTGGCCGCCGAAGAAGAAGCCGCGGCTGAATTCGAGATTGCCGAGCTGTTTGAAGACATCGGCTCTGCCGCCGAAGACGACGACGCCCTGGCACCTGCTGCCGAGGCCGCCGAAGACGGTGAGGAAGAGCAGCGCGGATAAGACCGCGTGCCCGAGTGAAGATGGAGCCGCGCCCCTCGGGCGCGGCTTTTTCGTTTCCGCTCAACGGCCGTCGGCGGCATCCTGCGGATGCGACGAATGGAATGTTCCGTTCCGCGGCACGAATCAGTACTCTCCGCCTGTCTTTCGAGAGGTGACCCATGACATCATATTCGCGCAGGACCGTGCTATCCCTGCTTGGGGCGAGCGCTCTGACTGCCTGCTCGCAGAAAAGCGAAGAGCATCTGAGTACTCGTAACGCGCAGTTTGATCCGCCGCTCTACCCCAACGAAACACCCGAATTGCGCGCGCTCATCAACAAGTGGGCGGACCACTATGGATACCCGCGCCAGCTTTTGCACAGGCTTGCCATCCGGGAAAGCACGCACCGCCCCTGGGCCGTGAACCGCCCCTATTACGGGTTGTTGCAGATCCTGCCGGCGACCGCACGCTCGATGGGTTATAAGGGCTCTCCGCAGGGACTGCTGGATGCGGACACTAATTTGAAATATGCCGGAAAGTACCTGCGCGGCGCATGGCTTTTGGCGGATGGCAGCCAGGACCGCGCGATTTTCCTTTACGCGAAAGGTTTCTATTACGAAGCCAAGGCACGCGGGATGCTCGTTGAAACCGGGCTCCGGCCAGCCGGAGGTTAACGTAAAGTAAGGCGCCACATTAACAACTTTAGAACGAAAGGCGTTGAGTTTGCGCAGCCACTGGTGCAAGTTTCTTGGGGTTACCTCCCGATACGGGAGGCGGATCTCGGTCTGAACCGGCGTTCATTATTCGCCAAGGGGCCTAGATCTCCTTTGCAAGTGGTACTCAGTCGTAAACAGGTGCAGGTATATGAACGAAGTCGATGTTACGGTCGGTCAGCGCATCAAGGCGCGCCGCATGGCCTTGGGGATGAGCCAAGCTGAACTGGGAGATGCCGTTGGCGTCCGGTTCCAGCAGGTGCAGAAATACGAATCCGGAGCGAATCGGGTCAGCGCCTCGCGGCTTTGGTCGATCGCTGAGGTTCTTGGCGTGCATGTCAGCCATTTTTTCGAAGGAATTCGGCCAGCTGACGCCGATTGCGGCTCCGATAAACGGCAGCCAGTGGACAATATGGAATTTCTGAAGGATCATGACACGCTCGAACTGGTCAGCGTGTATAGCAGGCTAACACCGGCACATCGCCACGCGGTGCTGTCCTTCGTGAAAAGCCTGACCGACTTGGACGAGGACCGGAAGGTTGCAAGTGGGTAAGGCAAGACAGAACGCTTTGAGGGGACACTTTGGTCAAGCTGATAGATCTTGGCGCGCTTGATGTCGGTGAAGGTTCGAAAGGAGCCTTCATTGACGCGCTATGCGACCAGCTCGGCTTCGATTACGCCTCTTACGCGACGCTGAACGCTCTTCACGGCGATGTGCAAGGCTACGCCAATTATCCGGATGAGTGGAAGCTGCATTACGGCAAGCAAGGCTACCATCACGTCGACCCGACGATTTACACATCTTGCCAAAGCGTGGCACCGGTTGACTGGGGCCGCTTTGATCGTGACGCCAAGTTCCAGGCAGTGTTTCGTGACGCGCATGATTTCGGAATCACCAAGCGCGGCCTGACAGTTCCCATTCGTGGCCCCTACGGCGAAGTTGGGCTGCTGAGCGTTACCCGCAAATGCTCGGACCGGGAATGGTCCTTGCAGAAAAAAGATATCATGGGGCACCTTCAGGTTGCTGCCGTTCACATGCATGACAAGGTGATGGCATCCGGGGTTCTGGCCAAGGCCCTCTACCGCCCTGCCCTGTCGTCCCGCGAGGTCGAGATCCTGCAATGGGTTGCCGAAGGCAAATCACAACAGGATATCGGTGACATCCTGACGATATCGCATCGAACTGTCGAAGTGCATTTGCGGTCCGGCCGTGACAAACTCGGCGCTTTGACGACAGCGCAGGCCGTGGGCCGTGCTATCGGTATGGGCCTGATCCACCCGGGCTAACCGCGAAAAACCTATCCATGTCAGTCAGTTGATCCGCCGTGCAAGCAGAGTGCGGTCGCAAATGCATTGGCACGTAGCGTCACATTCCCCCGGCATACGGGAAAACCCCAATAGCCCTGATCGCCAGGATTGGTAACCATCATGTTACCACTCAGAACAACTGGTAGGGGGAATACCATATGATTATCGTGATCGACGCCTTGAACAAACACTCATTCGCTCCGGTTCTGGACGAGATGCATCGTCTGCGCGCAAGGGT
The DNA here is from genome assembly GCF_042648365.1 of Lutimaribacter marinistellae. Taxonomy (NCBI): domain Bacteria; kingdom Pseudomonadati; phylum Pseudomonadota; class Alphaproteobacteria; order Rhodobacterales; family Roseobacteraceae; genus Lutimaribacter; species Lutimaribacter marinistellae. Next base: position 52,972 of record NZ_JBHRXI010000015.1, on the reverse strand, counting down.
GTTCGAAGGACGTCTTGGTTGGGACGTCAATGTCGTGGACGGAATGGAAAAGGACCGGTTCGATGAACTGAATCCTGTTCATGTCGTCAGCCTGGATGATGGCGGGCATGTCGTCGGTTGCATGCGGTTGCTGCAGACCACGGGTCCGCACATGCTGGCAGATGTCTTCCACTCGATTCTGGACGGCGAGCCCCCGCTACGAAGCGCGCAGATCTGGGAAGCGACGCGCTTTTGCGTAGACACCAAGCGACTGATGACCGGACGCGGACGAAACACCGTCTCCTACGTCACGAGCGAGGTGATGATCGGTGCCTTTGAATACGCGCAAGAGGCCGGGGTTCTGGATGCCGTTGCGGTGATCGACCCGGTCATGAACCGCGTTCTGCAACGCTCGGGCAATGCACCGGTCGACTATGTCGGCACCGCGAAACCCATGGGCAAGGTCACTGCGATGGCCGCTCTAATGGATTGCTCCGACGAGCGTATTTCCGCGATCCGGGACTACGCCGGAATTGAACATGATGTATTTCTCAGCGAGGACGAAGCCTTGAAACTCTTTGCCTGGAACGAAGCAGCACCCCAGATACCAAGCCCGGCAAACAGCGATCACAAACCGCTCAGCACGCTCGAAAGGTATTTCGTGGAGCAAATGCGCGAAGCCAAAACCGCGCAAGAAAGACAGGCGGTTCTGGACCTCATCGAGGCGCTCTCCGACCGCTACGCCATCAAGAAGCGTGTGCTGGAGAACACGGCCCCCATTGCGCTTGCACACGAGGCTTAACCCCCCCCCCTACGCCTTGTCAGCAAGCAAAAGGAGCCGCCCTTGGTAAAGGCGGCTCCGCTCAAGGCCGCCGCTCCGTAATCTCCCCGGCGGAGCGGCGGTCGCGGGACTACCGTGAAGCCCCGCGCCTAGTCGGTCACTCTTCTTCTAGTGCCTCGACCGCTTTTTGCAGGTCGTCTTTCGACACTTCTTTTTCTGTCAGAGTCGCCTGCTCAAAGACGTGGTCGACAACCTTGTCTTCGAAGATCGGCGCACGCAGCTGCTGCTGCATCTGCTGGTTCTGCTGCACGAATTCAAAGAACTGGCGTTCCTGTCCGGGATACTGACGGGCCTGGTTCATCACGGCCTGCGTCATCTCGGCGTCGCTCACCTCGACCTCGGCCTTCTGACCAAGATCAGCCAGCAGCAGCCCGAGGCGCACGCGGCGCTCGGCCAGGGTCTTGTGTTCGTCGGTCGGCTCGATCTCGCCGTGTTCGTGGCCCTGAACCTCGGGGTTTTCCTCGTGCCACAGCTGGTGCGCGATCTGCTTGGCCTCGGCGTCAACCAGAGACGGCGGCAGATCGAAGCTGACGATATCGTCCAGCTTGTCCAGCAGTTCGCGCTTCATCACGGCGCGCGCCGCACCCGAATACTCGGCTTCCAGCCGCTCGCGGATCTGCCCCTTGAGCGCGTCGAGATCCTCGGCGCCGTACTTCTTGGCAAGCTCGTCATCGACCTCGGCCGCCTTCGGCGCCTTGACCTCTTTCACGGTGCACGAGAAGACCGCTTCCTTACCGGCGAGATGCTCGGCCTGGTACTCCTCGGGGAAGCTGACGGTGACATCCTTGTCTTCGCCCGCCTTTGCACCGACCAGCTGCTCTTCGAAACCCGGGATGAAGGAGTTCGAACCCAGCACCAGCGGATAATCCTCGGCGGAGCCGCCATCGAATGCCTCGCCGTCGATCTTGCCGACGAAATCGATGACAACCTGATCTCCGTCCTCGGCAGCGGCACCCTCTTCGCGCGCTTCGAAATCCTTGGCGTTATCGGCCAGGTTGGCCAGCGCCTCGTCGACTTCGGCATCGCCGGCCTTGACCACCAGCTTCTCGATCGAGATCGAGGAGAGGTCGACATCGGGAATCTCGGGCAGCTTTTCATAGGACATTTCGACATGCACGTCGTCGCCCTCTTTCCAGTCCTCGTTGGTCATCTTGACCTCGGGCTGGAGCGCAGGCCGGTCGCCGCTGTCCTCGAAATGCTTGGTCATGGCGCCGTCGATACTTTCCTGCATCGCTTCGCCCATCAGACGCTGACCGAACTGTTTCTTGAGCAGAGCCATGGGCACCTTGCCCTTGCGAAAGCCCTTCATCTCTACCTCGGGCTGCGCCTCGGCGAGCTTCTCGTTGACCTTGGCGTCCAGTTCATCGGCCGTCACGGTTATGGCATAGCCGCGCTTCAGGCCTTCGTTCAGCGTCTCTGTTACCTGCATTGGTCTTCCCTATAAGTTTAGAGGCGCGCGTCCATGACGCGCGCCGGGCAAATTTGATGCCTTCTATTTGCCCTGCCCCGCGCGCGCAAGAGGGGTTTGGCGCGCGTGGGCTTGCAATCGGCTTTCGAACGCTGACGCGATCAGAACTTCCAGCGTGCGCCCAGCAGCCAGGACGAAACATCCTGGTAGTTGGTGGCAACCTCATCAAAGCTGTGATTGCGGTATGTCAGGTAAGCCTCGACATTCGCGTCTTCGAACTCCTGCAGAACGCCGACGCCCCAGGCTTCGCTGTCCGAGCCGACCGAGTTGTAGTCCTTGCCCGAGTAGTAGTCGATGCCGAAGCTGGTGGTCCCGACAGCCAGGAAGTTCGCATCATACGCCGCCTGAACGTACCAGTAGCTGGGATCCGTGGCGCCCGGCCGCTTGTCGTTTTGGTCGCCATATGCGGCTGCAAAGGCCAGACCGACGGGCAAGGTGATGGCACCCGAAGCAATGAAGGAGTCCGTGTTCTCGGTGCCGGGACGATCACGCCACTGGTAGGCCAGCGCACCTTCGAACTCGATACCATTGGCAAACTCGTTCTCATACATCAGCGCGATGTCTGCGAACTTGTCGTCGGGCTGCGGGTTGGCAAGAATGTTCTTACCGTATGCGACGGCCACCGAGAAACCGTTGAAGGTCGGAGAGTCGTACCGGATCCGGCCGCGACGCGAACCGTCGAAGTTGTCAAAAACATCGCCGATGGTCACACCGGACAGCGCGCCGCCAGCCGTGCGGAACTGGTACAGACCGTTGCCGTCGCCAGTGTAGGAATACATCGGCAGGGAAATCGCACCACCGGCGATCTCAGCCGCGCCATCGGCGGACATGCTGCCCTGACCGGCAGACAGTGTACCCCAGTCGCCACTCAGCGAGAAATCGATGTGACGCAGGTCGGTCCGCGACCAGCTCGAAACACCTGTCGAGCCATTCTGGTCGTATTCCGACGTCGCCGGGAAACCGAGCGCGGTTTCAAAGCGGAACCGGAATTCCATGCCGCCCTGCAGGGGCTGCATCAAACGCAAGCCGACGCGGCTGTTGGATACGTCGGAGTCGGCGAACTGGTTGTAGCTGTCAACGCCGTCGTCAACCGCGCTGAAGCCGGGGTGGAACTGACCATACAGAAGGACGTAGCCGCCGGACGCGTTTTCGTACTTCAGCTCGGCTGCAGCCGGCGCAGCTGCTACCAGCGCGCAGACCGCAACGGCGGATTTGAATTTCAGGTTCTTTGCCATTTGAACACCACTCTTGGTTTCAGTCATAGGAGGAGGAGGACTTGTGACCGGGCACCAGTTACCTTGGACTCGCCGGGACTTATGAAAACAGTGCACGGCACCCGCTTCCGGCCATCGAGGGGGCTGGCCGGATCACCGTGTGCCATGATGTTAGCAAAACACCCAAACAGTTTTGTGTAATCACCAACGCGCATTTCCCACGTGCAGCATTTTCAACATCCCCCAAACAATCCGTTGCGTTAGCGCGGAACATTCGGGCGGGTTTGCGAGTTGCAACCTTACCGAAAAACCGAACTTCGTTGAGGGAGAAACGGATCATGTTGGGACATCCTGACGAGACCGGCGTCGCTCGTGACATCCAACCGGAGAAATGGCAAGCAACGGTTTTGTGACGAGGCAAGAAAATTCCGATCACAATTTCATGCGAATATCTGAATGGTTTTGTTGGAGAATTGTGTCCGCAGACTTTTTTTTGACAACTCACGCGCGGGACTCCAAGGGTGCTGAAAGGCTGGACAACCAAGTGAGGCGACGCGCCGTGGCGCGCCGTGTCGAGGGCTGCGACTACTGTCCTGTAAAGCAGGTTGTCGACAGCTTACCCGTCGAGAACCAGAACCAGTCCGCCCTTCAAACGATCTACGTTGCCAAAGCCCTGAGTCGCATCGTTCTGGCTTTGCACAGCAGCGCGGTCTTGCAGTCCAGCGCCCTGCCCGCGGCCGCAAGACCTTTCGGCACATACGCCTTGACCAATTCAGCACTCCAAATCTTCACGCACTGTGCGTAAACGAGCAGCACAGCCTGGTTTGGGATGTCGCCGGATCAACGGGTTTGGACCATAGTCGTAAATCCGAACACGCAAGTCACCGAAGTTTTCTAGCCGAAAGGCGGTTATGGCCGCCTCAACGCTATCATAATGCGACATGCAGATCCTAGGGGTCTGACCAGATTCTCTTCCGTTGCGGGGCAAGAAAATGCAATGGCTCCCAACCGCTGGCCCAGACATGGGATTTGGCGTCACGGCCCATTTACAAAGTGGTTGGAGAGGAAGATGGCTCCGGCGGTAGGGATCGAACCTACGACCAATTGATTAACAGTCAACTGCTCTACCGCTGAGCTACGCCGGAACGGTGGGCGCCGTATAGCAATGGCTTTCGGGGGCGTCCAGAGGGTCATGACGATTTTTTGGCCGCGATTTTTGATACCGCATCCAGCACGCTCTTACAGGCTGTAGATGCGATTGATCGGAGTTTCTCTCGAACCTCGTCTGCGCTTGATCCGCCTGCAACGCACTGATAGATGATCGCGCACCACGTCCGGATATGGGCCGGATTTGCGAGCGTGGCGAAACTGGTAGACGCGCTGGATTTAGGTTCCAGTGGGGTGAAATCCGTGTCGGTTCGAGTCCGACCGCTCGCACCATCCAAGAAATCAAGACCCTGATTTCAAAGACTTCCCGATTTCGGTGATGTTTTCTGCACGATATCCGAGCTGCGCATCTCGATCAGGTCATTCCCTGAAAAGCGGTCCGCCTACCCGTGCGCTGTCGAACCTGACTGTTGGCAAGTCGTCGGGGTTGAGGTTGCCAGGATACTTCGATGCCCTTCGAGTCGTTGCCGGAGTATCGACAATGTGCGACTGGAACTGGGCGTATCGGCGTGTCCTGCCAATCGCTTTCTGAGCCAACACAGGTCTACCCAGGCCAAGAACCAAAAAGCCGACTCGACGAAGCGCGCCTAACTGGCGTTGTCATCGAACCGAGTAGACCATATTGCCGACAAGGCCATCCTTCCTTGACGACTATACTGAACGAAGAGGCACAATCGCCCCGAATGCGTTTCCGGAAACTCCGTCCGATAACACAGGCTGCGCGCATCCCCGGACAAAGGTTCGATCCGGTTACCGTCGCGATCCAAAACCGAGGCGTTGTGAGGCAGAAGTGCGGGATCGCCGCCGATAAATGAGCTTACGGCTGTGTCAAACGTCTCAACCAAGTCTTCTTGGGCGCCATGGATGTGAGCGTCCTCGCGATGACGCTCTTCCTAGGGACAGGATGGTTTTTGCCGCCCCCAGCGAAAACGCGATCCCACCCCCGCATTGTTTTGCCATGTTTTCATACATCAGTCTGATGATCGTCCGCAGCGGGCCAACGGAAAAGACGGCGCCACCCGCGTGTGTGGCATGGCCGTCTTGGATGGTTGTGCTGAGCATCAATGAGCGGGCTTTCCAACTGGATGCCCTGTGCCCGATGATCGGGATAGTCCTTTTATCCAACGGGATTAACCGCGATTCTGGCTACCGATTGTCCACGAAGTTGCCAGGGTCGCAGCTCTAGGCGACCCGAAACGTGGTGACGAGGTCGAACTACGGCAAGGTCGCTTAAAAAACACTAACGCACACAGGATGAAAGCTGTCATCCTTACCCAGGGTCACAACCTGCTGCAAAACACTTTGATATGGCACTCGTGCGAGGGAAAAAGATGAGACGACTTCTGTCATCAACCGCTTCATTCATTCTAATCGCAGGAACCGCACTCGCGACTGATGGTGTGCCGAGCCAAGAAGCCGCCGAAGGCACTTTCAAAGCGCCGCCGTTCTCACCCTACGCCAACCGAACGATACCTGAGCGACCTCTTTGGGGCGACACCCACCTTCATACTGGTCTGTCATTGGATGCGGGTGCCTTTGGAAACACGCTCTTGCCGGATGAGGCCTGGCGATTTGCGAAGGGTGAACAAGTCATCTCTTCCACGGGTCAGCCCGTACGCCTTGCGCGACCACTCGACTGGATGGTGTTGACCGATCACACGGATCTCATGGGGTTCGCACCTGATCTTCAGGCTGGCAAACCAGGTGTTCTGGCCGATCCCAAAGGGCGTGAATGGTACGAGGGCTATTCCAAAGGAGGTGCGGCGGCAGGAGAGACCGCGTTTGACCTCATCACCAATTTCTCGCAGGGCACTCTGCCGGAGTTGCTGCTCAATTCGTACAGCCCAGGTGCGGACGCTTTCGCATTCACTTGGGAGCACATAGTAGACGCTGCCGAACGTCACAACGAGCCCGGGACCTTCACGGCTTTCATCGGGTTCGAATGGACTTCCGTTCCAAAGGGTTTCAACCTCCACCGCAACGTTATGCTTCGGGATGGCGGCGTGCGGGCAAAGCAAGTCGTACCCCCGGTTACTCAAGCTCCGTTCGGAGATACCAACCCCGACAGCCTGTATGACTGGTTGGAGATGTACGAAGAAAAGACTGGTGGTCGCGCGGTATCTTTCTCCCACAATGGAAATCTCTCTAATGGGTGGATGTTTCCCATCGATAAAAGGTACCACGGTGAGACGGTGGATCAGACCTATGTGGAGCGCCGCGCGAGGTGGGAGCCGCACTACGAGGTCACTCAGATCAAGGGGGACGGCGAAGCACACCCAGCGCTAAGCCCTGAAGATGCGTTCGCCGACTATGAAAACTGGGATGTCGGCAACCTGGACCTTACAGAACTCAAGACCCCCGAAATGCTAGCTGGTGAGTATGCACGGGAAGCCTTGAAACGGGGTTTGATGCTGGAAGAAAAGTTCGGAGTGAATCCTTACAAGTTTGGCATGGGTGGGGCGACGGACAGCCACACCTCATTGACCACCGCTGAAGAAGAGAATTTCTTTAGCAAATCCGTCAGCGTTGAACCGTCGCCGAACCGAATTCAACACCCTTTCGTCAAGAGTGCTCTGGGTGAAATCCCGGGCCATCTGTTGGTGGCTTCCGGATACACCGCCGTCTGGGCAACCGAAAACACGCGCGCCGCCATCTTTGATGCATTCAAACGGCGTGAGACCTATGCCACAACAGGGCCGCGCATCGGACTGCGCTTTTTCGGTGGTTGGGACTTCACCGAAAACGACCTGCGCACTCGGATGCCTGCCGAGATCGGCTACTCCAAGGGGGTTCCCATGGGCGGGGATATGCGCCCACGTGAGGGCGATGGCGCTCCCAACTTCCTGATCTTTGCGTTGCGGGATCCGATTGGTGCCAATCTAGATCGACTTCAGATCATCAAGGGTTGGCTAGATAGCGACGGAGAACTGCAAGAGAAGGTATATGACGTTGCTTGGTCAGGGGACCGTGTCGCTGACGAGGATGGCAATGTGCCTTCCGTAGGCAACACTGTTGATCTCGAAACCGCAAGTTGGAGCAACTCGATCGGAACGTCAGAACTGGCGGTCGTCTGGACCGATCCCGATTTCAACGCTGCCGAACGAGCATTCTACTATGTGCGCGCTTTGGAGATACCAACGCCTCGTTGGGTCGTGTACGACAAGGTCCGCTTCGGAATTGAGCTGCCGGAAGAGGCTCAACTGATACATCAGGAACGCGCCTACTCCTCACCAATCTGGTATACACCAAAGGACTAGTGTCAGGACCCATACCCAGTATCCACTCAAGACACGCGGATCATCGACGCCAGGATTGCCCTTGGATTCGGGAGATATGGGGCGAGGAACGCCATTGTCGCATCTCTCGGCCAGAAGAAGGCAGACACGTCACCGCTCTGTTTTTGCCCGATGAATCATGCCGCCAATCGAAAATCGATGGGGCCAGAACCTGAACATAGCGATGGACCAATTCGGTTGGGGAAACTCAGTTCGCCGAAAGCCGGCAGCGCCCCTTCCACGCTTGATCGAGATCATTGCTCGGACGCTACCGGTTGGCTTGCATTGTGCGTATCCCCGAGTGGCAAAAAATGTCTCAAGAATGGCGGCTCTCGCGCTCCGAACGCCTGGCCAGATGCTGAGGTGGTTCTTCAGATGGGCGCATGACCAGCCCGGACTGGTCCGGATTTCGATCGCGGTGGCGGTCGGGGCGGTGTCGGGCTGGATATCCAATGAACTGGGCAATTTCCAGAAACCGCTGCATCCTTGTGCGACAGTAGGTTGGGCTCTTGCCTTCTTCATCGGGATCTTTCAGCGGAACCGCCTGCATCGCACCTTGTCCTTTGCAGTATCCCGAACAACTAATGAAACCTCGCCGCGTGGCGAACCAGTTGTCATCGGCTGCATCACCATGTCTCGCGCCGGCCCGAATTTCTTGCTGACCAAGGTCGCAGCGCCCCACCATCGTCTGACCCGGCCAATCTGTCTGGGTGGCGTTTCCGCGCTCGGGTACGCCTTGATGAAGCTCTACCCGCCCATCCGGCAGCAATCCGAAGGCCTGTCATGACGGGTCGGAGTTATCATGACTTCACGACCTTTGCGCGAGCCTATGCTTGGTTCCGCACCCGGAGACTGGACGCCACAAGGCCCGAGATCGCTCAGGCGGCCACGCTGCGCCGCCTTGTGCGCCATGCCGTGCAAACCGTCTTTGGCAGGGCGCATCGGTTCAGCGCAATCGACGGGATCGAACCTTACCAGCGCCAGGTTCCAATTCGTGACTACGAAACATTCTGGGAAACGTGGTGGCAACCGGATTACCCGAAGCTCGTCGATGTCTGCTGGCCCGGGAAAATTCCCTTCTTCACTATGACTTCCGGAACCACGACAGGGCGGTCGAAATACATCCCATACACCTTCGAGATGCGTCGCGCAGCAATACGTGGGCTCGTTGACCCGCTGTGTTTCCACCTGATCCGGCGACCGGATAGCCGGTTGTTCGGTGGCGCCGTGCTTGGCCTTACGGGACCAGTGAAACTCTCGCCGGTCAGCGATGGCGCGGATGCCGCCGCAGTCAGCGCCGTCACGGCCGCCGCCCTGCCGGGTTGGCTACGACATAGGGTCCTGCCCGCCGGAGAACTCGCCAACCTGGAGGATTGGCAGGAAAAGATCCAGCGGCTAGCCCCTCTTTCGCTGACCAGCGACGTGCGGATGCTGGCCGGATCACCGAACTGGTTGCTGATCTTTCTGGCTGAAGTAGCAAGGCAGGGCTGTACTGGGACAAGCCGGTTGGCAGACTGGTATCCGGATCTGGAACTCATCGTGCATGGCGGGGTCAATTTCACCCCGTATCGGGATCGGTTCCGCGCGTTGCTGGAAGGCAGCCATGCCGAAACCCGTGAAATGTACTCTGCATCCGAAGGCGTGTTTGCTTATGCCGATCGGGTGGACGGCGACGGGTTGCGGCTGAATCTGGACGGCCGGATTTTCTATGAATTCGTCCCGCCCGAGCAGCTGGACGATGCGAACCCGGATCGTCGCTGGATCGGAAACGTCGATATCGGGGTCGATTATGCGTTGATTATCACAACGGCGGCGGGCCTGTGGTCTTATGCTGTCGGCGATATCGTGCGCTTCGTCGATCTCTGGCCGCCCCGTCTGATCGTGTCGGGTCGGGTCCAGCAAGGGTTGTCGGTCTTTGGCGAACACCTTCTCGAAATCGAACTGGCCGAGGCCGTGGCGCACGCAGCCCGTGCCGTGAACCTGACGGCCCTAGACTATACCGTGGGTTCCCTCCAGGGATCCGCCGGCGGACATCACGCATTTCTCGTCGAACCAGACAAACAAGTTGCCGATAACGTGGCGGGCAGAATGGCCGAGGCGATCGACTCCCGGCTATGTGATCTGAACAAGGATTACCACGAACTTCGCAAGGACGGAGCACTCGGCGCGCCCGAGGTTCGACTGGTGCCGCCCGGCGGCTTTGCCAGATGGATGAGGCTGCGGCGCAATCTGGGAGGACAGAACAAGCTTCCTCGGATTGTTATCGATCCAGACCTCTTCGCTGACATCAGAAACATCGCCCTGAAGGATAAAGGACGTAGCGAATGACTGGTGACCTTTTCTGGAGCGAACCCGAAACCGGGCGAACCATCACCTGCTCGCATCACCCCTCGAAACAAACGGTCGCCTTGCTGGAGAGCACCATCTGGGGCAGCCGTGCAACCCGTTACCGGATCATCGGCATAACGGGCAAGCTCGCCCGCCTGCGCGAACCGCGTTACTTCGTGCTGTCCGAAAACGGTCGTGAACTCTGCGTCTTTGTCCTCGATTTCTGCCGCAAAAAGGTGATGGACCAAGACTGTGGCGCCTGGCACTTCGTCATGGCTTCGACAGTACCGGACCGGCAGAACGAAGGCTTGGCCGGACTTCTCATCGAACATGTGCGGGATTATTGCGTGGCTACTGTGGGACGCCCGGGTTTCGGCTTTGCCTATGTCGAGGCCAGTACCGAGTATTCGCTGAAACTTTCAGAGCAGATCGGCCATGCTGTCGAAGCCGAGATTCCCCTGACACTGTTTTCACGCCTTCATGCGCGCGCCGACCCAAGGGTATCACGATTGCGCGCGGAAGAATCTCATATAGTGTTGAACCGCTTGCAGTCCCTTTACGCGAGCCACGAACTGAACGATTTTGCCACTGCATTGAACCCCGAGGAATACTTGGCGCTTCGCGATCAGAATGGCCTTGTGGCGGGTGCTCAGACCGAAGTGTTGCGCTGGTCAGTTCAGTCCCTACCCGGTCCGACAGGACGCCTGCTATTGAACGTGCTCCCCAGGGTACCGGGCCTCAACCGCATGATTGACCTGCGGGATCTGCGCATTGTCCGTTTCGGGAACATCCTGATGCCGGACGGGGCCGAGGACGCACTGTTCCGGGTGCTTGAAACGGCGCTGTCCGTGCATCGGACAAAGGTGGGCCTGATCTTGTTGGACGCGCGAAGCCCGGAGCTGGAGCGACTGCGCGGACATGGCAGTTTCGGCCTGCTATCGGGCGCGCTGAAAGGTTCGGTCAAGCTGCATATCGACGTGGTCGGCATGGAGAAGCACATGCTCACACGCTTGAGACAGCAACCGCTGCTGGTCAGTGCCGCGGATGTGTTCTGAAGATCACGCATCGCTGCGCACAAGCCAGCGACCCAGCGGACCGGGCATCAGTTTGAAACCGGTGGCTATGACCTTGTTGAGCAGCCCGGGAACGCAGACCGCCTTGTTGCGCTCGACGGCGGCGATTGCAACTCTGGCGACGTCTTCAGGTCGGCTCCACATCCAGCGCGGGACCTCCACAGACTCCACGCTACCACCCGCAGCCTTCTGAAAGCTGGTTTCGGTGAAGCCCGGGCACAGCGCGGTGACATGCACGCCGCCAGACCGCAACTCTTCCCGTATGGCCAGTGAGAACTGGTAAAGAAAGGATTTGACCGGATAATAAAGGGTCCCGCCCGCGTGGGGCGGCAACAAAGCCGACAGCGAAGCGACGTTTATGATTTCTCCACCGCCTTGCCGGACCATAGACGGGGCGAAGAGCTGTGTCAGATGCACCGGGGCCGTGGCCATGACCTCTATCGTGGCCCGGTGCCGCGCCCAGTTTACGTCACACAGATTGCCTGGCACTCCGAAACCGGCATTGTTGATGAGGGTTTTGATGCTGATACCCCGGTCTTCAACTTCCTGCCAAAGCCGTTTGGGGGCTGCGGGATCGGACAGATCGGCGGACAGCGTCAAGGCTTTGATGCTCTGCGATGCGGACAAGATATCGGCCACCTCCTGCAACGGCTCTTCCCGCCTGGCAACCAAAACAAGGTCGTGGCCCCGTCTGGCGTAGGCATTAGCAAAAGCCCGACCGATACCGGCCGAGGCACCGGTGATGAGAACCGCACCGTCATCGCGGTTCGGCATTTAGCTTGCGCCTTGCTTACGCCACTCGCCAAGGCATTTCAGCAAGTAGTCGATCTGGTCGCGCTCATGTTCACAGGTCATCACGAAACGGATCCTTGCCATGCCCAGCGCGACGGCCGGATAGCGCGCATGCGGTGCGACAATGCCGCGGTGCCTCAAGTACCGGGTAACCTCGGCGGCCTTCAACTCGTCACCGATCAGCGCAGGAACGATATGGGCTTCACTGCCTAGCGTGTCATAGCCGAGCGATTCAACCTCCCGCCGGAAGTAGAAAGCGTTCTCCATCGCCTTTTCCCGCCGCCATGCTTCGCGTTCGGCCACGTCGATAGCCTCGGCAACGCCTGCGGCAATCGCCGGGGGCAACGGTGCCGAAAAGATATACGTTCGGGCAGAAATACGAAGAAAATCAACGATATCCCTGTCCCCTGCCACGTAGCCGCCAATACCGCCGAATGCCTTGGTGAACGTACCCATCTGAAGATCAACTTCGCTCGGCGGCACGCCATGATGCTCAAGGCTGCCTCGGCCGTTCTCACCCAGCATCCCGACCCCGTGCGCATCGTCGATCATGAGCATCGCCCCGTATTCTCGAGACAGCCGCGCGAGTTCGGGTATCGGTGCGATGTCGCCATCCATACTGAAGACGCCATCGCTGATGATGAACTTCGACTCCTTGTCCGACCTCGCCAGCTGGTCGGCCAGAACCGAAGTGTTTTTGTGCGGGAACTTGCAGATTTCCGCCTGCGCGAGTCGCACGCCGTCGACCACGCTCGCGTGATTCAGTTCCTCGCTGAACACGTCCCAGCCTGCTTCCTTTTCAGTCGATGACGACGCGCTCGAACCTCCCAGATGTGCTTCGGCAATCGACTGCAACAGGTCGACCTTCATCAGAGCGGGGATTGCACCGACATTGGCCATGTAGCCGGCAGCAAAGCAAATCGCGTCTTCGCGACCCAGGTGTTCGGCGATGCGATGTTCCAGGGCCCGGTGGACGTCGATATTGGCCGCCATCTGGCGCGATCCGCCTGATCCGAGCCCATAGCGGTCCAGTGCCTTCTTGGCCGCTTCCTTGACCTCGGGGTGATTGGAAAGGCCCAAAAGGTTGTTGGAGCAAAAAAGCAAGTGATCGCGACCGTCGACCCAGATCACGGGCTCGGTCGTGGCGCTGTTGACGATCGGGTTCTTCGGATAAAGGTCGGATGCTTTCACCATCCGGACCAGCGCCTTGATCCTGTCGGCCGGAGACTGGGCATTTCCTGACATAACTGTCCTCCCCTGGCGGGCTACGACGGTTCGAGTCTAGCGCTGGCCGTCCAAGATTGAGTTGATTTGAGTCATGGAGGCCGCGAAGGGCTCGGCGCCAAAATCGGGCATGGTTCAACAGCAGGTCGGGCTGCAACCGTGATCGAAACCGCACCCACCATACCGATGGCCCTCGCCGAACGGGTGCGGATGACACCCGGCGCGGTTGCCTATCGCGATGCCACCATCGGCAGCGCTTGGCGTGACATCTCTTGGTCCGAGCTAGCACAACGGGTAACACGACGCCGGGCCGCCTTGGCCATGGCCAAGCTGAAACCCGGGGACAGGGTTGCGATCTTCCTGTCGAACGGGATCGAATGGGTGATCACGGATCTCGCAGCGATGGCGCAAGGGCTGGTGACGGTCCCGCTCTACGTACGAGACAGCGCTTTGCGTAACGGACGAAGCACACCGATGGAACGCGCTTGAACACGGAGCCAAGGATTTGCCAAGCATTCGGCAAGTCTGGGTCCTGTCCGCCCAAACGCAAGCAATCGACCCGCGCATGCGCCCTTGTCCCGATTACGAACCAGAAAGAAAGTTGGCTGCTGTGCCGTCGGTTTCCAGCCAACTTGCAACAATCATTTACACCTCGGGTACAACCGGTCCGCCCATGGGTGTGATGCTGAGCCACAATGCGCTTCATTGGAATGCCCGTGCCGTGGACGAGTTGAGCCGGACGACCTCTTTCTGTCGATTCTTCCACTGGCTCACGCGTTCGAAAGAACACTCGGCCGGCTATGCCCGATGTTGAATGGCGCAACCGTGGTTTTTGCGCATTCGATCGAAACACTGGCCAAGGATCTTGCCGACCAGAAGCCGACGATAATGCTGGCAGTCCTGCGTCTTTTTGAAAAAGCTCATCACAAGGCAGTCGAACGGGCTCAGGCGACGGCACTTGGCGGCCCGCTGCCAAGAAACACCAAATGGATAGGTTGGGTTCGCCACCTTGCGGCTCAGGGCAACGGCCCTCCGCTCAACCTTGTTGATCGAGTCTTCTGGACGCTTATCGGACAACGCTTGGCTAACCGGGTCAGAGCGGGATTTGGCGGGCGGCTTCGTCTGGTTCTCAGCGGAGGCCCGCCATTATCCAAGGCAACTTACCGGTTCATGGCAGCGATGGAGATCCCCCTGATCGAAGGCTACGGATTGACCGAGGCCGGCCCAGCCGTCACAGGCTCCACTCTCGCCGATCGCAGTTTTGGCAGTGTGGGCCGACCGTTGCCGGGCGCCGAGGTCAGGCTGGGCGACCGGCAGGAATTGATGGTGCGCCCGCCCGGGGTGATGATGGGATATTGGCGCAACCCTGATGCGAGTGAAGAGACTGTTGACAAAGAGGGCTGGCTGCACACGGGTGACGTCGCCTATATCGTCGAAGGACGCGTGAATATCCTTGGCCGCCTCAAGGATTTACTGGTGTTTTCAACCGGAGAGAACGTCAACCCGGCACCGATTGAAACGGCGGTTCTAACCGATCCCTTGATCGACCAGGCTTGCATTCTGGGGGATAGTAAGCCTTGGTGTTCTGCGGTCGTCGTGGTCGATGCGGACCGGTTTCACAATTGGGCGAAACGTGTTTGCCCCGAGGCGCAGAGCGTCAATGATCGCGGGCTGAGCGCTGCGCTGACCAAACGGCTGTCGGACAGGATGGAACGCGTGCCACCTTTTGCACGCATTCGCGCTGTTTACATCGAGACGCACCCCTGGAGCCTGGAAAGCGGCCTGATAACGCCGACGCTAAAAGCCAAACATTCAAGGATTGCGGTCCACTACGCCCAGAAGCTTGAGTATCTGTATTCCCGGGATGACGGTCAGAAACAACGATCTTTGCCGGGCATTCGAAGCACGATCCGAAACGATGCGTCCTTGGTTGGCCGAAGAGTGTTCATGGATCCGACGGCATTTTTGATCTCCGAGTTTCTATGCCCACGTAGTTTTGTCGATCTGAGTTCGGAAGTGCGTCTGTTTTGGTGCCGTTGGAATCGGGAAAGCTGTATTGGCCAAAGTGACTGCTACGCCCGAGAAGGATAAGCTTGGAGTGTCAGACCAGTATCACCGCCCAAACCGACGATGTTCACAAAGACAAGCATCGAACTCTTTGTTCAAGGTTTCGCACCGGGCTGAACTTGGTCAGCTTGCAGCCACGCCCAGTCGCGAAATCAGGCGGTTTCTGGATAAGGACCCTTCTGCTATTCAGTAGGTCAGTACGGGCATAAGCCCACTCAAACTTGCCGCCGACAACACGACCGCGTGGCCTCGTAGCTCGTGGTCGCCATGTCCCGCAACCACGTCGGAAAGAGGAAGGCGAAACTCCTTCACAGTGTGGCGCCTCAATAAACCGCGAAGGTACAGACCGTTTGCGCCGTTCAACATGTGCAGACCTTTGACTTTGCAACAGATGCCTCCGGGCAGGGCTTTAGGGCTCAACATGCGCGCAATGGTTTTCGCCTGGTTGACGATGCCGCTCTTCTTCGCCGCAGTGAACGGCGCATGACAGGACCGATGTACTACCCTGCGACGCTGGAGCGCTACAACTGTACGCCCTTTGTCAGTGCCCCGTCGATCACGAGGTTTGTGCCGGTGGTGAAACTGGACGCCGGGCTCGACAGGAAAACGACACCGCGCGCGATTTCTTCGGGCCTGCCCATGCGCCCGGTAGGGTTCGCTGCAAGAGCTTCGGAGAAAAGATCGGGATTGTTCCGTTCTATGTTCTCCCACACACCACCGGGAAAGTACGTGTTTCCGGGCGAGACGGTATTTGCCCGGATACCGCTGCCGGCGAGTTTCATCGCAAGGCCTTGCGCATAGTGCACGAGCGCGGCTTTGAAGGCACCGTAGGCCGGACCGGTGAAATCGACCTCGCGCCCCGAGACCGACGAAATCAGTGTGATCGCCGCCGCGTTCGAGCGTTGAAGGAACGGCATCGCCGAATTCACAAGGCGCACCGAATGCATCATGTCGACCTCGAAACTCGCATCCCACGCTACTTCGTCCTCGGAAACCGCCAAGGCCGAGACATTGCCCACGACGATGTCGATCCCATTAAGTGCCGCCGCCGAGTCCTTCACCCAGGATTGCAAGGCATGACCATTCGCGACATCCACGCCACGTCCGATCGCGGTGACACCCTTGGTTTTGAGCACGGCGAGTGTCTCTGTCACTCCCGCATTATCGCGGGCACATATCGCGACATTGGCCCCTTCCTCGGCAAATATCTCGGCGCATTGGCGCCCGATACCCTTGGTGCCGCCAGTGATCAGCACGTTCCGCCCCTTGAGCCCAAGATCCATCTGATACCCCTTTTCCCCGCCTCAAAGGCCAAAATCACTCCAGATCAGGATGCATGCAATGCCAGCCCGTCGCCGACTGATAGGCCACCCCTGCCCGCAATAGCAGCGCTTCGGACAGCAGCGGACCGACGATTTGCATGCTGGTCGGCATCCCGTCATCCGAAACCCCGTTCGGCAGGGTCAGCGTCGGCGAGCCGGAGAAATCGAACGGAGCGGTGTAGCGCAGAATGGCGTTCAGAACCTCCGGTTCTTCGCCATAGGTCTCCATCTGGGCAAGACTTGGTGTTCCGGTCGGCATGGTCGGGCAAAGCATGACATCGACGCCCGCCAGCATCGCTTCCAATGCCTGGCTGAATTCCAGCCGCAGGATATGGCCCCGGGCCACGTCCACACCGCGCGTCGCCAACCCTTCTTCGATCAATTGAACAAGGTCCGGGCCGTATTCGCCCGCTCTTGCGGGGTAGGTGTCGGTGTGGACATGGGCGGTCTCGACCGAGCACATCATGATCCAAGCAGCGACGAGGTCTTCATAGGGGGGCATGGTAACATCCACGATCCGGGCACCTAACCTCTCGAACGTGTCGATGGCCGCTTCCATTGCGGCTTTCACAGGTGCGTCGACCCCGTGAAGCGCATAAGCGGGGTCGATCCCGATCCGTATGTCACGCACCCCGTCAGACAGGGAAGCCATGTAATCGGGCACAGGCGCATCAAGCGATGTGGGATCTCTCGGATCGTAGCCGGCGATCGCCTGAAGAACCGCCGCACAATCGGCAGCGCTGCGGGCCATTGGGCCGACATGATCCAGCGACGGGGCCAGGTCGAACACGCCATGACGACTGACCCTGCCCCAAGTAGGTTTGAGCCCAGTAAGCCCGCAGGTCGCACAGGGAAAGCGGATCGAGCCGCCGGTATCGCTGCCAAGCGAGGCATAGCAGAAACCAGCCGATGTTGCGGTACCCGAACCGGTCGAGGACGACCCGACCCAGTAGTCCGGGTTGAGCGGATTGAGCGGCGTGGGAATGGAGGGATGATGACTGGTGTACGCTCCTTCGGTCATGCTCAGCTTACCAAGGATCACCGCGCCCGCCGTTTCAAGCCTGTCGACAACCGTGGCGTTGTGGTCGGACATGAACCCGTCGTTGACCGGCATGCCAGCCATGGTTGGCGCAAAGGTGGTGCAGCAAAGGTCCTTGACCGCGATCGGAACACCGTGCAACGGCCCACGGCTCCGCCCTTGCGCCAGTGCCGTGTCAGCAGCGTCGGCCTGCGCCAGCGCGTGCTCACGGGTGACTTGGATGTAGGACTTAAATCGTCCATCCAAGTCCGAAATCCGCGCCAACAGCACCTCGGTGACCGCACGAGAGCTTGTTTCACCCGCCCGCAGGGCGCGCGACGTTTCGAGCAGGCTTTGGTAATGCAAGGGTCGAGTGTCCATGATCTTCCTTTCAATACCCGAGATCGCACAGGGCACGTCCTTGGATCAGTTTCCGCGACTGTCCCTCATTTGTCCAATCGGCCGTGCATCATTTGGCTCTCCAAATCCGTTCTTCGCTTCGCGATTGGGCAACAAGCACCCCTTGTCGCGCACCATCCGCGTTGCGCGCTTGCCAAGAGGCGGCCCGGATGCTGGTATTGTTCCGTTAGGGAGAGCGTCGGCATGCAATGCAATCACACCATCCATAAGCATCAGCATCATTTCGGCTGGGATAACCGGCTGGATCCGGTTCTCAGCATCAAGCCGGGTCAGACCGTCGAGATCGAAACGATCGATGCTTCCTGCGGACAACTGGGCCCCGGCGCATCGCTGCTCGACCTCGAACGGCTCGACTTCGATAAGGTGAACCCGGTGACCGGACCGATCCATGTTGAAGGGGCCGAACCGGGCGATGCCGTAGCGGTGACGTTCCTCGATTTCAAACCCTCGGGCTGGGGCTGGACGGCGAATATTCCTGGGTTCGGCCTGCTCGCCGACCAGTTCCCGGATCCGGCGCTGCATATCTGGATGTACGATGCCGTTTCGATGGCGCCCGCCCTCTATGGTCCCGGCGGCAAGGTCCCGATGAAACCCTTCGCCGGGACAGTCGGTCTGGCACCGGTGGAACCGGGCGCGCATTCCATCGTTCCGCCGAGACGGGTTGGCGGCAATTTCGATATCCGGGACAATTGCGTCGGTACGACGCTCTACCTGCCGGTCGAGGTCGCGGGCGGCTTGCTGTCACTCGGGGATACCCATGCCGCGCAGGGCGATGGCGAGATTTGCGGCACGGCAATCGAAAGCCCGATGGTCGTGTCGGTCAAGATCGACATCATCAAGGATGCCCGCCTGCCCTTCCCTCGTTTCGAAACCAACGGGCCGGTAACCCGGCATTTCGATGCCAAGGGCTACAAGGTCACGACCGGGATCGGGCCTGACCTGATGCGCGCGGCGCGCGATGCGGTCTCGGGCATGATCGACTGGCTTTGCGCCACCACCCAAATGACCCCCGTGGACGCTTACATGCTGTGCTCGGTCTGCGGCGATCTTCGGATCAGCGAGATCGTTGACATGCCAAACTGGACGGTTTCGTTCTACTTTCCGAAGATCGTCCTCGATTGATCACCTGCTCGTCTTTTTGCTGGCAAGTTCCTGATGCAATATCTGCGACATGCGGAATTTCTGTGCCTTGCCCGTTGCGGTAAGCGGCATTTCGGAGTCGAAGCGGATATGGCGCGGCACCTTGAAACGCGCCATGCGGTCCCTGCACCACACCTGCAGATCCTCGGCGCTTAGCGATGCGTGAGGGCGCGGAATGATCCACGCCGCGACCTCCTCGCCGAAGCGTTCATCCGGAACTCCGAATACCTGCGCCTGCGCGATACCGGGATGGGTAAGCAGCACCGTTTCCACCTCGGCGGGATAAATGTTCTCTCCGCCCCGGATCAGCATGTCGCCGGCACGTCCCGTGATCTTGGCATAGCCATCCTCGTCGATCACACCGAGATCGCCGGTGTGCATCCAGCCGTCCT
Organism: Lutimaribacter marinistellae; assembly: GCF_042648365.1. Classification (NCBI taxonomy): domain Bacteria; kingdom Pseudomonadati; phylum Pseudomonadota; class Alphaproteobacteria; order Rhodobacterales; family Roseobacteraceae; genus Lutimaribacter; species Lutimaribacter marinistellae. Next base: position 33,252 of record NZ_JBHRXI010000015.1, on the reverse strand, counting down.
GCAAGACCTCGGAGGTCCGTTCCGGATCGCCCCAATACCCTTTCATCACCAGATAGCCGCGGGTTTGCACCTCGCCCTCCTGACCTACCGGCAGAACAGCGCCGTCCTTGTCGGTAATGCGCACCTCTACGTGGGGTCCAATCCGCCCCACGCTGGCAACGCGCCGCTCCAGCGGGTCGTCCGGCGCCGTCTGGAACGAGACCGGGCTGGTTTCCGTCATGCCATAGGCAATGGTGATCTCGTCGCAATGCATCTGCTGCATGACCCTGCGCATCAGCGGTTCGGGACATGGTGCGCCCGCCATGATGCCGGTACGAAGACTGCGCAGATCAAACCTTGCGAAATCCGGGTCGTCGAGCATGGCTGAGAACATCGTCGGCACGCCGTGCACGGCGGTACAGCGCTCGTCCTGCAGGGCGCGCAGCGTCGACCGGGCATCGAAGCCCTCGTCGGGGAACACCATCTTGACGCCATATGACGCGGCGGCGAGCACCCCGAGCACCATGCCGAAGCAATGATAGAGCGGCACTGGGATGCACAGCGCATCACCCGGCGCAAGCCGCATGGTGCGGGCGACCGAAATCGCGTTATTCAAGACATTGTGGTGGCTCAGCGTTGCGCCTTTGGGAGCGCCCGTGGTCCCGGACGTGAACTGGATGTTGATCGCATCATGGGGACCGAGGCCGACAGTGATTGCGTCCAGCCGCGCCCGTTTGCCGGACGTGCCCAGCGCCATCACCTCGTCGAAACGGTACATGCCCGCCCTGCCCTCGACGCCCAGGTGAACCACCCGGCGCAGTTCCGGTAAGGCGGCGCTGCGCAGGTTGCCCGGGCGGGCGCGGGCCAGTTCCGGCGACAATGCACGCAGCATCGCAAGATAATCCGCATCGCGGTGACCCTCTGCGGTGATCAGCGTGCTTACCCCTGCGGTGCGCAGGGCGTGCGCCAGCTCCTCCTGTTTATAGGACGGGTTGATGTTGACCATGATTGCACCAATTCGCGCCGTGGCGAACTGCACCAGAACCCATTGCGGGCAGTTCGGTGCCCAGATGCCGACCCGGTCCCCCTTGTAGACCCCGATGGCGAGCAGACCCGCCGCCAGTTGATCAACCTTGCGGGCCAGGTCGGCATAGCTCCAACGCACCCCGTGCCGCCAGAAGACGCACGCCGTCCGGTCGCCATGACGGCGACACACCTCCCCGAGAAAGCCCGGAATCGTCGCATCGAGCAGAGGGCGCTCGGTGCTGCCACGCACGTGGGACAGACCATCGATGGGCCGGGTCAAGTGCGCGCTCCCCCCCTGTTACATGTAGCGCCAGTCGCCGGCCTGCTCGAAAGCGCCCGCAGCGCGGTAAATCGTCGATTCCTCGTATCGGCGACCGATGATCTGCAACCCCACTGGAAGTCCGTCGCTCATCCCGCACGGCACCGACATGGCCGGGTGGCCGGTCACGTCGAAGGGCGCTGTGTTGGTGATCATCTCGAAGGCGCGCTGACACCACAATTCCAGCGAGGAATCCGCGGGCGGGATCGGCGGCGCCTTCATCGGCGTCGTCGGAGTGAGCAGCAGGTCATAAGAGGCGAAAACCTTGTTGAACTCATCCGTCAATTGCCGCGACAGGTTCTGCGCCTTGGAATAGTAGCGCCCACGAGTATGCTTGAGGTGATACTGTCCGATCAGCATCGAGATTTTCAGCGTGTCGGACAGCTCATCCGCGCGCGAACGCCAGTTTGAATGGTATTCCAGCAGCGAGGTTGTGTGCAGACCCTTCCAGCCGGTACCCATCCCGTTCCCAAGCATCATCTGCTGGGTCAGACCTTCCAGCGCGATGGGCGTCCAGATCGCCACGCCGTGCAGGTGCCATGGAACCGATATCTCGTCGACGCTGGCGCCGAGGCGGCGCAGTGTCTCGGCTGCGGTACGGACCTTGTCGTTCACATCCGCTTCGGCTCCGGCCTGCCCGAAACCCTCCTTGATCACGCCGATTCGCAGCCCGGACACCCCGCGCGACACGGCCGCGGTATAACGGTCAGTCTTGACGTCGTACTGGCGCGGGTCCAGCCCGTCCGCTCCGGCAAGAACTTCGAGCATGAGTGCATTGTCCATGACGTTCTGTGTCATTGGGCCCGCATGGTCGATGGTGGTCTCGATAGGCATGACCCCGGAATAGGGCACCAGCCCATGGGTGGGCTTCATTCCGTAACAGCCGCAGAAGGACGATGGCATCCGGATCGAGCCGCCCTGATCGCCACCGATAGCCATGTCGACCTCGCCCGCCCCCACAAGCGCGCCCGAGCCGGACGACGACCCGCCCGCCGAATGGCCGTGTTTGTGCGGGTTGTGGACCGGTCCTGTCGCGTTGGTGTGCGATCCGCCGGAAAGGCAGAAGTACTCGCAATGGGCCTTGCCAGAGATCGTTGCACCCGCGTCGAGCAGCCGCGTGACGATGGTCGCGTCAAGATCGGGGGTATAGCCTTTCAGCGTCGAGGCTCCATTCATCATGGGGACGCCGGCCACGCAGACGTTATCCTTGATTGCCACCGTCTTGCCCTGCAACGGGCCACGTGGGGCGCCTTTGATCTCGGTCTTCACGTACCAGGCATTCATCGGGTTTTCCTCGGGCGTGGGCCGATAACCCGAGGTGCGCGGGTAAAGCACGGGGGGCAGATAATCCGGCAGGCTGTCGACCACGTCATAGGCGTCGAGCGTGCCCTGCATCACGTCGAGGAACTCCTGGATGCGCGCGTCGGACATGTGCATGCCAAGCTCGGCGACGACTTCCTTCATCTGCGCATGCGTGGGGCGTTGGACAGTCATGTACGACATCCTTTCCGTCAGAGTGGCCGGCGCCATGTCCCGCGGGGCGGCGGGGCTGCGCGGCATTTCGGCCGATATGTCCGGGGCGGGTGCGGTCGCCGCCGCCCTACCCTTACCGGGCAGTTTCGGGGCATGGGCGGTGTGCGGGGCAACGCCCCCCGAGGCGCCAAGACCGGTGAATTCCTCGATCAACGCCGGGTTGGCGGTTTCCGATCCAGAAACCTCGCCGGCGATGGCGCCCTTCTGGATCAGCAAGACGCGGTCGGACAGGGCCGTGATGAAATCAAGGCTCTGTTCGACCAGAATGATCGAAATACCGATACGCTCATTGAGCGATTTCAGAAGATCGACGATCTCATCGATGATCGAAGGCTGGATGCCCTCGGTGGGTTCGTCGAGCAGGATCAGATCCGGATCCGAGATAAGGCACCGTGCCAGCGCCAAAAGCTGCTGCTCGCCCCCCGAAAGCGCACCGCCATCGCGGTCGAGCAGGCGTTCGAGCCGAGGGAAATCCTCCAGCACCTGATCAATGGCCTCCTGCTCATCCATCTGATGCGCAGCCACCCCCATGCGAAGATTGTCCCGCACGCTGAGATTGGGGAAAATACCCCGGCCCTGTGGCACATATCCGATCCCCAGCTGGGCACGGCGCGAGGACCGAAGCGGGATCAGGTCCTCGCCGTCGAAATCCATTACCCCGCCGTTGGCCGGCACGATTCCCATGATCGTCTTGAGCAAGGTCGTCTTGCCCATGCCGTTATGCCCGAGCACGCCGAGAATTTCGCCGTCCTGCACCTCCAAATCGATGCCATGCAGCACCGGGACGCGCCCGTATCCGGCACGCAGGCCCTTGATGGTCAGCAGCGCGCTCATGCCTGGCTTCCCAGATAGACTTCGCGGGCGCGCTTATCGGCCGAGATCGCTTCCATCGTGTCTTCCATCAGGATCTGCCCTTCATGAAACAGCGTCACCTGCTGCGAGATCATGCGAATGAACTGCATGTCATGTTCAACCACGATGAGCGCCGCGCTCTCGTTGATCTCACGGATCAGTTCCGCTGTACGGGCCGTCTCTTCGTGGGTCATGCCGGCGGCGGGCTCGTCAAGTAGCACCAGCCACGGCTCGGCAGCGATGACCATGCCAAGTTCGACCCATTGGCGCTGCCCGTGTGCAAGCCTGCCCACGACGTCACGCCTGATATCGCCGAGGCGAAGCCGTTCGATAGTGTCCGCAGTCAAAGCCGTTGCGCGGCGTGCACCGTGCCAGCGCCGGGCCGAAAGCCAGATGTTCTCAGACACTGACAAACCGTCGAACACGTTGGGGACCTGTGTCTTGATCCCCACGCCGAGGCCTGCCACCTCGTGTGGTTCGTAGCCGGTCGTCGTGTCGCCCCGAATCGTGATCTCGCCCGCCGTAGGTAAAAGCTGCCCGGTGAGGCATTTGAAGAATGTCGACTTGCCCGCGCCGTTCGGCCCGATCAGGCAGCGCAATTCCTTGTCGTAAAGCGTGAAATCGACCTGGTCGACCGCCCGGACGCCGCCGAAATGCATCGACAGCCCGCGCGTCTCGACGATCACCTCACGTCTGTCCCGCCGCCTGCTCATGCGTCTGCCGACCCTTGGGCGCGGCGGCTGCGTCCCCTGCGGCGACGGCTACGTGTCTTTGGCTTGCGCCGCGCCGCGTACCAGTCGACGATCGTCGGAGCGATGCCTTTCGGCACGAACAGCACGAAGAAGATCAGGATGATGCCAAGGACGAGGTTGTTGTTCAGCACCGTCTGCCCGCCCAGAGAGGCGGTCAGGTAGAACAGCCCAAAGGTCGCCACGATCGGCCCGATCAGGGTACCGCGCCCTCCGACGATAACCCAGATGATGGTCAGCGCCGCGTTGTAAAGGTTGAACACGTCCGGCGTGATCCGCCCGACCCCGTTGCAGAACAGAACCCCGCCGATCGCTGCAATCCCGGCGGAAATGGTAAAGATGCCCAGCTTGTAGAGGCGCGAGTCATAGCCAAGAAGCTCGGCGCGCAACTCGTTCTCCCGGATGCTGACACAGACACGTCCGAAATGGGTGGTCACCAGCCAGCCGCAGAACACGTAACAAAGTATCAGCGCGGCCATCGCAACGTAGAACACCTGCTCGGGGAAAAGGAACGATGACGAGTTCCACGGCAGGTTCAGAGGCGGCGAGGTGATCCCATTGAAACCGCCGAGAAGCGCATTGCCTATCTTGTATTCCGGCCCGGATGTGCGGCGGATCAAAGAAAAGAAGATCAGCGTCACGGTGAGTGTGATCACCCCGAGATAGACGTCCGAGACGCGCCCGAAGAACATGAAGTAACCCAGCAGCGCCGCAAAGGCCGAGGCGACCAGGATTGCCACGAGGATGGCCCATGTCGAGCCGCCGAAATTGATCGCGGCAATGGTGTAGGCATACGCACCGAGGCCGAAGAACGCGACCTGCCCAAAACACAGGATACCGCCATAACCCCAGACAAGTGCAAGGCTCAGAGCGAGTACGGCAAGTGCAATGGCCGTTGTCAGGTTGATGATCGTGAAAAGCTGCAGCACGTAAGGCGCGGTAAACATGAATACCAAGCCGATCAGCGCGAAGATCAGCACCGGGCGCATGCTGCGAAGGGTCGAGTTCGTGTTCATAGCGATTTGCGGAAGAACCGCCCGGTAATCCCGCGCGGCATCAGGCGCAGCAGGACGATGGCCGCGACCAGCAGGGCGACCTCACCCAGCGTCGGCCCTGCAAGAAACGAAAACACACCGTTGATGCCTCCAAGCAGCACTGATCCCGTCGCGGTTCCGGCAAGGATCGAGGCTCCGCCCGAAATCACGGTGATGAAAGCCTTGGCGATATAGGTCGCGCCGATGGTCGGCAGAACGCCGGTCACAGGCGCAAGCAGGCCCCCGGCCAGTCCCGTGACGGCGGCTCCCAGTCCGAAGGTGATCATGTAGATGCGCGAGGTGGACACCCCCAGCGCCGAAGACATCTCGGCGTTCTGCATCGTGCCGCGCGCGACCAGTCCGAGCTTGGTCAGTTTCAGCACCATGTAGACCGCGATGAACAGCACGATGGTCACACCAATCAGGAACAACTCGTACCCCGAGGCCGAGTATTCGCCGATGCGGATCGTGCCGAGCGGCGGGCTGATCGTCGTCGCGGTCGATGCGCCGAAGATCGAGGTCACGAGGCCGATCAACAAGAGCGAGAGGCCCCATGTCGCCAGCAACGTGTCGACCATGCGGCCATAGAGCCAGCGGATCAGCAACCGCTCAACGATCACCCCCATCACGCCCACCACGAGCGGTGCGAGGATCAACATCGCGATCCAGATATTCACCCCGGCATTGGTGGCCACAACGACCGTGTAGCCGCCAACCATCAAAAATTCGCCGTGGGCGAGATTGATGACGCGCATCATCCCGAAGATGATCGCAAGGCCGAGGCTGATCAGCGCCAGGTTCGCGATCACGTAGACGAGTTGAAACAGGACGGCGAGAACAAGATCCAAGACGGTCTCCCGGGAAAGGCCAGGACCGGTCCGGCTTGACGCCGGACCGGTATGCTTCGCTTACTTGATGCCCGCAGCTTCAAGCCCGTTTTCGAACAGGAAGGCGGACTGGTTCGGGTTGGCATTGAGGTCACAGACCAGCGCCGTATCGGCCGGAGGCTGCGCCTCGTAGCTTTCGACGATGTTCCATTTCTGATCTTTCAGCTCGCCGATATAGACGTTCATCGAGCAGTGGTTGGTCTGCGAGTCGATGGTCACCGTCCCGGACGGCCCATCGTAGCTCAGCCCCGAGCGCAGCGCCTCGATAACCGGTTCACGGTCCGCAGTATCTGCCGCCTTGACCGCCTCGGCCCAAAGCATCGCACCTTCGTAGGACCGGATTGCAAGCTCGTTCATCACCGGCGCATCATCCCCCAGCTTGGCCTTGAGTTTTTCAAGGAACGCCGCGTTCACCGGATTGTCGGCAGCTTCGAAATAACCGTATGACGCGAGAATGCCGTCGCCTTCCTCGGCAGAGATCAGGGTTTGCTCGTTCCCGACACCAAAAGTGGTCGATGCGATCGGGATGTCCTGCATCATGCCCGCGGCGGCGTATTGCCTGTAGAAGGACACGTGCGCGCCGCCCACCAGCGCCGAGATCACGAAGTCCGGCTTTGCGGTCTGGATCTTGTTGATGGTCGGGCCGAAATTGGTGACGTCCAGCGGGAAGAATTCGACATCGAGCGTCTCGCCGCCATTCTCGGCCACGAATTTCTGCATCCACTGCGCAGTGATCTGGCCATAGTTATAGTCGGCCGCCACGATATAGACCTTCTTGCCCCATTTGTTCATGGCATAGGGCACAACCTTTGCCACGGTCTGTGCCGGGGTCGAACCGGTGCAGAAGTTGTTGTAATCGCATACACCACCTTCGTATTGCACGTTGTAGAAATAGAGCGTCTGAAAGCGCGACAGCGTGGGCCGGATAGCCTCGCGCGAGGCCGAGGTGATCCCTGCATGTACCGTATGCGCACGGTCACCTGCCGCCGCCTGCGTGGCGTACTGGGTGTAGAACTGGATGGTGGACTGCGCATCATACAGCGTCAGTTCCACCTCGCGCCCCAACAGACCGCCGGCGGCGTTGATGTCCTCGATGGCCATCTTCGTCGTCTCGGCCATGGGTGCGCCGTAAATGTCGAGGCCGCCGGACAGGTCGAGAATTGATGCGAACTTGATCGCGTCTGTTTGCGCACGCCCGATCGTGGCGGGTGCGGCGAGTGTCAGAGCCGTTGTGCCAAGTACGAAATTTCTGCGGGAAATATTCATGGTTGCCATCTCCTGTCGGGGTTATCGAGCAAACGTGTCATGGCGTCAGCTCTTCTTGTCGGACGAGGTGCTTTCCGAGTCTTCCGAGGGCGCTTTTGCGCCGTCGCCTTCGAGCGGTGTGGTGATCCCACGCAGACCACCGCCGATATTCATGCCGACCTCTTCACCGAGCTTCTGAACGGCGGGCAGTTGCAGCGCCATGCCAAGGACCGAGTCGACCACCTGGTTTACAGTGGACTTGTCGCCGCCTGCCCCGCCGCCGCCTCCTGTTCCGCCGAACCCGGTTACTTGATTGATCCGTATCGTTTCGATCTTCTCGGCGGGTTTCATCATGCGCTCGACCACACTCGGCAGCGTGCGCAGGCGTGCTTCCTGCAGCTTCATGGCTATGAGTTCGGGGCTTTGCGTGTTCTCGGACGAGATGATTGCGGACCGGCCTTCGGCCTCTGCGATAAGCTTCTCCCGCTCCGCCGCCGCGCGGTCTCGCACGGCCTTTGCATCGGCCTCGGCCATGGAGATGATCGTGTCGGCTTCGGAGCGGACGCGCACGTCGTCCACTTGCGCCTGTTCGGCGGCGCGGATCAATGCAAGGGCTTTGTCGCGCTCTGCCGCGGCGGTCTCTCGCACTGTCTGCACGCGCTCCTCCGCTTCGGCCTCGCTGGCCTTGGCGAGAATTGCGTCGGCCTCTGCACGGGCCTCCTCCTCACGCTTCTTGGCGAGCGTCACGAGGTTCTCCGATTTCTTGAGGGCCGAGTTCAACTCGGACTCCAGCGACTGTCGGCGCAATTCCGTGTCGCGCGCGATTTCCGACAGGCGCACCTCGCGCTCGCGAGCGATCCGGGCAGCCTCACGGCGCTTTTCCGAAATGGATTGTTCTTCGGCGGTCTCGGCAGCCGAACGCGACCGGGCGATTTCGATCTCGCGCTGCTGCTCGATCATCGCCTCTTCTTCCTCGCGGGAAATGGTCAGTTTGCGCTTGGTCGCATCAAGCTGGCTTTGCCGCACGGACACGTCGGCATCGGCTTCGATGACCGCGCGCTCCTTCTTGTTCACCGCGATGATTTCCGCCAAGCGGCGCATCCCGAGAGCGTTGAAGGCGTTGTTCTCATCAAGCGCGTGAAACGGCGTCTGGTCGATCCGCGTCAAGGACACCGATTCCAGCATGAGCCCGTTTTGCGACAGGTTGTCGTTCAGCATCTCGCTGATTTCCTTGGCATAACGGGCCCTGTTATCCTGCAACTCATCCATCGTGTAGGAGGCAGCCACCGACAGCATCGCATCGACGAGCTTACCTTCGAGGATGTCTTCGAGGTCCGCAGCGCGGAAGGACTTGCCCGCCAGTGCCTGTGCCGCCGTCGCGACTCCCTCTTCGGTCGCTCGGACGCGCACGTAGAATTCCGCACCAATATCGACGCGCAGGCGGTCCTTGGTGATGATGGATTTCGGGCCGAGGCGATCGATTTCCAGCTTCGAGGTTCGCATGTTCACTTCGGAGACCTTGTGCAGGAACGGCAACGCGATACAGCCGCCATTGAGCACGACCTTTTGCCCGCCCATACCAGTCCGAACGACACTGATCTCGCGCGTGGCCTTGCGGTAATAACGGTTCAGAAAAAGAATGAGCAGGATGACTGCGACAACAAGCAGAACAACCGCGATAAACCACGCCATAGTCGACCCCCCATCGTGTAGTGCACGTTTTTCAACGAGTTCGCTTTAAGCGCGGCACGAACTTTAGCCCAAAGAGCAGCTTTGGCTTATTGTGCAGGTCCTTCACAACGGTAGGAAACGCGGAATTTCATTGTCAAGCTTTTACTTGAATTGTTTGCCTGCACACGAAACAAATGCGTAGAAACCGGGCGCGGGCCTGCCCCTGCGAATGTTGGAGCTCCGCCTTTCCGCACTGACCAAGGAGATAATTTTTGCCTTTTATTACAGATACATAGAGACAAGCACCTGACGGACAGCCTCGGACAAACAAACGAAAGCGAAGAGGTCAATTTAGTTTCAAGCGTCGAACTGATGCTTCTGGTCGGCGCCTTGGTTTTACCGAGGAGTGGCCTGTAGAACGTCAAGCCCAAGGCCGGGTCAGGCTTTAGCGACGCTTCGCTCCCAACGTTCTTTCCAAAGAGATTTCTTTCCGGCCTGACCAATTTCCAGATGAGCGATTGCGCGACAAACTCCCTCTGTCTGATCGGACCGTAGGGTGCCTGGACCACTTTTCGTACCGCTCTTCACGACCTCGTGCAGACGCCCAGTTGTGCAGATTGGCGCTAGACGGGTACCGGGAAAGACCTTGGGACGAGTCCGGATTGGAACCAGTTCACGAAGCTCTGGATCGAAAAGACCGGCAAGCCGACCGCTGCCCTGATGGCAGGGGCATAGGGAACCATATTTGTGCACTCCAGCACCAAGGCCCCAATGTCGGGATGCGCTGTGACAAGCGCCTTTGCCGCGTCGACATTGTCCGCCCTGGCGGCCTCTAAATCAAGTTCCAACTCGTTCCCGAGAATGGCGCGGGTGAATTCCCTCAGCCCCTCGGTCGACCCAACCGGCGTTCCGGCGGGTACGTTCGCAGCTCGCAGATGCTGCTCGGTCAGGGTAGTGCCCGAAATCGTCAGGATTCCGCAACGTTTGCCCGGAGGGAGTGTCGCGTTCACTAGGTTCACTTGCATCAGCGACGAGGCCGCGACAGGCACGTTGACCGCTGCTGAAAGCTCTTCCTGAAACAGTGAAAGAAAGCCGCAATTCGTGGTAATTCCATCGACACCCGAGGCCACGAGGTCCCTGGCCGCATCTACAAAGGCAGGCAGCAGGCCCGTGGCGCCCTGACGCACCACGAGATCGGGCGACGCGTTGCGAACCACACGGTACTGGACCGGAAAGTCCCATGTCAGCGCGTTGCCCATGTCGCCCGGGATCCGGGGAAACCGGGCCTCGAGCATCAGTATCCCCACGGACGCGCCGTAGACGGGTTTCCCCCCCTGCACTTTCATCGACATCTCCCTTTCACGGACACGGCCCATGATTGACGCGCCTCGGAGCGTTTTCCAAGATGCCTTGGCTGAAAGAAGATACATCGCCGGGCTGAAACTCGCGTAACCGCCGCTGACAGGGCCGCCTCGGTTTCAGAGCGGATCGCGTGACCTGGCCGCGTCATCGACGGCCATTGCCGCCATGCGCGGAACAACCTGATCGAGGAATTGCCGCCCGATGGCCGAAAGCGGCCGGTCGGTTGCCGTGACAACGACGATATCGAGCAGGATCGAGGGCTCGAACCGCCGCACAACATAGCCCGAGCGGTCATCGGATCTTAGGGTGAAGGGGTCGATCAGCGCGGCGCCAAGCCCCTGCTTCACCAAGTTCAGAGCGTTGAGGAAAAGGTCAGTGTGGCTACGAATGCGGAACCGTGCTCCCTCGGAATGAAAAGCCTCGCGCAGGCGCCGGCTCACCATGTGGTCCGTCCCCATCACGATGAAGGGATACCCGTCAAGCAGTCGTGGCGTAAGGGTTTCGTGGCGCGCCAGATCACTATCCGCAGGCAGTGCACAAAGTGTTTCGAAGTGGAAGTGCTGCTGTGTCAGCCCCTCTTGCCGGACCGGCATTTCGCAGATCCCGATTTCGAAAAGGCCCGCGGTCACCCATTCCTGGATCTTTCCGGAATACTGCGACTGAAAAGCGATGGTGAGGTTCTTCCTGTCTTTGCTGAACTCGGCGATTTCGGACGGCATGAAACCGAAGGCCAGCGCGTGATTGGTCGCCACTTGCAGTTGACCCGCTTTCTGGTTCTGCAAATCGAAAACCGCTTGATTGACGTGGTCCAGACCACGCACGACCGTATCGATCTCGTCGAACAGTACCGTCGCCTCGGGCGTCGGGACCAGCCGCCCCCGCGTACGCTCGAATAGCTTCAGCTTCGTACGGCGTTCGAGTTGCGCCAGCAGGTTGCTGATCGCCGGCTGAGAAATCCCCAGATGCTCCGCCGCGGCGGTGACGGTACCCCGCTGGATGATCGCGTGAAATGCCTGAAACTGTCGAAAGGGCGTAGACATGACCATTGAGTATCACAAAAACTTATGGTCTCGCAAAATCTTAGTATTGGAAATGATGCCATTCCGGCGGCAGTCTTTCCCTGAGAGGATTACCCACCATGTCGGATCTCAATCAGATCATCGTTGGTTATGATCTTTGGTACCTGAAGCTGCCCGTTGTTTCCGCGCGTGATCACGGTATCGGGCGCGTCAGCGGCAGCTGCGAAGTGATCGTTTTGCGCCTGCGGACGGAAGGGGGCATCGAGGGTTTTGGCGAGGCATCGCCATGGTCCGTCTTTACCGGCTCACCCGAGGCGAGTTTTGCCGCGCTGGATCGATACATCCGGCCTTTCGTCATCAACCGAAAGGTAAGCGAGCGCACCGCGATCATGGCCGACGCAAACCGTGCCGTTGCGCATTGTACCGAGGCCAAAGCGGCGCTCGAGGCAGCATTGCTCGACCTCGAAGGGCGGGTTTCATGCCAGCCCGTATACGCCCTGCTCGGCGGCAAGCATTGCGACACGATCCCGCTTTCGGTGTCGCTTGCCGATCCGGACTGGTCGTCGGACCGGGCTCTGCTGATGCGACTTCGCGAGGATGGCGTCCGCCTCGTCAAGCTCAAAACGGGGTTTGCAGGCCACGGCTTCGACCTGATGCGCCTCGAAGAGCTTGCGCGCGATTTCCCCGACCTTGCGGTCCGGGTCGATTATAACCAAGGCTTGGCGCCCGAAGATGCCTTGGCGCAGGTCCGCGAAGTTACCACCTTTCGCCCGGATTTCATCGAGCAGCCCGTTGCCGCGCCGCTTTACGACCTGATGGCCGAAATCCGTGCGGCGATCGACGTGCCTCTTCTGGCCGATGAAAGCGTCTTTGGCCCCGAGGACATGATCCGAGCCAGCCGCGAGGAGATATGCGACGGGGTCTCGATCAAGATCATGAAGTCGGGCGGCCTTCTACGCGCGCAGGAAACTGCGGCTATCGCGGCCGCGAACGGCCTGACGGCTTATGGCGGAGACATGTTCGAAGCAGGCCTCGCCCATCTGGCGGGCGCACATATGGTGGCGGCGACACCAGCAATTTCACTTGGCTGCGAGTTTTACCAAGCGCGGTATTTCCTGCGAGACGATATCCTTGAAGAGCCGTTCCCCTGCACCGGCGGTGTCGTGCGGCTGCCCGATGCTCCGGGCCTCGGAATCCGGCCGGATGTCGGCAAACTGGATCACTACAGCCAGGAAAGGACCAAGGTCGCATGAGCGAGTCGCAAAAAACCGTTGCGGTGATCGGCGCGGGCATTGTCGGGGTGTCGACCGCGATCTGGCTGCAGCGCGACGGGCACAAGGTGATCCTGATCGACCGCGAAGGCCCAGCGGCAGGCGCGAGCCACGGAAACGGTGGGGTTCTGGCCTCATGCTCGATCATTCCCGTGACCACACCGGGCCTCTTGGGCAAGGCACCCAAAATGCTTCTCAGCCCGGACCAGCCGCTGTTTCTGAAATGGGGATACCTGCCAAAGCTGCTTCCCTGGCTTGTGAAGTATTTGCGCACGGCGAACGCCGAAGATGTCCGCAAACGCGCGGCAGCCCTTTCATCGATCATAGGCGACAGTCTCGCCGATCATCAGGCCTTGGCAGCGGGCACGGGGGCCGAACGCTGGATCGTGCCCTCCGATTACCTGTTTCTCTACAATGATCGCAGCCATTACGAGGGCGACGCCTTCGGCTGGTCGGTGCGCAAAGAACACGGCTTCGCCTGGGACGTGCTTGAGGGCGATACGTGGCGCGAATACGATCCCGTGTTCGGACCAGACATCAATGTCGCGGCGCGCCTGCGCAATCACGGTCGCATCAGCGATCCGGGCGCCTACGTCAAGGCGCTTGCCGCACATGCGCAAAGCGAGAGCGCACGTTTCATCAAGGCCGAGGTCGAAGACATAGCCCGGGAAAACGGCCGGTTGACCGGAGTCCGCGCCGGGGGCGAGACCATCGGCTGCGACGCCGCCGTATTGGCAACCGGGGCGTGGTCGGCACCACTGGCGGAGAAGTTCGGTTTCAAGGCACCGCTCGAAAGCGAACGCGGGTACCATCTGGAATTGTGGGAGCCTTCGATCATGCCCCGGTCACCGGTAATGGTCGCCTCGGGGAAATTTGTCGCCACACCGATGGAAGGCCGCCTGCGCCTTGCCGGCGTGGTGGAATTCGGCGGGCTCGACGCCGCGCCCTCGCGCGCTCCGTTCCGTCTTTTGGAGAAGAACATCCGGGCTGCGATCCCGGGCCTGACGTGGGAAAAGACAGTCGAATGGATGGGCCATCGCCCGTCCATGGCCGACTCGATTCCCGTTATGGGCGAGGTTCCGGGACTTTCGGGGGCCTTCACGGCCTTTGGCCACGACCATGTCGGGCTGACCGGCGGGCCGAAAACAGGGCGAATCCTGTCCCAATTGATTTCGGGTAAGCGACCTAACCTTGATCTGACCCCATATTCCCCTGCACGTTTCATGACGTGAGGGCAAACACCAGGCAGAAAATGCCAACACAACCAGGGAGACTGACATGAAAAAGATGACAACACTCTTGGCCACGGCGGCGACCACAGCGGCGCTTGCAGCGCCCGCCACCGCCGAGAAATGGGATATGCCCATGGCCTATTCCGCCAGCAACTTTCATTCGGCCACCGGTGCCGAATTCGCCAAATGCGTAACCACCGGCACCGGCGGCGAGATCGAGATCGTGACACATCCGTCAGGCTCGCTCTTCCCCGGGGCGCAGATCAAGCGCGCGATCCAAACCGGCCAGGTTCCCATTGGCGAAAGGCTTTTGTCCGGACATCAGAACGAGAATGCGCTGTTCGGCTTCGACTCCGTGCCGTTTCTGGCAACCTCTTTCGACGACAGCGCAAAGCTGTGGGAGGCGGCCAAGGAACCTATGACCGAGCTTCTCGCAAGCCAGAACCTCACCCTGCTTTACTCGGTGCCTTGGCCGCCACAAGGGCTCTACTTCAAGAACGAGGTGACGTCCGTTGCCGACATGGAAGGCATCAAGTTCCGCAGCTACAACAACGCGACCTCACGGCTCGCCGAATTGACCGGAATGCTGCCCGTTACCATCGAAGCCGCGGAAATCAGCCAGGCCTTCGCCACCGGTGTTGCCGATGCGATGGTGTCGTCGGGCTCCACCGGCTATGACCGGAAGGTCTGGGAATCGCTGAACTATTTCTACGAGGTCGATGCCTGGCTGCCACGCAACTATGTCATGGTGAACAGCCAGACTTGGGAAGGCGTGTCCGAGGCGAACCAGAACGTCATCCGAGGCTGCGCGGAACTGGCGGAATACGCCGGCAACTGGCGGTCCAAGGAATACACCAGTTTCACGCTTCAGGGCCTGCGCGACGGCGGAATGACCGTCGGCCCCGCAAGCGAGCAGATGGTTAACGAGCTGAAGGAAATCGGCGTCACCATGACCGACGAATGGCTCGAATCCGCTGGCGAACAGGGTGCTGCAATCGTCGAGGCCTTCAAGGCCATGCAATAATCACTTGCTGCGGGCTGCCCGCTCTGGGCTGCCCGCACTTTCACCGGCACCAAAAAAGACAAGGGGGACGGGATGGCCGCGCTCAGGGGGCTTCGCTCCGCACTTGATTTCACCTACTTGGCGGCAGGGGTTCTCGCCTCGCTCTGCCTGATCGCCATTCTCGTGCTTATCGTTCTTCAGATGCTGGCCCGGTGGATCGGCGAAGTGGCGCCCGGCATCCCCGAATACGCAGGCTATTTCATGGCAGCGGCCTCATTTCTTGCCTTCGCCAACGCGCTCAATCGCGGCAGCCACATTCGGGTATCAATCCTGCTGAACGCGGTCCCCCCGCATATTGCCCGCTGGATCGACGTGTGGTGCTTCGCGATCGGTACGGCGGTGATGTGGTACGTGGTGTATTACGGATGGCGGTTCGTGAATTTCTCGATCATGATCAATGACATCAGCCAGGGACAGGATCGTACGCCCCTGTGGATCCCCCAGTCTTTCATGCTGCTCGGCGCCGTCATCATGGCCATCGCGCTGACCGATCACCTGATCCACCTGCTCTTTGACGGCAAGCACCGGATCCAACGCGACCTCGTCGATCAGAGCTTTGGGGAGTAGGATCATGGAAGACTTCTCGATCATCATCCTGTTCCTGTTCGTACTTTTCCTGCTGCTAGGCACCGGGGTCTGGGTCGGGCTTGCACTGATGGGTGTCGCCTGGGTCGGCATGGAGCTTTTCACCACGCGCCCTGTCGGGGATGTCATGCTGACCACGATCTGGTCGGCCTCCTCGTCCTGGACGCTGACCGCCCTGCCCCTGTTCATCTGGATGGGAGAGATCCTGTACCGGACAAGGCTGAGCGAGGATATGTTCAAGGGCCTCAGCCCCTGGATGGCCGCCCTGCCGGGGGGCTTGGTGCATACCAATATTGTCGGGTGTACCGTGTTCGCCGCGGTTTCAGGCTCGTCCGCCGCCACCCTGACGACGGTTGGCAAGATGTCGATACCCGAACTGCGCAGGCGCGAGTATCCTGAAAGGATGATCATCGGCACGCTGGCAGGTGCGGCAACGCTCGGCCTGATGATACCGCCCTCGCTCACGCTGATCGTTTATGGGGTGACCATCAACGAGAGCATTTCGAAACTGTTCTTCGCGGGTGTCCTGCCGGGACTGGTTCTTGCGAGCATGTTCATGGCTTATGTGGCGATTTCCAGCCGGCTGTCCAAGTCGTGGAACCCAACGCCGGAGCCGCCGATGAGCCTGAGCGAACGGGTCGCGAATTCCCGCTTCCTGATCCCGGTCTTCCTGCTGATCTCTGTGGTGATCGGCTCGATGTATCTCGGCTTCGCCACCGCGACCGAGGCTGCGGCATTCGGCGTGATCGGTGGCCTCGTGCTGGCGGCGAGCCAAGGCTCTCTCAACTGGAAGACCTTCACCGAAAGCCTGATGGGCGCCACCCGCACCAGTGCCATGATTGCGCTGATCCTTGCCGGTGCGGCGTTCCTATCGCTATCGATGGGCTTTACCGGGCTCCCACGCGGGCTGGCCGATTTGATCGCCCAATGGGAACTGACCCGTTTCGAATTGCTGATGGTGCTGCTCCTCTTCTACATCATTCTAGGTATGTTCCTCGACGGTATCTCGTCGGTGGTGCTGACGATGGCTGTGGTCGAACCCATGGTCCGCGAGGCCGGGATCGACCTGATCTGGTTCGGCATTTTCATCGTCGTGGTGGTCGAAATGGCGCAAATCACTCCGCCGATCGGTTTCAACCTCTTCGTCCTTCAGGGAATGACCAGCCACGAAATGGGATTCATCGCACGGGCAGCATTCCCGATGTTCCTGATCATGGTGTTGATGGTTTTCGTCCTGATCGTCTTTCCGGAACTGGCGACATGGCTGCCGGACAACATCCGGCAAGGGCCGGGATGAGGAGCTTGGCAGAGTATTATCATCCTTGCTGAACTTCGCGGCCCGCCACGGCAAAAGGTGCCTGTTTATTGGACTCGTCATCGGACTGTCCTTTCCCGCCCTCGCACAGCAGGTAAAGGTCTACCTGCCGGCCCTCGTCGCGGGTCTGCTGTTCCTCGCATCATTCCGGATGAGCCCCGCCGCGCTGCTGAACGGGTTGAGGAACACGCGCCCAACATTGAGATTGGTCGCGATCTATCAGGTGGCCGCTCCTCTCGTGGCAGTTGGGCTTGTCACACTGATGGGAGTGCAAGGAACAACGGCGGCCTTTGCGTTGATCCTGATGCTCTCCGCGCCCTCGGTCACCGGCAGCCCGAATTTCGCAATCCTCATGGGACAAGAGCCTGACGGCGCTTGGCGACTTTTGGTTGTCGGCACAGCGTTGTTTCCGGTCACGGTCTTTCCGGTCCTGTGGCTGCTGCCGGAAATCGAGGATACCACAGTTGTGACGAGCGCGCTGCGGCTTGCCG
Organism: Lutimaribacter marinistellae; assembly: GCF_042648365.1. NCBI lineage: Bacteria > Pseudomonadati > Pseudomonadota > Alphaproteobacteria > Rhodobacterales > Roseobacteraceae > Lutimaribacter > Lutimaribacter marinistellae. The sequence goes on along the minus strand of NZ_JBHRXI010000015.1, from coordinate 15,619 downwards.
CGATGGTCTTGCTTGCTTCAGGCACCGCATTTGCATTGAGGAAAGGCGTTTTTTCGAACCTTGAAGACCGGCATGTTCAGGCACTGGATGGCGCAGGTGCGATCCTTTTGGCCGTCGTGGTTATCGGGCTCATGTCGGCGGTGGGTCCGCTCCTACTGGATGATCCTCTGCGGTTTCTCGCGTGGCTGGGCTTCGCCTGCTGCGTGAATTTCGGCCTGCAACTCCTGGCTTGGTCAACCATCGGCAGAACCGTATCACACGCTGAAAGGGCGGGCGTCAGCATCGTTGCGGGCAACCGCAACATCGCGCTCTTTCTCGTCGCCCTGCCGCCTGCGACGACAGATGCGTTGCTAGAGTTCATCGGCTGCTACCAGATCCCGATGTATTTGACGCCGGTCTTCATGGCAGCGATCTACAATCGGGCGCATCGACATCCGTGACCCGACAGTGTTTCGTCTCGCACGCGACCCATAACCCGGGATCGGGCTTGAGGAAGCACACGCCTCCGATAGATCGTAGTTGTTTGGGCGAATTGTATATAATAGCGTCAATCCCATGAGGTCCCTGAACGAAGCTACGCTTTACGACGCTTTGCGGCGCGACATCCTGAACGGTGTCTTTGCGCCCGGTGATCCACTCCGATTGTCCGGCTTGTCCCAACGCTACAACGTCAGCGCGACGCCCTTGCGCGAAGCGCTTTCACGGCTGGAAGAGAAACGCCTTGTCGTTGCCCACAGGAATCGCGGCTGGCAGGTGGCGCCCATTTCGCTCGCAGAGCTGGAGGATATTGCGGCAGCCCGGCTGGGGCTTGAGGAGATGATGACCGCCGAGGCCATCGACCATGGCGATCTGGAGTGGGAGGCAGGTATCGTCGCTAGCTTTCACCGCTTGAGCCAGACCGACATGGCCCTGACGGGCGATGCATCCGACCGGCTTGCCTGGCGCGACGCCCACGATGCCTTTCACCATGCCCTGCTTGCCTCGGTGCGATCCAGACGGCTGCGCCAGACCTACGGCGATCTCATCGAAGAAATGCAACGCTACCATGATGTGACGATCTACGCGGCACGTCCTGTTCTGCCCGAAGATGGAACACTGAATGCGGTGCATTCACTGGATGCGCATGCAGGCCTGCGCGACGCGTTTCTCGGGCGCGACACCGCGCGCGCACAAAAGCTAATGCGTGACCATGTAAACAACACACTGGTCGTCTACCGGTCGGCGACTCGCAAACAAGACACAAAGACCGGTGCCAACGCGACATGACAGCAGAGAGGAAATCACCATGAAAAAGACAGTTCTGGCCGCGGTGGCCGTCCTGACAGCAGGCCTTTCTTCGGCAGGTTGGGCGGAAACCCTGCAGGTGGGCGCCTACCCCTCGAACCCGCCATGGGAATTCAAGAACGAGCAGAGCGAATTCGAAGGGTTCGAAGTAGACGTGATCCGCGAAGTGGCCAAGCGCAACGGCTGGGAGGTCGAAATTCAGGACCTCGGCTTTCAGGCTCTTTTTGCGGCCACCAGTTCAGGCCGAATCGACGCGGCCATCAGTTCGATCACCATCACCGCCGAGCGACTGCAGAACCAGGCCTTTACCCAGCCCTACTATGACGCCGCACTGGTCATGGTCACCTCGACAGATGGCCCTGAAACGCTTGCCGAACTTGAAGGCGCAACAATGGGCGGCCTCGCCTCCTCGACCGGCGAGACGTGGATTCAGGAAAACACCGGGGACTACAAGTTCGGCGATTACAAGAGCTACCCGGCGCAACAGAACCTGCTGCTCGACATCGTGAATGGCCGCGTGACCGCCGGCGTATCGGACTATCTCGGCGTGGCCTTTGCCGCCGAACAGATGGAGGGGCTGAAGATCGCGGAACGCATCCGCACGGGGGAGCAATACGCGATCATGATGCCCAAAGGGTCCGACAAGCTCGAGGCCGTTAACGACGCCATTTCAGCCATGAAGGAGGATGGCACCATGGCGGCGCTTTACGAAAAATGGATCGGGGGCACGCCGGTCGAAGGGTCCTCGACCATCACGGTCACGGACATTCCCAAGCCCTGATTGCACGATCTTTGACCCAGCGGGCGCCTTTTGGGGCGCTCGCTTTTTTGACACCACCTTGCGCCGCCGGAGGCCGACCACGTGGATTTCTTCGATACGTTTCTGAACTGGCCGGTCATGGTCAGGGTTTGGCCGATGCTGGTCAGGGGCATCGCGAATACCTTCGCCCTGGCGACGGCGACGCTGATCATTGGGTCGATTGCGGGCGTGTTGATATGCCTTGTCCGCCTTTACGGGCCAAAGCCGCTGCGTTGGCTGGCAATTGCCTATATCGATGTGTTCCGCGCCCTGCCGATCCTCGTTCTGCTTGTCCTTGTATATTACGCCCTGCCCTTCGTCGGTATCCGGCTGAATTCCTTCTCGGCCGCGGTCCTGTCCTTGTCGCTGGTGCTTTCGGCCTTTACGGCCGAGGTCTTTCGCTCGGGGATACAAGCGATTCCGAAAGGTCAGATCGAAGCTGCCGAGGCTTTGGGCCTGCCATTCCACGTGACCGTCTGGAAAGTCATCCTTCCGCAGGCCATTCGGATCGCGATTCCGCCGCACACATCGAATTCGGTGGCGATCGCAAAGGACACCTCGCTGGCATCAGTTGTCGCCATGCCCGACCTGCTGAAACAGGCAACTGACGCGCAGGCCCTGACGGCAAACCCCTCCCCGTTGATCGCAGCGGCGATCATGTACCTGATCGTTCTGCTGCCCGCTGTGCGCCTTGTCGCGGTTCTGGAACGCCGCTTCGCGAAATCGGACGTCAGATGACCCTCACAGCAGTTCGCCCAATGCCGCGTCCAACGCCTCAACGTCCTCACGCGTCGTGATGATCCCCGGCGAAAACCGCAGAACCTGGCTGCGGTTGTCGCAGACGATCCCGCGCTCAAGCAGTGATGCGACCAAGGCACCTGCATCCCGGTCGGGCCGCAGTGTGGCCATGACACTGCCGCCGCGCTCCTTCGCTGCGCGCGGTGAGGCCAGCGACAGGTCGTGACGGTCCATTACGCCGATCAGGTCGTCGCTTAGCGCGTATGTGTGCTGTGCAAGCGCGCCATGCTCCTGTTCGGAATGCCAACGAAGGGCGGGCAATGCCGCCACGTTCGGCAAAGCCGCCGGTGTACCATGGTCAAAGCGCCGGGCATCGGGCGCATATGAGAACCGGGTGATGTCCCAGTTGAAGGGATCGGGCTGGCTAAACCAGCCGCGCAACTCGGGCTCTGCCCGCTCGATCAGTTCGGGTCGCATGTACAGCATGCCAGCCCCCGGCGGACCGCACAGCCACTTCAGAGATGTCGAAACCGCGAAATCGCAGGGTGTTTTCTGCACGGAAAACGGCAGCAGGCCCGCGCCTTGCGTGATGTCCACGCCGATCACACTTCCCATCTCGCGGCCATGCGCGACCAGCGCATCGAGATCGCATCGGTAGGACGAGGTGGAGGTGATCCAGGTCAGCAAGGCAAGGCCGACATCCTTGCCCCAGGCACCAAGCATGTCTTCGCTGCGCACCCATGTTTCGCCCTGTCGTATCGGCACGGTATCCAGGGTGAAGCCAAACTTGTCCGCAAGACCTGCCAGCAGAAAATGCAGCGACGGAAAACAGTCGGCCGCGACAAGCAAGCGCTTGCCGCGCAATATCTCGGGCGGCAATGCCCCCAACACGCTATGAAGCGCCTGCGTCACGTTCTCGGACGCCGTCAGGCTTCCCTCTGGCGCCTCGATGAGGTTTGACCAGAGCGAAACATACTCTCCGCGCGCCTGCATCAGATGTTGCCACTGGGTATTTGTCTCGGCTGACCAATAGCCTGCGAATTCCTGAAGCGCTTCGGACAGCGCCGCTTCCTTGCCCGGATATTGCCCGATGGAGTGGTAGTAAAAATAGGCCATCAGACGTCCCCCCGCAGTGACATGCCGGGCAACATGACTTCCAGCAGCTCGATATCGTCAGAGGCATTGGCATACCGGGTCCGCATCCCCGGCGGAATGACAAAAGCATCGCCCTCGGTCAACTCGGTCGGGTCGTGATCCTCGGCTTCCAGCCGCATCGTACCTGCCATGACAAAGGTAAAGTGGATATCGGCATCATGCTCAGCCCATTCACTCGCCCCTTCGCCCCGTCGCAGAACCTGCACCCCGGCGACGCCCTTGGTGTTACCGGCAATCGTCGTGTCCCGCGCAACAAACCCCGCCAGGCGATGCGGGTACCACGAGGCTTCGCCCCCCACGTTGTGGACAAAGCGTTGCCCGTCCCACTCGCGCTCCGGACGGTGATGCGGTGTGGGCAGGGTCATCTCGTGATCGATCTCGGTGACATGCTCGGCCGGAACACCGATTTCGATCACCTCGATTCCATCGCTGGCCTCGAGTACGCGATGGCGGATCTCGGGCGGCTGGATGAAGCAATCCCCACGATGCAGACGGATCGGCCCGCCTTGATCCTCGTAGACAACGTCGACCCATCCCGCGATGCAAAAGATCAACTGGAACCCGACCTTGTGGAAATGCACCATGTCGGGGACAGGGCCGCCATCAGGGATGCGAATATGGCTTGCGATGATCGACCCGCCCAGCCTGTCGGGGATCAGGTCGCGATACTGCATCCCTGCCCGCCCGACGACCCATGGCGCCTGGTCTTTCAGCCGACGAACGGCGAAACCGTGCCGCGTTTTCGGCAGGACAAGCGGTGGGTTCAGCTGCTCGATTTCGACGCGCGTGCCATTCGGCGCGGTCAATTCGCGTTGCCCCTCGGCAAAGGCATCGGGATCGTCGGTCAGTAAACGGATGACGCCCGGCTCTCCCTCTGCTTCCCTGTCGATGCGTACCCTCAGCCCGTGTCCAGAAAAGACAGCTACAGACGGGTTATCGGCGGGATAGATCATATCCATCCGCATGCCCAACGTACCTGTATAGAACGGGATGTCATCGCGCAGTTCCCGCGTGGGAAGTACAATCTCGGCACGAATCTCGGACATGCGGCCTCCAGAAAAATCGAATGTGATCCGAAATATCATATACGATCTTGGCGCAATGCCGCAACGCCGTTAGGCTCTACTCACGAAGAGGAGTAAGTCATGAACAGCAAAACGGCGATCGTAACGGGCGCAGCGGGTGGAATGGGACGGGCCATCTGCGCACGCCTGCTGGATGACGGGTTACAAGTGGCGGGTTTTGATCGCGATGCAAACGGGCTGGACGGCATGGCGCGAGAGGGGTTCCTGCCTTGCCCGCTCGACCTGACCAACCCCGATGCGATTGCGCCCGCCGTGGCCCGCGTTGCAGATCATTTCGGCGGGCTGGACGTGCTGGTCAACAATGCCGGAACCTGCTTCATGTCCGAGTTTCCGAACATCCCGGTTCAGGAATTCGAAGACCAGATGGCGCTCAACTTCTCGGCTGCGTTTCACTGCTGCCAGGCGGTGGTGCCGCTCTTGCTCGACCGCGACGGGGTCAAGAAGATCGTCAATATCTCCTCCAACGGGGCCTACAATTTCGATGTCTTCGACCCTCCGCATTACCGGGCGTCCAAGGCCGCGCTGGACAACCTGACCAAGGACCTCGCCCGCAGGTTCGCCCGCGACCGCATCGCCGTGAACTCCATCGCCCCGGCGATGACAGAAACACCGCTTTTCAATGTCGTCAGCGAAGAGGTTCTGGCCGAGGCCATCGCCCAGATGCCGCATGGCCGCGCCATGAAACCCGAAGAGGTCGCGGCCTGGGTGGGCTTTCTGATCTCTCCCGCCGGCGACATCTCGAGCGGAAATGTCATTATCCTCAATCAGGGCCGGGATGTGCGCTAACCATAATGATCCGGCACTTTTCTCAGCGTCGCCCATTGTTCCGGGCAATGACCGTAGATTACGAACGCATCGCGCTCTGCGGCCAATTCCATCAAGCGCGCCGCGCTTGCAATGGCCGCTTGCGGGTCAGGCGCGGTGTCAAACCGCTCGTCTATTTCGGCGGGCCTGGAAATCGCGTCAGAGGTCAGCAGAACCGCACCCGTCTCGGGCAGATCGACAAGCATCGCGATTTGGCCCGGCGCGTGGCCCGGCGCCATCACTATCTCGAACCCCGGACCGATCCTGACGTCACCCTCAAGCACAACGTATTCGCGCTCCGGCCAGTCCAGCGGGCGCCGCTGCCCCCAGTAGAGCGGCTTCGGCAAGGCGCGTTCGGCGGCACTGATGACCATCGGGGCCTGAACGAAGTCGCCAATCGCGCCGACATGGTCGATGTGCGTATGGGTCAGGATGAACAGATCGATCTGATCGGCGTCTATCCCGGCCTTGGCGATCTGTGGACGGGGCAACTGATCCGGGCGGCACTCGATCACTTCCCCGAACTCGAACAGTCGATCCTCCTGCGTGGCGCGTTCGGCATTCTCGGCATACTTCGCCGGAAATCCCGAGTCGATCAAAACCCGTTCATTGGCATCGGTCTCAACGAGATATCCGCAGATGCCGATGACCCTGCCGTTCGCGTGCACCTTGAACAGACCGAAATCGAGAACGCTCAGCCGCGCGGGCCGACCTTTGAGCAATCGCATGTCGCGCATTCTGCCCCTCCATCGTCTTTCGCCGGAGCCTTGCAATGAAAGTCAGGATACACAAGCTTTTCCAGAACCTGCTCGACTCGGTCGCCGCCGAACCGGAGGCAGTTGTCGGGTTTTCTAATGCCGTTCCACAAAAGCTGGGCACCTTCCTCGCGGATCTGGATCCGGACCTTCCGCTGGATTGGAACGGCCGAGATTTCCGGGGTCTTCCCGAACTGCGCGGCCATGTGTTGCGGCAAGCCGGCCTCGAAAACCTCTGTCAGCTGGAGGATGTTCTGATCACCGCCGGAGCGGCCGAAGCCAACTACCTTGCAATAAGGCAGCTGGTCGATCCCGGCGATCGCGTGGTGACCGAAGGGCCGGGCTGGCCGCAAGTTGGCGTGCTGACAGACGCAATAGGTGCCGAACTCGTCACCGTGCGCCGTCGGGATGAAGAGGGTTGGACCCTGCCGCTTGACGAGTTGCGTACTGCTGTCACCCCCGACACGCGTCTGATTTTCCTAAGCAATCCCAACAACCCGACCGGGCGCCTCTTTCAGCCGGATGAACTGACCGAGATCGTCGATATCGCACGTTCAGTCGGCGCTTGGCTGTTGATCGACGAGGTCTATGCCGGGCTTGAATGGGACGCGCCGCGTGCCGCCAGCGTGGCCGGGCTCTACGAGCGCGGAATCACCACCGGCAGCGTTTCCAAGGCTTTGGGCCTTCAGGGGTTGCGGACCGGATGGCTGATTTGCCGGGATAAGTCTGTCGTGATGGATGCGGTGATCCTGCGTGAAAACTCCAGCGAGATCATGAACATCATGGGCGAAGTTCTGGCTGAAATCGCGTTGCGCCCTGACCGCTACGCCGCGGCGATCGGCCGTGCACGACGGGATGGGGCTGCCAACCTGAAGACGCTCGACAAATTCGTCGCATCGCATCCCGGTTTGAGCTGGCACCGGCCGCAGGCCGGATTGATTGGCTTGGGCCGGCTGGAAAATGGCGGTGACAGCGACGCATTTGCCAGATGCCTGCTGAACCCGCCCTATCGTACCTTCATCCTGCCCGGAAGCGCCTATGGCGAGCCGCGTCATGTCCGCTTGGGTGTTGGCGGCGGGGCCGACGTCAACCTGAACGAGGGCCTTAACCGAATGGCTGCGTTGTTGACGAACTGGAACCAAGATCAGGCTTGAATCTGCCTTCTATCGTAACTCTCCGTCGCTCACGGCCCGAGAATATCCGCGAGCTTGAGCCTCTGGATTTTGCCTGACGGCCCTTTCGGCAATTCGTCCATCACATGAATCCTGTCGGGCGCCTTGAACCGACCAAGTTTTTGGGTGCACAGGTCCATCAAGTCGCCCGGTTTTGTTGCGCAATCTTGCTTCAGCCGCACGGCGGCTTCAACCGTCTCTCCATACCGGTCACTCTTCCGGGCAAAGGCAGCCGCCTCTATGACGTCGGGATGGGCATAAAGCGCTTCGTCGATCTCTCGCGGAGCGATGTTTTCACCACCCTTGATGATCAACTCCTTGAGCCGCCCCGTCACGAAAACGTATCCTTCGCCATCCATGCGCGCCAGATCACCGCTGCGAAGCCAGCCGTTGCGAAAACACTCCGCCGTCGCCTCGGGGTTTTTCAGGTACCCTTCCATCACGTTCGGTCCACGAATGACAATCTCGCCCTCCGTGTCCGTCGCAACGCGGTTTCCCCTGTCATCCTGAATCTCGACCTCACATCCAAACTGGATACCCGGAGACCCTATCTTGCGCGTTCCTGGTGGAAGCGGATTCGACAGTATCTGCGCCGCAGTTTCAGTGAGGCCCATGGTCTCGACAAGCGGAACGCCAAAACGCGCTTCGAACGCCGATTGTGTTTCGATTGCCAGGGCCGACGAGGCGGAGCGTCCGAACCGCAGGTGCGCACGGGTCTGCGCATCCGGTTCGGCGTCGCCGTGCAGGAGATGCGAAATGATCGTCGGCACCGCAGAAAACCAGGTCACCTTGCATTTGCCAGCCTGTTCCCAGAAGCGCGAAGCCGAAAAGCGAGAGACCATGGCCAGCGACCCGCCGGACACGAGCGATCCCATCACTGTCACGCAAAGCCCGTTGATGTGATAGACCGGCAGCACGCAGAACCCGCGATCCGCCTCGTTCAGCTCATGCGCGATGGCCGTCGTCCAACCACCGGCCAAGAGGCTGGAATGACTATGCAACACCCCCTTTGGCCGCCCGGTCGTGCCGGAAGTGTACATCAACAGCGCATGATCATTTGGATGCAGCTCATGAAGCTCGACTTTCCCGCTTGGGCCGGTTTCGATGATTTCGATGCCGGTTTCGTTGGCGGCGTCGAATGTCTCGCGGCAATCGGCATGAACGAAGGCAAAGCGCGCCTCGCAATGTGACAGCGCAAAAGCGATTGCATCGCGACCGGCGGCAAGGTTGATCATCGTGGTACGGAAACCACCCACCAGCGTTCCGTAAAGGGCGACGATACCTTCGCGGCTATTCGGTGCCACGATCGCGATGCTTTCGCCCTTGCGAACGCCTTTACGTGTCAGGAGACGGGCAAAGGCGAACGCTTCATCGCGAAGCTCGGCCCATTTTATCTGCGAGCCGGTCTCGGGGAAAACGACAGCCACACCGCCCAAATCGGCGCGATGCGTCAGCCAATCGCGAACCGTGCCCTCGGGCGGCGTGCCGGGTGACAGCTTCATCGACCGGCCACATCCCAGTAGTTTCCGAATATCTCGTCCAGAGTCGGTTCCCGCGCGGGTATCTCGCGCACGATTTTCGTCGATTGCAGGAAGTGCTTCCAGTGAACGTTTTCGTCCACCGCGTTCCCACCCCAGCTGCCGCAGCCCATCGACAGCGAAAACGGCATGCCGTTGGTAAATGCTCCCCCTGTCGCAAAGGTATGCGCCTGGTTCACGATCACCCGGCTGGTCGGGATCTCGCGCGCAAGTCGCATGGGCCGCGCCTGCTCATTGGTATGCAAGCCGACGGAATGGCCAGCCCCCTGGTGCATCTGGATCTCGCGCGTGATTTGAACCGCCTCGTCGAAATTCGCCGCATGATACAGTGCCAGAACGCGGCTGAGTTTCTCGCCGGAAAGCGGATGATCCGAACCGATGCCACTGGTCGGCACGGCGATGTACTCGGTGCCTTCCGGAACCTTGCCAGCCAGTCCCAAGGCAGAAATCATCTTGTCGGCGTCCTGCGCGATTGCCGCGCGGTTGAGGTGGCCGTCAGGCCATAGGGCGGAGACAACGAGGTCTTCGTCCTCGATCACCGCGCCGCCGGTCACGCTTAGGGCCTCGAGAAAGGCATCCTTCACCGCATCGACGACCACCACCGAGTTTTCCGAGGAACAGGAAGTGGCATTGTCGAACGTCTTGGAGGCGCGGATCTTTTCGGCGGCATCCAGAAGATCGGCGGTTTCGTCAACGATCACCGTCACATTGCCCGCCCCGACAGCGACAGCGGGAGTCCCTGCGGTCTGCGCACGGTGCACGTTGTTCTGACTTCCGGTTGCCACGATCATGTCGCAGTTTTCCATCAGCCTTTGCGTCTTTTCCTTTGACCCCGGTGCGGGAACCATCAACACAAGGTCCGGGTCTTCACCGATCTTTGCGAACTCCGCATGGATGAACGCGATCAGGCGCTCGCAGCTGGCAACCCCTTTGGGGGATGGCGCGACGACGATCGCATTGCCGCATTTCAATGCGTTGATGATGTTGTTCGCCGGTGTCGCAGCCGGGTTCGTCGAAGGCACGATCGCCCCGACGACACCCTTGGGTCGCGCGATTTCGGTGATACCCGTGGCTGCATCATCGCGGATCACCCCGAAGGTCGCCACGCCCTTAATGTCACGCAGCAGGCCCAGTGTCTTGCGATGGTTCTTGATGATCTTGTCCGGCACGTTGCCAAGGCCCGTCGTCGCGACGGCCAGTTCGGCAAGCTCCCGGTTCCGGTCGGGCTCCATGATGGCCCAGCCGGCTGCCTCGGCCGCGCGATTGTAACGTTCCTGGCTCCCCTCCGCCTCGTAGCGGCGCTGCGCAGCGCGCGCGCGGGCGATAATCATGTCCAGCTCGGCAATCGGATCGGGGGCATTCATCGTGTCACCTTTCAAGTCTGCGGGGCGCGCAGGTGACCCTGAGCGCCCCGGTCCGTGTCACAGGCCGGCGAGAAGATCCTTGAGTGTTTCCTCGCGCGCCTTCCACATCTCGATGACCTCGTCGCGGGTCATGACATGCATCGGGCTTCCGCCCGCGTCCATCTTGCCTTTCACGCGCTTGTTCTCGAACATCGTCGGCACGATCTCGGCCAGCTTGTCAATGATTGGTTGCGGCGTTCCCTTGGGCACCATGACCCCGCGAAAGTTGACGCTGGCATTGTCGATGTCAAAGCCCTGTTCCTTCATCGTCGGAACATCGGGAAGGAAATCGTTCCGTTCGAGGTCGAAAACGCCCAGGATTTTGACATTGCCCGCTTCACGCGCACGGAAAGCATCGGACAGGTTGTTGACCCCTCCCAGGACCTCCCCGGCGATCACGGCCTTCATGGCTCCGGCCCCGCCCGCGTTATTGGGAATATAGGCAAGCTTCACGCCCGCCGCCTTTTCGAGTTGCAGGGCCGCGATGTGATGTCCCACGAACAGTCCCGCCCCCGAGAAGGTGAGACCGCCGGGATTTTCCTTTGCGTAGTTCACGACATCCTGCATCGAGTTGAACTCGCTATCGGCGGCAACGACGAACACCGCCGGATCGGCCCCCCAGTTGGCGATCGGTTCGAAACTGTCGGCACCGTATTCGACCCCGCCTTCGATCGACTGGGCGATGAAATGCGGAATGTTATAGGCGCCCAGGGTGTAGCCGTCGGCCTCGGCCTGCGTGGCGAACCAGTTCCAACCGACACGCCCCCCGGCGCCCGGCTTGTTGATGATCGCGATGGGCATCCCCAGCGCATCCTCGTTGCCGGCCGTCATGGTCACGATACGCGCCTGGAAATCGGTCGCACCGCCCGCGCCATAGCTGACCATCAGCATCAATGGACGTTCGGGGTAATTCTCGTGGCCCTCGGCCACGGCGGCACCTGTAAGGCCCATTAGCGCAATGGACGCGGCTGCAATCAGTTTTTTCATTTGGTCCTCCCTTGGATGAATGCTCTGCCGCTATTGCGGTTCAGAAGAAAATCTCTCGCGGCGTAAAGACGTTCAGCACGATCGCGAAGAGAAAATACATCACGGCCAGAAACCCGGCCGTGATGACGATACGTTTGATCCAACTATTGAGCTCGCCATGGGGCGCGGGATCGTAAAGGGTCAGAAGAATGAATAAGGTTATCGTCGAGGCCGTGTAAAAGCCCAGCGTCTCAGCGGCCCAGAAAACGAAGACCAGCGATACGATCAGTCCGGGCAGGATGTTCGCCACCGCGCTTGTAGTCAGCCCCAGACCGACCTTAGTCTTGCCAAGCAGCGCTTTTCCAAAGGTCCAGAGGGCCAAGACGACGAAAACGGTCGAAATGATACGGGGAAACAGGAAGGCGCGTGCCGGCTCTGACGTGAAGCTGACATAGGCCACATACACCCCGACCGCGGCGACCATCCCGCTGGCCACGATATGCTGGCTGCGTGGTAGGCCGGTCATGTCGCCGCCTCCTCCTGGGCGACGGCATCTTCCTTGGTCGTGTAGCGGCGGCTGCGCAGCTCCATCCAGACCGAGTAGGCGATGGACGCCACGACCACCGCGATCAGGACCATGTTCAGAAGTCCCGTGAAGAAATACGCGCCGATGCTGGATGTCGCCGTCGCGATCATGGCGCCCTGCACGAAGTTTGCCTCGGCAATCGGGCCGAGGATAAGGCCAAGTACCAGCGGCGCCGCCGAAAAGCCGAACCGTTCCAGAAAGAACATGCCGGTTCCGAGCGCCATCATGACATATACGTCGCCCATCGAATGCTGGACCGAGTAGCTGCCGAAAACGGCAAGGCCCAGCACGATGGCCGCCATGACCGCGTTGGGCACGCGCGCCACCCGCGCAGCCAACCCCGCGACATACAAGCCGAAGATACACATCAGGATCTGCCCGACCAGCATCGAGTTGATGAATGTCCAGGCCACGCCCGGGTAGTTGTCGAACAGGTCGCTTCCCGGAAAAATCCCGTGGATCAGCAATCCGCCCAGCAAAACGGCCGCCGTGGGCGAGCCAGGAATTGACAAGGTCAGTAGCGGGACGAGCGATGGCCCCACCATGGCGTTGTTTGCACTTTCCGCGGCGATCACGCCTTCGCTGTGACCTTTGCCGAAGCTGTCACGCTCGGGGCTCATCTTGCGTGCCTGATCATAGGCGACAAGCCCGGCGATCTGTCCTCCGACACCGGGGATCAGGCCGATGACCGACCCTGAAAGGGTACCGATCACCAGCGCCCGAGAGCGGCGGAACACCTCGCGCACTGCGTCGGCGATCGGGTGCCGCTCGACCGTGATGACCTCGGCATCCAGCCGCTGACGTCCCTTCGCAAACATCGAGATCACCTGCGGGATCGCGAACAGACCGATAAGCGCCGGGATCACGTTTATGCCCCCCGATACGCTCGGATGAAAAATAAAGCGTTGGGCGCCCATGATGTCATCGAACCCGATGGTCGACAGCCAAAGGCCGATGCATCCGGCCAGCAATCCCTTGACAACAGAACTCGAGTCCAACGAACCGATGACCGTCACGCCAAGAATAGCAAGCCAGAACAGGTGCGAAGGACCGAACGCAAGCGCCCATTGCGCCAGCAGCGGAGTGAGGAAGATCAGAAGGAGCACACCGAAAACACCGCCGACCGCCGAGGCGACAAAAGAGAGTTGCAACGCGCGCGCGCCCTGCCCTTTTCGGGCCATTGCATGTCCGTCCAACGTCGTGGCTATGTTCGCAGGTGCACCGGGGATCTTGAGCAGGATGGCGCTGACCGCCCCACCCGCCACCGTGGACGTGTAGGCCGCCCCCAACAGGATAAGGCCCTGCGTGGGGTCGAGCTTGAACGTGAACGGGATCAGCAGCGCCACCGCCATCGTCGGAGACAGACCAGGCGTCGCCCCTAGGATCAGGCCACCAATGGTGCCGATCATCAGAAGGCCGAAATTGATGGGCGTGAACACATCCCCGAAATAGGCCAGGAACTCCAATCCGCGTCCTCCCAACGCCTCCGGAATCCGGGGTCAGCGTAATGAGTTATCCGGGAAAGACAAACGTTTTCCTAGCCCTGCCGCGCTCGGTTCCCGGCCACTCCGGCAAGGCGCACCAATGACCGAGGCGCGTTTGCAGGTTTCGTTATCGGCGGGGCCAACGGCCAGTTTTGGCCGATTGCCGAAAGTTTCCGAAAGTTACCCTTACGGAATTTCGATCTGCGGCTAAACTGCTTACGCATTTATTTTTGTTGGTTGGAGGGAAGACTCATGGCGATCAATACAATTGGAAATGTAACTGGTACATACACCATTACCGACGGCGCCGGCACGGTTCAAAGTTATCTGTTATACGATTATGCCGAAATCATCGCATCTGGCGCAGGGATTGACAGCAATCTTGTCGCGGATTCACTGGAACTCATCATTCTCGGCCAGATTTATGCCGGCACCTACGGAATCGATGCACAGCACAATACGAATGTCGATATCCAGATCGACCGGGATGCCGCCATCCGCGCACTGCAATACTCGGGGATCTATGTCGAAACCAGCGCTGCAAGCTTCATTCTGAACGATGGCGACGTCGTAGGTGAGAATGCCGGCATCAAGACCTGGGGCGCTTCCGAGTCCGTCATCATCAACAACGGCTCGATCACCCAGACGGATCAGGACAGCTCGCAGGACGCAGCCGTCCGCATGCAGGATTCCGGAACAGGCTCCGCAAGGCTGATCAATACCGGTCGCATTCATGGCGAAAGCAATGGCGTCGTGATCTGGGGCGAAGGGCGTGACGTGGATGTCGAGAACTACGGCATCATCACGGGTCGCAGCTACGGCTTGTCGATCGATGCCACGAACACGAACGAGATCGTCAATCACGGCACGGTCTCGGGTGAATGGGCGATGCGCTTCTTCGGATATGACGAGTCCTGGAGCGGCGCGACCACGACCCGCATCTTCAACTCGGGCACCGTCGAGGGTGTCGGCAACACCGCAATCCAGTTCTATTCCGCTTATGCGGGCCAAAGCTGGACGGCCGCGCTTTTCCTTGAAAACAGCGGTGAAATCCTTGGCGATATCCAGGTCGACCAGGGGGGCAACCGCGATGACACCATCATCAACTCTGGCCTGATCGTCGGCGAAACCCGGCTGCTGGGTGGCGATGACTACGTGCAGAACAGTGGCGAGATCGTAGGCTCCATGGACCTCGGCTGGGGCGAAGACCGCTTCGAGAACACCGGGTTGATCACGATGACGATTCAGGCCGGCAACAACAACGATGTCGTGGTCAATACCGGCACGGCGGGCGCAGTCTCTCTCGGTTCCGGCGACGATACCTATGACGGACGCGGTGGCCATGTCACCGGTATCGATGGGTATCCGGGCATTCATGTCTGGGGTGGATCCGGCAACGATCTCTTTATAATCGACGATGGAAGCCTGCTGATCGACGAGGACGTGGACAGCGGCAATGACACCGTGGAAAGTGCGGTCTCCTACCAGCTGGCCGACAATATCGAAGAGCTGACGCTGCTTGGTGGCGACGATATCAACGGGGACGGCAACGACCTGTCGAACCGGCTGCGCGGCAACATGGGCTCCAACCGCATGGATGGCGGCGGCGAGACCGACTACATGTACGGTCGCGGCGGCTCGGACACGATGCTGGGCGGCGATGGCGATGACTTCATCAGCGGCAACTCCGGCTGGGACATCATCCGCGGCGAGGCCGGCAACGACACCCTGCTCGGCGGCGCCGGGCGCGACGTTCTCGACGGCGGCGAGGGACAGGACCGGGCCTCCTACTACAACGCCCAGCTGACCGGCGTCTTCGCAAGCCTTCAGAACCCGGCCAACAACACCGG
>NZ_JBHRXI010000014.1:0-18638 GCF_042648365.1 Lutimaribacter marinistellae | reverse complement strand
CTTGGCAGTCTTGTCCGCGAGATGCAGACCGAGCAGACGATGGCAGCCGAATGACCCGCGGCGCGCAGATCCCCGAGACGGTCACGCTCCATGTCCCTTTCCGCATCGTGAAGCGCGGAGGGCGGAAGGAGATGGTATTGCCAGACGGTGCCGTACAGCCGCGACGGACAGACAGCACTCTCGTCAAGGCGCTGGCCCGCGCCTTACGTTGGAAGAAGATGCTGGACTCAGGCGAGTTCGCCACCATCGCCGAACTGGCCGAGCGCGAGGGCATCGCATCCTCTTATTCGACGCGCGTCCTGCGGTTGACGCTGCTTGCGCCCGACATCGTGGAGGCGATCCTCGATGGCAAGCAGGGGCCAGACGTGATGCTGGCGCGCTTGCTCGAGCCCTTCCCAAATGAATGGGCGATTCAAGTGGCGCTCCTCAGACTGACCTGACGAGGAAGCGGCTTGGCCCGTTCGCTGGCCTCACGCTGATCACAGCACGTTTCTTCTCTATCGGTTGTATCCCATTGAGCGCACGATAAGATTTGCAGCATGGAAGACGCTGCGAATCCGAAACCCAAAACAAGAGACGTAGATGCGACGCCATACGCCGCGTCGCTGATCGAGGGACATCGGGACTTTGGCTACAGCCTAGAGACAGCACTCGCAGACATCATCGACAACGCCATCACTGCCGGCGCTCGTACGGTAGAACTGATCGCCGACACCGTCGCGGACGAGCCATGGATCGCGCTGGCAGATGACGGTTCGGGCATGACGGAGACCGAACTAGTCGAAGCCATGCGTCTCGGTTCGAAGAATCCGATTCACGAGCGCGAGGCCGAAGACCTCGGTCGGTTCGGTCTAGGCTTGAAAAGTGCCAGCTTCTCGCAGTGTCGAAGTTTGACGGTTCTGACGCGGCAAGACGATCGGACATCTTGTGCCCGCTGGGACCTGGATCGCGTCGCGAGACGGAACGACTGGAGCCTCGAACTAATCGACGACGCTGAACTCGTGACGGGCCATGACCTTCTTCCGGAGACCGGAACGGTCGTCATCTGGGAGAAACTTGATCGTTTGAGCGGCGGTTATACGCATGACCGTGCAAAGCGGGCCGAACACATGAACTCGGAGTTGTCCCGCGCAGAACATCATCTGCGGTTGGTTTTTCATCGCTTTTTAGAGGGCTCCAAACCGCGTCTCAAACTGTCACTGAACGGTCGACCGATGAAACCCATCGACCCAATGGCAACGACACACGTCGCCACGCAGAAGGACCCGGAAGAAGTGCTTCGCCTTCGTCAGGGTGACGTTCTGATAAGGTGCCACACGCTGCCCCATCACAAGCGGATGAGCCGGGAAGAGTGGGAAGAAATTGGTGGTCCGGAGGGCCATCTGAAGTCTCAGGGGCTCTATGTCTACCGAGAGAAACGTCTAATCATCGCGGGCGGATGGCTGGGTCTTGCACGCCAGACCGAACTCACAAAACTCTGCCGTATCGCAGTCGATATCCCGAACACGATGGATGCGGAGTGGAAGATCGACGTGAAGAAAGCCTCGGCCCAGCTACCGCCGGTGGTGCGCGAGCGTCTGAAAAAGGTCGTCGAGCGTTTTGTCGGAACGTCCAAGCGCACGTATCGGAGCCGGGGTCAGAAACTGGTCGATGAAACCCGTTTCCCGATCTGGAATAGGGTGCAGAAGGATGGACAGATCGTCTTCCGTCCCAACCTTGAGCACCCGGTTTTTCGAACCTATGGTGAGCAGCTGCCAGAAGACCTGCGAGAGGGTTTCGAGCGCTGCTTGCGCATTGTCGGTTCAGGTCTGCCGATTGAGACGCTGCACGCTGAACTCGTCGGGAACGCGGAAGCGGTCACGGCTGATGAGACGTTAGCAAACGACCTCGAAGAGCTGGTCTACTCACTCGCGGTGACCCTAATGGAGAACGGTGTGCCGTCCGAGGCTCTGTCAGACACACTGCAGAGCAACCCTTTCTTGCGAGTGCGATGGGAAGCCGTCGCACCAATTCTGGAAGATTTTTTGAGGACACAGATTTCATGAGTGCAGCCGTTGAGACAGTAAAGAACATGGTCGAGAGTGGCCTTTATAATCAGCCCCGGAAGACCGAAGAAGAGCTTCGCAATATGATCCGAGGCGTCGCTGCATTGGTCCCGCCGGGCCTGAGTGATGACGATATCGAGCAGATTGCGCGGGAGATCGAGTACAAGCAGGGGATCAAGGCTGGACTTGGTGCGGTAGTCGACAGCGAAGATTTCGAACCGTGGCTGGATGACGCAAAGCCGTCGATCGAGCCGTTTTACTGGAACCGCTACAGGAAGCTGCTTCTGCAAAATGGTCTGCCGAAAGACGTGGTGATTTCCACGGATACGGTGACGGACAAGATCCTCAGCCGACTAGGCAACCCCGAAAAGCATGTACCGTGGGATCGGCGTGGCATGGTCGTTGGCCACGTCCAAAGCGGAAAGACCGCCAACTATACGGGCCTGATCTGCAAGGCGGCCGATGCAGGGTACAGGCTTATCATCGTAATTGCGGGAATTCATAATAACCTTCGAAACCAGACCCAGGCCCGGATCGACGAGGGCTTCATCGGTCGTGACACTGGAAAGTCCCAGGAAACCAAGAAGGGAGGGGCAAAACACATCATTGGCGTCGGCCATTTCGACCCGAACAACACACCAGTGAGCCTCACCAACACGCTCCGGGATTTCAACAAGGCCACGGCCTCAACGAACACGAGCGAGATTGACTCCTACAAGGTTCCTGTCGTCCTCGTAATCAAGAAGCAGTCGAATACACTCCGGAACCTGCTGCAGTGGCTCAAGGACAATAGTGCTCGCGGTGACCGTGAGATGATTGATCAACCCATGCTACTCATTGATGACGAGGCTGACAACGCTTCGATCAATACAAAGTACAACAAGGAGGAAGTAACAACCACAAATAGGTTGATCCGCGAACTTCTGAACACTTTCCACCGGAGTTGCTATGTCGGCTACACCGCGACTCCTTTCGCGAATATCTTCATTGATCCCGATCAAGACGATGAAATGCTGGCGGAAGACTTGTTTCCGAAAGACTTTATCATCGGCCTCGATGCCCCATCCAATTATTTTGGAGGCAAAAAAGTCTTTGTCGAAGGTTTGCCCGATGATGAAGATCCCACTTGGTTGAGGTATGTCGAAGACAATGAAGATGTCCTTCCCGTCAAACATCCACAAGATTTTGTCGTGGAGGCACTCCCGGACTCGTTGGTGAAAGCTGTTCGCGCTTTCGTGCTTACTGCTGCTATTCGTTCGCTAAGGGATCAAGAGCACAAGCACTGCTCGATGTTGGTGAACGCAAGTTTTCGGAACCCCATTCAATTACAGTTGCGGAACCGGCTGCATGAAGTTCTTCAAAGGATACAGAATGCTGTCCGAGTGAACGGTTCAACTGGCATCAAGGGACTTGCAGACCCCGAGATTGCAGCGTTGAAAGAGGTATGGGAAAGCGAATTCAAGAACGCCTACCCCTCATGGGATGAGCTTCAGGTCGCGCTGCATGAGGTCATAGCTGCTGCACAGGTTGTGTTGGTGAACTACAAATCGAAGGATGTCCTCGAATATCCCGATGAAGTTCGTGGCAAAGCGGGTAGAAAATACATTGCAGTCGGCGGTTTTTCTCTATCGCGCGGACTAACGCTCGAGGGGCTGACGGTAACCTGGTTTCTACGCAACACGAAAATGTACGATACCCTCATGCAGATGGGGCGTTGGTTCGGGTATCGGACCGGATACGAAGATCTTTGCCGTATCTGGATGCCAGCTGAGGCTATTGGATGGTACGCATACATTGCGAACGCCACGGAGGAATTGCAGTCAGAAATTCACGATATGGCGGCTGTTCCGACAGCCACTCCTAGGGATTTCGGTCTGGCGGTACGAAGTCATCCAGCTTCGCTACTCGTCACAGCACGCAACAAGATGGGGTCGGGAACAAAGGTCACAACGCTGATCGGGCTCTCCAACAAATTTGTCGAGACATCGAGAGTAAGCATTAAAGCAGGCGATCTTTCCGCGAACATTGAGGCGGCCAAGTCTCTGCTCTTAAAGCTCAAGGGCGCGCGCTTTGAGGAAGAGCGATCGTCTTGGGGAGCCTTGTATCGCGGTGTACCGGTACAGTTCATAGACGAGTTTCTTGCCGCGTGGCGAAACGCCGAGCAGAGCGTCACGACTGCCCCGGACCCAGTCAGAAAATACATCGATGCGCGAAGAGCGGACGAGTTGCAAACGTTGGATGTATTAGTGCCCAGCCTAACCAAAGGCGAATCCGACGAAACGTTGGGCATGCCGATCGTGCCCGCGATGCGATATGTAGACCTGCATGATCTGCAACATGATTTCATGTCTTTCAGTGGGAAGCGAATGCGTGTTGCGTCTCGGGGAATCGAGAAGGCTGGTGTAGACCCGGCAAGGGTTGAGGCAGCTGAGGCGCGGTATCGGGAAGAAAACGGGAAGGCGGACGGTGAACGTGTGAACTATCCGGACTCGATCTACCGACGAAAAAGAGATCGCGGCCTTTTCATTCTCCATTTCGTCAAAGCAAAGGCGCCAGATGGAAAGGAAGATGCCAAGGAAGTCAGCCTGATACCTGCTGACCCTGTAGTGGCGTGGGGCATAAGCCTTCCGGTGTCTTCTCGCCCGGCCGAACGTGTCGAGTACGTAGTGAACACAGTGCGCTATCGGGAACTCTTCGGTGAAGAAGACGAAGACGAAGATCAGGAGGCAGCCCTTGAAGCCTCGTGATCCGTGGGAAAGACTCGACCCGGACGAAGCAAAACGGGTCGATGTAGAGGGCCGCTTCGATTTCTTCTGGGTTGTGCTGGACGCCGGCATGCCCGGCCTGATGCTGAAGCTGCCCGGCGTGCCGCAACCACTACCGCGTCTGCCGAAATTGAAGAACCTTGTCGCCTCCTTCCGACCGGTTTCGGGAGGATCGGCATTCGTTCTGGGCCTAAAGGAAAGAAGTCAGGTCGAGATCTTCGAGACCCTTTGCCGGGATGTGGTCGAGGCCGGGGAAGCAGGCGCGGATCGGGACGAAGCGCTCGCGAGAGCGCTTCAACGTACGCGTCGCTGGTATCACCTCCTTCGCGGTGGCAAGAGCAGAGGATTGTCCGCTGAAGAGCAGCGGGGGCTTGTTGGCGAGTTGGCCTTCCTTCGGGAGCTTGTGTCCGCTTTCGGCCCTGACACCGCAATCGAGGCGTGGACCGGACCGACCGGTTCCGCCAAGGATTTTGAGCTCATTGGAAGCTGTGTTGAAGTGAAGGCAAGGCGGGTGGCTGCAAAGCCGTTCGCGGCTATTTCTTCAGAGGACCAACTTGCGGATGTCGAAGGGAGCCGCCTGTGCCTGCGTGTGGTCAACGTGGCGTCGGCCGTCCTGCCGGAAGGTCAGAGCCTGCATGATCACGTCCGAATGACAGCCGAAATGTTCGAAGTAGACGGCACGGCCTTCGAAGCGTGGGAGGAGACGCTGTATTCGACAGGATATGATCCCGAGAACGATTACGACGACCGAAGATGGCTTCTTGGCGCCGCGGCCAATTACGAGGTGAAGGAGGGCTTCCCACGGATTTCCGCGCCTCTTGCACCTGGCGTGGAGAATGTCCGGTATGCTATCGCTCTCGATGCCTGCGAGCCGTTCAAACTGGAAGGTGATCTGATCGACGTGATCCGGAAGGGACTTGAGCATGAGTGATCTTGAAGAATTTCATCATGAACTCATCGCCGACATCCAAGGCGATGCTGATGTTCTCGGACTTGTCACGGTCGAGGCGTTTTTCGAGAAGGTTGGCGAACTGCTCACCGAAGCCGGGGAATTGGATGGCGCCAACCGGGCGTATTTCGAGGGCGGCGGCGCCAGCAATCCCATGCGGATCGACGGTTACGGCGGAGATCCAAGGGATGGCGACGGTGTCCTGAGTCTCGTGTTGTGCGACTTCGAGCTTTCTGACGAGGTACGCGTACAGAACAAGGACCAGATTCAACGCCTTCTACAGCGCCTCTACAG
Source organism: Lutimaribacter marinistellae (assembly GCF_042648365.1). Classification (NCBI taxonomy): domain Bacteria; kingdom Pseudomonadati; phylum Pseudomonadota; class Alphaproteobacteria; order Rhodobacterales; family Roseobacteraceae; genus Lutimaribacter; species Lutimaribacter marinistellae. Next base: position 12,585 of record NZ_JBHRXI010000014.1, on the reverse strand, counting down.
ATTCGTTGTTTCAAGTCTGAAGGCTAGTTTCCGCGAGCAATTAGAAGAAACCAGTGCAGGGTTCGGCGTGGCCGACCTCATCGCCACGACTTGGAAGGACGTGGAGAAAGTTAAGCTGATCATCGTGACCAACGCTGACTTTCGGGCCCGTGCTGATGCAGCGAACGTGAAGGATCTTGATGGCAGACCGGTCACTCTCAGCGTCTGGGATCTGAAGCGCCTCAAGCAATACATGGAGCAGGGGCAGGCGCGTGCGAACCTGATCATTGATTTCGACAGGGATTTCGGCGGGGGCGTTCCACTGCTTGCGGCTTCGGGAAGCGAAAGTGCGCTCGAAAGCTACCTAGCGGTCATTCCCGGAAAGCAGCTTGCTGCCATCTACGACAAGTGGGGACCGCGCCTGCTCGAGGCCAACGTCAGAAGCTTCCTTCAGGCACGTGGCAAGGTGAACCAAGGTATTCGCAACACGATCCGCGACGAGCCGCACATGTTCTTTTCCTACAACAACGGCCTCAGTGCGACAGCGGACGCGATCGAGGTGGAGCAGACCGATCTTGGGCTCCGACTGGTGCGGGCGGACAATCTGCAGATCGTGAATGGCGGCCAAACGACCGCTTCACTGCACGCTGCGCGCAAGGCTTTCGCCGAGCAGTTGGAACGTGTCCACGTACAGATGAAGCTGACCATCGTGCCGCGGGAACAATCCGAAAAAGTGGTTCCGCGCATCTCGGAGTATGCGAACAGCCAGAACAAGGTGAACGCGGCGGACTTTTTCGCCAACCATCCTTTCCATATCCGGACGGAGGAGCTGTCGCGCAAGGTCCTCGCGCGGGGAGAGGACGGGTATCGGGACACCAAATGGTTCTACGAGCGCGCGAGGGGGCAATATGCCGACGAACGTGGTCGAAGGACCATTGCGGAGCGCAAGAGGTTCGATGCCGAGTTTCCGCGTTCCCAGTTCCTCACGAAGACCGACCTCGCCAAGTTCGAGAACACTTGGGCCCGCATGCCGCATATCGTGAGCCTAGGCGCGCAGAAAAACTTCGCGGAGTTCGCCAAGCACATCGGCAAGCGGTGGGGCACCGAAGGTGCCGCGTTCGATGAGCTCTGGTTCAGGCGCATGATCGCAAAGGCCATCATATTCCGGACCACCGAAAAACTTGTCTCGGGCGCGGATTGGTACGAAGGCGGTTATCGGGCCAACATCGTCACCTACGCGATTGCCAAGCTCGTTCATGATGCTGATGAACGGGAGATGGTTGTCGACCTCGACGCCGTCTGGAGATACCAGGACGTCTCGCCCGATATTAAGGCGGCCTTGTTGGTGGCAGCGGCCGAAGCACAGGACGTCATCACGCACCCGCCCGAGGGCGTACGCAACTTTAGCGAATGGGCCAAGAAGCAGGCCTGCTGGAAGGGATTGGAAGATCGTGAGTTGATCTATCCGGAGGAATTCGACCGCATTCTGATCTCACCGGACCTGGCGAATGAGCGCGCGAGAGAGGCCCGTGCGGACAAGGCGGTCGAGACCAGCGTCGAGGCTGAGCTCGAAGTGCACAGGCTCGGCGCCGCGTTCTGGGCCGAAGCACGAAACTGGGCTCGGGAACGTGGGCTTCTTTCTCCGCGAGAAAATGGCGTTCTGGAAACCTGCGCCGCGATCCCGAGCAAGATGCCGTCGGACAAGCAGTGCGCTATTGCGATGAGCGCGCTCAAGAAGCTCCAAGATGAAGGATTCTCACACGCGAGCCTCGAATTGACGAGCTGACGTTCAGAGGATTTCGAATACAGGTAGCAGGGTGTCAGCAATCTGCCGTGCGAGAAATGGTGGCACTGCATTGCCAACCTGAACGAATTGCTCGGTGCGATTGCCCATGAAGTGGTAGTTGTCAGGGAAGGTCTGTAGTCGCGCAGCCTCGCGCACCGTCAAACTACGACACTGCGTTGGGTCGGGATGAATGAAGTAGTGCCCGTCCTTCGAGATGTGGCTCGTTACCGTGGAAGCCGGTGCTGTGCCGATCTGGACGCGGAACCTGTCGTTGAACTTTCCCGTTTTCCAGTTCTTGTGTTTCGGCGCGAGGATGTCCGGGAACTGGTGTGCCCGTGGGCTGACCCCCTCGGCCTTCGCGAAACAGGTGGCATAGAGATATCGCGCCAGATCGGACGGCATGTGTCCACGGGTTTCGTGCCTCGAGACACCGATGAGTTTCGGGTCGTCGAGAAACGCGGAAAGCTCCGGCTGCAGTTTCCTGGACAGGGGTTTTCTTGCGTGGCTCGAACGCCCCGTCTGCGAAGTCGTCAGCAGTAGTTCCTCGACCCGATCCAGCTCGTCCAGAAAACCGCTGAAGTTCTCGCCCGGATAGTCCCGGATAATCTTACCGACGGTCTCCATGGCGTCGACCACCGCATCGTACCAAGCGTGCTCGTCATCGCGTCGGCTCAAGCCGCTTCGCAGCCGCGGCAGGCCTGTCAGCATGTCCCTGACCGGAACCAAGGCGTTTCGCCGTTGAAGTTTCGGGGTGAATTTGCCGGCGATATCAGACCTGATACCGACGATGATGACCCGGTGCCGGGCTTGTGGAACTCCGTGGTCTTCGGCCCGGATAACGAAGTCCTTGGGTTCGGGGTTGGCTCCCGACTGAAGGCCTGCCGAAAGGGAAACGAGCCGGTAGCCCGGGCCAGCCCGCTCGAGGTCGGAAACGACCTGTTCGAAGATCGCCAACCCCTCGACGGACGAGGAAAGCATGCCCTTGACGTTCTCCATGACAAACACCGCAGGGCTCAACTCGTTCAGGACGCGGCAATACTCGCGGTAGAGGAAGTGCCGGTCGTCATCCTTCGGTCTGTAATCCCGGATACCCGCGTTTCTCGACCGACCGGCAAGAGAGTAGGCTTGGCAGGGAGGGCCGCCGATTAGGAGAGTTCGATCACCGGCCAATCGCTTGGTCGCAGAAATCCTGTCAGAAAGTATGACTGCAGTCTCCGGCTTTCCGAGTTCTGCGCATAGAGCCTCGTTTTCGGCAGCTTTCCATTGCCGGGGGTACAGGTCTTGCCAATCCGGGCATTCGTGCTTCCCGGCAATCCAAGAATAGTATTCCGCAGGGTACTCATCGAATTGGCGCAAGAATGCGCGAAGTTTCAGTGTCTTGTGCGCAGCAGGATCCTTTTCGATCGAAAAGGCGATTTCATAGGCGCGCGATCCATCGCTCCTCTTGCAAGAGGAGAATCCTTCTCCGAGGCCTCCCGGGCCTGAAAACAGATCAACGATTTGAACGGGTTTCGACACTTCACTGCTCCTGCCTCACCTCTTTCCAAGTTTTCACAGACGTGGCAAGGAGAATAGATGGTGGACATCGTCGATACCGAGACCCGCTCACGCATGATGGCAGGGATCAAGGGAAAGAACACCAAGCCGGAGCTGGCTCTCAGGCAGGCATTGCACGCGCGCGGTTTCCGCTTCCGACTTCATTCGAAGAAGGTCCAAGGGCGACCGGACCTCGTTCTGCCGAAGTATCGCGCCGTCGTCTTTGTGCACGGCTGCTTCTGGCATCGGCATGAGGGATGCGGCTACGCCACAACTCCCGCAACGCGCTCGGAGTTCTGGCAGGCCAAATTCGCGGCGAACGTTGCACGGGACAGCTCCGTTCGCGGAGCGCTGCTTGATGAGGGTTGGCGCGTGGCGACGATTTGGGAGTGTGCCTTGCGTAAGCCCGAACAGGTTTCCGTGGCCACCGACCGTCTTGCAGAATGGCTGGTGGCTGTAGGTGACACGCTCGAACTCGGTGAAATCGAGGCTTCGGCACATGTAAGAGAAGGTGGGGACGTCGGCTCTTCCCGGTGATTGATCCAGCACAGCAAGGCTATGATCCGCCTATTGAATGTTCGATCCGGGTTCCTTCTCACGAACGCCACTGACATAAAAGTGGTCAGCTGGTGCGTCGTAAAAGGATAGATATTTCTGATAGTTGCAAGCTATTCACCAAATCCGCGCAGTCATGAGGTCTGGAGAATGTCGGCCCTAAGAGAGCGCTTGCGAGCCTCCTGGCAGCAGGGGCGGTGCTCAGCCCGACCCACATAACCCTCGAAAACAACGGAAAAATCCGGCCGCGACCGGATCGGGAGAATGCTTTCGCTTGGGCAAGTGGCGGAGCAGACGGGTCTGGGGTCGAACCTTCTCTGGCAACTTAGCCTTTGTTTTTATTCATACTATTTCTTCGTTACAAGGGTATCCGCCTCAAACGTGACTGGGATACAAATCGCTCTGGACGCCCGACCTCATGCTCGACGGCGCGCTCGATATAATGTTTTCGCTCCCTGACCTTCACGAGGGGATCGGACTTAGAGCACAATTTCCGGACGGATGATCTGGCTGCTCGCTACCAGATGTCGAGATTGGGTGAGTTGAGGACATCCAAGGACGCTACGAACTCCCGTTCAAGATGGCGTGCTCTTACATCTCCCTTCCAGCGGCTATGCCAAAAGGTCAAATACGTCATCTCCGATCCGCAGATTGATTTCGTCTTGCGCCTCGCCATCGACCAACGCCCACAGGATCTGGCCGGTTGGCCGGTAGATGACAAAGGCTTCCTGCACCGCATCATCGCCTGAGCGTTCACCGTCGGGCGTGGCGGTATGTGCGAGGTTGACCTGGAACTGGTCGGCCGTGGCTGCGCCCCCGAATACGAGCAGGTCCCCCTCGGCCGCGTCGTAATCCTGCAGCCAGTCGGAACCGTGGCCGAAGACGCCGAGATGGAAGAACCGGTCTCCGCCATCGCCGCCATTGATCCGGTCATACCCGTAGCCGCCGTTGATGAAATCTCGGCCGGCCCCGCCGTATATCAGGTCGGACAGGGCACCACCGGACAGGAAATCGTCGCCTTCCTGTCCCTGGATCTCGTCCGCGCCGAAACCGCCCGAGATGGTATCGTTGCCTTCCTGGCCAAAGACCTGATCGTTGCCGTAGCCTGCGTCGACGCTGTCATTGCCAGCACCGGCAAACACGATGTCGCGGATGTCGTCAGGTGTTTCGCCGCCGACGATGATGTCGTCCCCGTTGCCTCCCAGCAACGTATCCGTGCCCTCGGCCCCGTGGACGGTGTCATTGCCGCCGGCGCCGTCAAGGCGGTCATTCCCCGGGCCGCCCTGCAGCAGGTCATCCGTGTCGCCGCCCATCTCGTCCATGTCGAAGAACCCGGCCCGGATGAGGACCTGTTCAGGGTTCAGGATCTGATCCGTGAAGACGAATTCCTCGATCCCGGTCGTTTCGTGACGCTCTGTATCCAGAAGGATGGTGATCAAATCTCCGGTCTCGTCGCTTTCGAAGGTGTAGGCCGTCACGGGTCCAGTGAACCAGGCGGAGTCGTCGCCATCGCCGCCATTCAACACGTTGGTACCGGGACCTCCCGATAGGAAATCATCGCCAGCGCCGCCCTCGAGCGTGTCATTGCCTTCGCCGCCCTTCAGCCGGTCGACTTCATCCGAGCCTGTGAGGTTGTCGTCCCCGGCCAGACCATCGACCGCCTCGGGGCCGGTCAGGGTTTCGGTGTCATCGCCGTCCGTCAGGGGGCGGAAATCCACCTTGGCATATTCCTGGAAATGGCGATCCTGCGAGAGCGCCTGGATCAGGAAGGTCCCGTCATCCCTGAGAAGGATATCGGCCCCCGGCGAGCCGTTGTCCATCGAGAAAATGACCTCTCCCGGGCCTTCAGGCGCACCGGTCTCATCGAAGAACCGGACATGCAAGTCACCCTCGTTCTGACTGTAATCGACGGATGCAATCGCCACGCCGCCGTCTGGCAGAAGCTCAATGTCTCTCCAGTCACGCATCCGGTCCAGAACCGCCGGTTCACCGATGGGCTGCCCGTCGGCATCGAAGCGGCGCAGCGTCAGTTCCTGCGTCCAGCTGTTACCGACCGGCACCTCGGTTCGCGTGACCAGGGCGAAACTGCCATCGGGATAGGCGATCTTGTCGAGTATCCCGTCGAACTGGCCCAGGTCAAAGACGCTTCCGGCGGGTGTGCCGTCGGCGCCGAGTTTTTGCGCGAAGAAGTCCTCGGTGGCGATGCCGTCCTGGATCTGTTGACGCCCCCAGAACAGGACCAGGTCCTGTCCGGGCTGTTCCACAAAGCCCTCCGGGAAAAGGGTGGTATAGGGGCCGGTCCCGTCGCTCAGGGCTGTCGCCACCGTCCGGACCTGTCCGGCGGTGCCATCGGTCCCGATCAACTGAACCTGAATGCGGTTGGTGGTTTCATCGAATTGCGGAGGATTGCTTTGCGTCTCCTGCCATGTCGCGAGCACCTGCCCATTGTCGCGAAACCCGATTTCGGTCGAGTAGGTGCTTGCCGATTCCGGGAATTGATAGGCCTCGGCAACCGGGGTTCCATCCGGCCCGAAAAGCTGGACCGACGGGATATTTTCCGGCGTGGTCTGGGTGATCAGGGCAAAGCTTCCATCCGGGTTCGAAAATGTCCTGTAGACCTCGAACGACCCGAACGCCTCGAACTGGTGCAGAGTGACCGGTTCGGTCAGCGCCCCGGTATCGGGCGAATACAGCATGGTCTGAAACTGGCTCTCGCCGCGCCCCTCGGTGTTGGTCTGCTGAACCTCGACGACGATCCGCGCACTGCCATCGGTCAGCGCAAACATGTCAGAGGCGCCCAGATAATACTGCCCCAGCGCATCGAAGGGCCGCGCGACCGCGCCCGTGGATTCGCCAGTGGGGAGCAGGGTTTCGAAAAAGGTGTTCTCACCCTCACTGCTGGAGCCGGAGAAGAACCGGACAAAGCCACCGTCACCCAGCGGCAGCAGACGCGATCCGAACGAGAAATAGTCACCCTCCGGGGTGGAGATCGTGATCTGCGGGCCGCGCTGCGAAAAATTCAAAGTATCGGGCATGTGTGAAATCCTTTCTGCAAGCGGATCACGCGTGATGCCGATCTCCCGCTGACGAGAGCTTGCGGGAAGATACATCATCGATCAATGTTTATCGGTGGTCATGAAGGCCGCCTCCTTTGGAGTTCCCATCCGACCTGCCCACTGTTGCCGTTTCCCGTTCGCCTACCGGGAAAGGTTTCGATAACCTGTCCCGCGATCATGGAATGGATTAGCAATGCCTTTCGCTATAGAACTGAACATGACTTACGAAATTGGACCATCCCGGATGGTTATGCTGGCGATTGAGGCGGCCCGAAGCCCGGGACAGACCGTGCTTGAGGAACATCTTTCCATCGACGATGCGTCTGTCGAACGCATCCCCGGGGAAAGCGGCGTTGGGACCCGGCTTTGGGCGCATCTGTCCTCCCATGAGCTTCGGCTTAGATACCGGGCCGAGGTGGAGGTGACCGAAACCGGTGCCGCCCTCGAGCGGCTGAGTGCCCAACCGGTACACACGCTGCCCGCGGAGGCGTTCACCTATCTGCGCCCGTCGCGGTTCTGCCAGTCGGACGAGTTCGTGGGTTTTGCCGCCAATCGCTTCGGCACGCTGGAGGGCGGGGCGAAGATCGCGGCCATTCGCGACTGGGTCGCCCATGAGGTGCGGTATTTGCCGGCGACGTCGGACACACAGACAACCGTACTGGACACGTTTGCGCGGCGCGAAGGTGTATGCCGGGATTTCGCACACCTCGTCTGTGCCTTGTCGCGGGCTTCGGGCATACCGGCGCGCTATGCCTCGGTTTACGGGTTGGGTGTCAATCCGCAGGATTTCCACGCGGTGGCCGAGGTGTGGCTCGACGGGGACTGGCATCTGGTGGATGCGACGAAGATGTGCAGCACCGCCGAGATGGTTATGATCGGCGTCGGCCGAGATGCGTTTGACGCCCCGTTCATGGAGACGGAAGACGAAGCAAATCTGCTCGCACAGACTGTGGTAGTCAGCCGAACAACGAGAAACAGTGCCCGCGGTTAGTTCGGGGGTCAGCAACGCAGCATCGCGGGGCGCGGTTGAACTTCCGAATGGAGCCGGTTGTCCCCTGGCGGCACAGGCTACAACTTCGAAATCCCTTGCAAGACCTTAAGCCGATACAGCAGCGAAGCCCGGTTATCGTTGCAGGCTGTTCGCCCAATCCGAATAAATCGTAATCAAACGCACCTACGACGCCGGTCGTGTTGAAGGCGAAGTAGTCGATGGTTTCGGGGAGGTGATCGGTTTCGGCGTCCTGGCTTGTGTCTTCTTCCACGGACACGTCGAAGCTGCCCGCTGCGTTACCGTTGACGATGCCGTGGCAGGCGTCAAAAGAGCCGCGCCCAGAACCGAGCCGAGGGGCTCTTTCCGCCCGTCCTGCATTTTTGGATGAGAGGCGGCGTCCTGGTCCGCGCGTTTCGCCCCTGCATCTTTGCCAAAGACAAGTCCCATAGCCGCATTCCCCTGCAAGTCTTGTGTTTTTCTACTTCGCCGCGGAAGAGGGGCGATGCCGCGTTCCAAGCGCCATGGGTGATATGCGGAAGTTTACCCGTCACCTGTCATTTGTTTCACAAGAGGCACGGGCGCTGAAACGTTGCTATATCTTCGGAAAACGTCTGCGGTGGCTCGAACCTAACCGGCATCTTCGTTCTGGACGACGGCATGGGGCTGCTGGTTTTATGGCCAGAGCACGCCCTGGGCAGCGACCCATCGGCTATCAGCTTCATCTCGGATGAGAGCTTCTACGAGCTTGGGTGTTGCTGAAGCACGGGATCGGATCATTCCCAGTCGATGCTGTTCCGATAGGTTAGGCCGCAGCTATGGATTCACTGCGTAAAATGCTCAAAAATTCGGCAGCCCAGTCAAAATCCCGAGCTACGAAGGCCGTCGATCAGACTTCGTGCGACCTCATCGTCTCTGACCGGCAAATAGCATGTCAGTCTCTCCGCAGTCATTGCTGGAAGAAGTTCTCGAAGCTGCGCGACCTCGAATTTTGCCGCGCTGATATTGCCGGTTCGAAACAAGGACGCGGTTTTCAGAACATGCGCCATGATGCTGTTCGGGCGACGCAGGGCCGAGGACTCTGCCGTAGCAAGCGATGTCTCGTAGTCACCCATCTTGTAGTAAGCTAAACTGCCACCATTCAAATACTGGAACACGAATGGATTGTCCGGCGCAAGCTGAAGCGACTTATCAAGGGCGGCAATTGCAGTCTCGGTATCAATGTAGTGCCCGGACGCCCAAGCCAGAACGCCGTAAGGCACACCGGAGTTCGGGTTCAGTTCGATTGCCCGGTTCAATGCGGCGCGAGACCGTGAGATGTCGCCAGCATAGACCAGTGACCAACCGAGAACCGTGTAGTTCCAAGAATCCTTCGGTCCGACGGAAACAGCCGTCTCAGCCGCTTCAAGCGCCCGCCGAGTGCTCGCATCGACGTCCTTCGTCCAGCAAAAGGTCAGGTCCCACATGTGACCCATCGACAGGGCCTGATACCTGCGATCGGCGTTCGGGTTTTCGCGAATTGCTTCCTCTAGCAACCCGATGGCAGTGGCGTTGTCTTCCTGTGTGAATCTGAACAAATGCCACCCGGCACGTTTCAAAGGACTTCTGGAGTCGACGTCGGCCCTTGAAAGACGGCCGGACCTGTTGATCGCCTCGACGAGAACCGGCTCGACAGCAGCCGTGATCGCCGTAGCGACTTCATCCTGCATGTGAAACGGGTCATCCATAGACCGTTCAAACCGGTCAGCCCAAAGGTGACGGTCCGAACTCGCCTCAATTAGCTGGGCGTTGACTCGCACCATGTTGCCCGCACGGCGGAGGCTGCCTTCGATCATGTAATCGGCGCCGGTTTCTCGCGCGACTTCGGCAAAGTGGGCCCGCTTGGTTTTGTACTGAAAGGAGGACGTTCTGGAGTTCACGGTCAACAATCGGAAACGCTGAAGATTCGTGAGCAGATCGTCTACCAGACCGTCACCGAGAAACTCCAGCTCTTGATCGCTGGAGAAGGTTGCGAAGGGAAGCACAAATATAGAAGGTTTCTTCTGGTGGGTTTCACGGAGCGAGGACTTGGTGCCTAGTTGCCCTTCTGATGCCGACGTATTTCCCGGTGACCAGAACCAAGCCTTGATGCCACCATCAATATTTTTGACTTCAACGACGTCCCCTCCCGACCAGTCTGCCGAAAGGTCATTGGACAGCAGACGAAAAACGTCATCCGAGATAGCCAGCCCGCCAGGGGGAGCAATTCCCTCCAGTCGAGCAGCAACGTTCACGCCGTTGCCATAGATATCATCGCCTTCGACAACGACGTCACCCGTATTGATTCCAATTCGATAGACGATCCGCCCCTCTGGCGGGACGTTCTCGTTGCGAACCCGCATCGACGCCTGTACGTCAAGCGAGTATTCCACCGCGTCTGTTACGCTTTCGAACTCGAGCAACATGCCGTCGCCCATAAGCTTGATGAGCCTCCCGCGGTGCTCTTCAACCTTCGGATCAATCAGTTCACGACGGTTTGCTTTGAGTTGACCTAGAGTTCCAGCCTCGTCCTTTGCCATGAGCCGGCTGTAACCCACCACATCCGCCGCCAAAATTGTCGTAAGCCTTCTCTTCAGGGGATTATTTGACATCATATTTCTCGGCGAAGGAGCTCTTCAATTTCAGATCAGGCGTTCACATACAGCGATCAGCGTTTGCAGACCCGTGCAACTTGAAACGGTATTGCAAGATCGATGCCCGGTCTACTGTAAGCGTTTTGATGATCCACTACGCGGCGACCGTAGGGGCGTTGCCGCCCTGCCGTCTCTTCCCGTCGACCCCCGGTCCGAATTGTGGCCACGTAAGAAACTGGCGACCACCGGCGGTCCCGATCAGGCCTCGTAGAGATCTGACCCACCCCCTCCCCAGCGAACACATTACAATTCTGTCTGAGAGGTTCCAGTGGCTGAGGGAATGATACCAGATCCATCAATCGCTTGTAAGGTCGACATCATCCGACATTTCACGACACCAGCGTATAGGGGCAACCTCTTCCGCTGATTTTTGGCGGTCTCCAGAGGTGACGTTCATTGTGACAAACGCCATAGTCAGCACTGCGGAAAATCCAGACTTAGCCGATACATGACTCGTCTAACGCCTTTGCAGGGTCGATGCCTGGCGGTTAGGGCAGTTATTCAAATTCGCATCTAATAAATCGTTCGGATCAACCGTAGCCTTCCAACGAGAACACACGAACTGGTTGTTCGAACCCTTTGAAGTGGTGTTTTCCAAGGTCTTCTGACACCCCATCTATCAGCCCTATAACCTCCTCCGAGCACACCATTCGTTTGCCGAGTGATGCGCCGATGTCCATCAGGCGTGAGGTCAGGTTGACAGTTGGTCCAACAACGGTGAAGTCCATACGATTTACGCTGCCGATATTCCCGTAGTGAACATCTCCGACATTGAGGGCGGCGCGAAATTTGAGCGCTGATGGGCTTTCGAGCTGGTTCGCCATCGTCCTGCGCGTTTCGTCTAGGGTCGCAAGAGCACCATCGACAGCAGCGACTTGAGCAGCTCGATCGTCTGGGGTCGGGAAGATGGCCATTGCTCCGTCACCGATAAATTTGAGGATTTCGCCGCCATTCCTGCTCACCGCTTCATCGAGAACCGAGAAGAAACGATTTAAGAAGCCAATAGTATCTTCCGGAGTCGCTTGGTTGGAGAACTGGGTGAAACTTTCAAGGTCGATGAATAGTACAACTGACGGAATATTCTCTGAATCCCCGCGTCGGATGTTCCCGGTCAGAACACGCGCTCCGGCATCGCGTCCTACATAGGTGGACAAGACCGCAATCGTGCTTTCGTGCAGCACAAACCCTTCCGTGACGCGCGCAATCTGCGCCTGAAGACTGCGGAGTGCCTCGATCTGGTCCGAGGTGAAGCCACCTTCGGCCTTGGTCATGGCAACCGCAACGTTGAGATCGGGTGTGTACCTCGAGTGTAGAGGCAAGCAAAGGCTTTGGGCATACCCTCTCTCCCGCAGCGCTTTCATATCGGGCCTGCCGTCGAATTCGGGGTTGTCCCCAAATGTGTAAAGCAACATTCGCCCGGTCTTGCTGCATACTTGGCCCGGGGTTCCAATCCACCGATTGCTTTCTTTGAGTTGCCGGGGAGTGAGCCTGCTCATTTTCGGCCCACCGGTTTCGGTCCAGTAATCGAACCGTCCAGGAAGCTCAGGATGCATCAAAGTTTTGTAGACGCCAAAGAAGTCGACCGGGAGATCGGTGGTTCTCAGTCGGCGGCCAATTTCGGCATTGATCTCGCCAAAACCATCTGCACCGGGAGCACCTGCCACCAGCCAAGAATTGAGAGCCGAGAGCCGAGGATTTCGATGCATGGGCGGTCTCCTGAAGAAACCCTAGCCGACCGACAGTGTAAAAGACATCTTCTTCCGATTGAACAACAGCACTATGCCCGCTCAGGGCTCGAACCGGTCCTTCGCTGCCATTTTGAGCAACGTCCTGTCACACTTTAGCGTTAATCTGGATATCATTGCCACCTTTCGACCGCAGCCGCACTAGCAAGTTCCGCACCGTCGAGACATGCCACCGGCCTCCCCGTCGGGTTCTGATGCCGCGTGCATTCAGGACATCTGCGATCGCGCGGAGGGTCGTATGCCCCTCGGCCCGGATCGACACGATGAC